>CBDUGV010000323.1:0-4389 GCA_965366815.1 uncultured Bdellovibrionales bacterium | reverse complement strand
GGATATACTGACGTACATGCCATGAAGCAGGTGAGCTGCGGTCTCGAGCGAACGACCAATTTCAGTATTTACTGCGACGACCTTGTCCACGAAATAACGTGCATCGGTTCTCTCCCCTTCTGCCGTAAGGGCACCAACCGGCCATGAGCGCCAATCAGCATCGGAGAATCTTTGAAACAAGGATTCAAGTGCGAGATAGCGCAATCGTGGAAGTATCCGCCTTCTATAGTCGGGGATAACTCGGAGATGTTCTTTTCTTAGAAGAGCAAGGGATTCTTCTGTCCCCTCCTCTAGCGCTCTTGAGAGAATTGCCAGTCTCTCTTCTAAACTGACTTCCGTTTGCAATAGCGATCGCCTTTGCTTCGCGTAGAGTAGTCGGGCTTGGCTTTGATCCAGAGTAGAGGGAAGATTTAAGTGATCGACGGAAATCGTCGCTCGTTGATAGCCTGAATTATGGGCAAACGAGAGCAAGCGGCCGCGCATGGCAAATACGAATGCCAGCATGACACCAAGACCAAATACAAGACAGTTAATCAGTAGCCGTGACATTTACCGCGGTTGCCAGCAACACTTCAATAACACCAAACGAATCAAAATCTGCCTGACGGTGCCCGCCCAGCATTCGGTCGAATCTGCAAAGAAGCACTAAACACCCAGAATCCTTCAGTTAGCAATTTAAGAGCGAAGAACTGCACTTAATATAATTGAAGCATACTTTTTGTCAAGTATTGAGCTTCCCAAAACTCCGTAAGTCTTCGAAATGACATTAATTGTTCTTTTTAGGGAAACAGGGGCTCGAAGACTAAGCGGAGAATGACCAAACATTGGGAAAAAGAGCGCACCTCATTGGCCAGCATAGCAGAAGCAGAAAGTAACTCATAACTATGCAAGCGCTTTTGAGTGCTGCTGCTTCATGGTGTATATCCACCTGATATGGTTAGCGAATTTTATGCTTTTCGGAGGCAAATTAATGGTATCTCGGCAGCTGGTCTTAAAGATCTTTGTAATCATTCTATTGCTAACATGTGTCAAAACACTTAGCGCCCAAGAGAAAGAGGCCCCGACCTCAGATAAGGTGATCATCATCCTCGATGCCTCCGGTAGTATGTGGGGTCAAATCGACGCTCGACCGAAGATCGATATCGCAAAGGACGTTGTCAAAGATCTCGTCACGGACTGGGATGAATCAATTGAGATTGGTCTTACCGCCTATGGGCATCGCCGCAAAGCTGACTGCAAAGACATCGAATCACTCGTTCCAGTTGGTTCGCTCCAGAAAGACTCATTCGTTGCGTCAATAGATGCCCTCAAGCCGGTAGGAAAAACCCCACTGACGGAATCTGTTCGCCGTGCCGCTGAAGAATTGAAGTTTAACGAGGATCGGGCCACAGTCATTTTAGTAAGTGACGGGATAGAGACCTGTGATCAAGACCCTTGTAAAGTAGCGGCTCAACTAGAAGCTGCTGGGGTGGATTTCACTACACATGTCGTCGGCTTCGATATTTCGAATGATAGCGATATTGCTCAGCTCAAGTGTATCGCCGAAGAAACTGGAGGGAAATACCTCAGCGCAAAGGATGCGGGCAGTCTCAAATCCTCACTTGAAGCCGCGGTGCAGGAAGTGGCCAAAGTTGAGACTGGTGTCGGCTTAGCTGCGGTTAACGAAGCGGGCGGTGAACCCCTTACTGATGTTCAGTGGATGGTTTACCAGCTCCCCGCTGATGGTGAGCAAGATCCCAAATACCTGCGTAGCACCTCGGCGGCGACTCCAACCGTTAAGCTTGAGCCAGGAAGCTACCGCATCAAAGTTAAGTCGAAAAATGGCGATGCAACCGGCGAAAAGGATATCGAAGTCACAGCAGAGCAAATGCAGAAGGTAGAGATTTTGCTGGCGGCTGAAGGTGATATTGAACTTGTCGCTGTGACGGAACCTGGAGGAACTCCGCTAGAGAATATGAAATGGGTTGTCTCGACAATTGCCAAGGATATCAATGAGAAACCTAAGACACTCAAGTATGGTCGGGGCGCTACACCCACCTACCGCATGGTGCCTGGCACCTATTTGGCATCGGTGAAATCCGTCAATGGCGAGGCGAGCGCTGAGCAAGAAATTGAAGTAATCGCCGGTAAAAAGACTCGCTATGAAGTTGTGGTCGCACAAGAGGGCATCATAGAGCTTCAAGCGGTAACCGAAGCTGGAGGCACGCCGCTGAAGAATGTTACTTGGAGAATCGAGACTATCCCTAGTGACGAACTGAGTAAACCGAAACTGGTTACCTGGGGCAAAGGGGCCACGCCAGCTTATCAATTACTGCCTGGCCGCTATACGGCGAAAGTTAAGTCGACCGCTGGTAAAGCTTCATCCGAGCAGGAAATCGAGGTCGTAGCTGGGAAACGCGTCAAGCAAGAAGTCATCATTGCCCAAGAGGGAATCATTGAATTGAAGGCCGTGCACGCAGCTGGGGGAGCTGCGCTCGACGGAATCACTTGGAAACTCATGACTGTGGTTGCGGAAGACTCCATGGACGAACCCAAGCTAGTGGCCTACGGCAGAGGGAATACTCCAAGTTATCAACTATTGCCTGGCACCTACCTTGCGAAAGCTAAGTCGGTCCGTGGCCAGGCAGTTGCCGAACAGCAAGTCGAAGTCATAGCTGGCAAAAGAACTGCGGTTGAAGTGGAATTTCCCGTTGAGGGTAAAATACAACTCGTTGCAGTTGAGGCACCAGGTGGAAAGCCAGTAAAGGTTAGCTGGGCACTAAAGAAGTCTGTCGACGATGATATTACCCAAACTAAAAAGCTGATAACCTATGGCGGTGGCGCACAGCCCACCTACCAGGCATTACCAGGTAAATATCTGGCTGAGGCGAAAGCCAATGGCAAAACGGTGACTGAGGAAGTTGAAGTTGTTGCCGGAAAACTATCTCGGCATGAGTTAGTTTTTAACCCTACACAGTAGGAAAACAGTACTATTACTTTGGCATAGCCAATTGGCTGTGCCCTAACCGACCGAAGGAGAAAAAATGAGCGAACGTATCGAACAAGGTGCAGTAAAAGTCATAGAGATTATTGGAATTTCGAATGAGAGCTTTGAAGACGCGGTGCAACAAGGAATTGCCAAGGCATCCGAGAGCATCAAGGGAATTACTGGGGTTGAAGTGATGAAAACTTCTGCCAAAGTCTCCAATGGCAAAGTCAGTTCTTACCATGCAAACATGAAGGTCGCTTTTGGCGTCAAATAGAGATTTGGCGAGAGAGCGATTTCCGATCGCTCTCTCTGCTAAACGATCGTTTCTACTGCTCGAGAGCTTCTCGAGCTAAACGACTCACTTCCGAGTCGCTACTCTCTACCAAAGTGCGCGCATAGGCCCGAAACTTCGGTTCACGCTCGACTCGCGATAAAGCAGTTCGAGCAAATCGACTGCGTGCCTCAGCGTTGGGCACTTTATCGAGGTGCACCACAACAATACGAGCGAGCCCAAAATACTCAGGCGATGCGATATCCTGGTCAATAGCATCCTGGACATCTGATCGATCGGCAAGTTGAAGCAGGAGTTTCTGTGCTGCGATACCGGCGAATGGTGGCTTCTCTAGATGTCTTGCTTCGAGAAGTCGAGCAACCACCGCTTCCCGACTCCCAGCGATCTCTTCCAAACTCTCAAGTGTAGCTCCACCGTGGCGTAGCGAAAGTGCAGATAGAAATGGGTCTGCATCTTGCGCGTGACCTGTATTAACCGTAACCCCGAATGCAACAGATAACAGAGATAGGGCAACTATTAGCTTTGGCATGTATGATCTCCCAGCAGTGAAGGCGTTCCCGAAAAAATTAGACGGTCTCTAGTATAGCAAAAATTCTAATTTCTACGGCAAAAAAAACGCACAGCAACAAATACCTAGTGTATTGGAGCTGTGCGTCCTAATTCCAGTTAAACAAAGCAATCTAAAGGACCGCATCCTTTAGTGCTTTGTTTGGCGTAAATCGCACTTTTTTGCGCGCCGGAATGCTAATTGGTTCACGAGTTTGCGGATTAATACCCATACGCGCCTTGGTATTTCGGACTTGGATCTTTCCAAGGCCCGGCAATACGACACGATACCCGCTCTTCAATGCTCCTTGAATCATGTCAGAAAACTGAGCATAGAATTCCTTGGCATCCTTCTTAGAACTAAAGCCACAATATCCCGTGAGGCAGTCGAACAGCTCAGACTGAGTATAGGCAGTCTTGTTCTTCGGCGCAGTGAGAACTGGCTTCTTTGGAGGATTAATCTTTGGCTCAGGCTTTTTCGGAGCTGCCATTTTCGAGGCAGGCTTTTTCTTAGCCATAGCTTTTTTGGTAGCGGGCTTCTTTTTAGCCGTAGCCTTTTTCGTTGCAGGCTTTTTCTTCGCAG
>CBDUGV010000322.1:0-4395 GCA_965366815.1 uncultured Bdellovibrionales bacterium | reverse complement strand
CCGCGTAGAAGTTCACTGTTGTCGTCTCTTCGACTCTCCACGTTCTCCCCAAGGGAAGTCGCAGAGAGACAACAGGTTGGCGAAGGTTGTTTCAAAAAAATCTAAAACCATTTCATCGATAGCTAAAACTCAACACTTCTTTTCTGAGGGGAGATCATCAGGTGTCCAACACTACTATCCGGGTCGATGCACCCAGCCGATTGCACTTTGGCTTGCTGTCATTTAACCAACCCGGCGAACGCGAGTTCGGTGGTCTTGGTGTGATGATCAACAATCCTGGAGTGCGAGTATCAATTACTGCCGATGACGCGTTTTGCGTTACGGGTCCGTACGCCGAGCGCGCACGGGTTTTCGCCGAACGGTTTAGTTCGGCAACTGGGACTTCACTACCGAATTGCAAGATTCAAGTGGAAAAGTGTCCAGAGGAACACACCGGACTTGGAGTTGGCACCCAGCTTGGGATGGCCGTGGGCTCTGGGTTGGAAACGTTCCTAGGACAGAAACCCCGCGAAGCTGCCGAATTGGGTGCAATTGTTGGTCGTGGAAAGCGATCGGCGATTGGCACACATGGTGCACGGCTGGGAGGATTACTCTACGAACGTGGCAAGAAGCGTGGAGAAGCAGTTGCGAGACTGCACGAACGAGTGCAAACGCCATCGGAGTGGCGATTTGTCTTGCTGACACTCAAGGACGAGGCGAGAGGACTTTCAGGAGTGAGAGAGAAAATGGCTTTCAATCGCTTGCCTCCAGTTCCTAAACAGAACAGCGAGACGCTTCGGCGACTGGCCAATCAGATGCGATCCGCTGCAAGGTGCTGGCGACACAGTCGCTTTTCCGAGTTGCTCTATCACTACGGCTACCAAGCGGGGCTCTGTTTTAAGCAAGCCCAGGGTGGCCCGTTTGCCAGCAAGCGAATTGAGAATCTCGTTTCAACGGTGCGCACTATGGGCATTCGCGGCGTGGCTCAAAGTTCTTGGGGTCCCACGGTCGCCGCAGTCTTTTGTATAGAGTGGCAGGCGAAGAGATTCATGGACGAAATACTGAAGAAGGTCCGATGCCCTGACTTGGATATCACCCTTGCTGCGCCCAACAATACGGGAGCGGTTATCACAGTGGAATGAAAGGATTCCACGCTGAGCAGGCACGGTTGGCCGACCTGTTGTTTGCTCTAGCGTTTATTTCTTAATGCCGGCTTTCTTTAAGATGTGCTTTGCCGCATCGTTCTTATACCACTCGGCCCAGCGATAAGCAGTGAAACCGTTTTTTGAGGTCTTCTTGGGATCTGCGCCGCGGTCCAGCAAAATACGGACTACCCCGGGGCAGTTGCGCTTTGCGGCCCAAATCAATGCCGTTTGACCGCCGGTATCTACGTGATTGATATTCTTGCCTTGCCGCAACAGTTTCGCAGCGAGTTTCTCATCGCAGTTCATTGCCGCTGTGATGAGCGCCGGTCGTGTTTCAGTTTTTCTCTTGGAAATCTGCTTGATTTTCTGCTCCATGTTCTTTTCTTCGCCTATCGGAACCGGCTCGTTTAACATGATCTGAGTTATCTCTCGTTCGGCCTCCCGGCTCAGCTGATTCTCTGGAGCAGCTGCGACATTGGGGTTTCGCATTAGTTTCGGTAGATTGAGTGCGCCGATACAGGCAACGACAACCAAGATTCCCGAACAGAGTGCGAATGTGAGGGCGTTGCTGCCTCGCTTTACTCTCGTGGTCTTGATAACTACGGAGCGGCGACGTTGACCTTTGTCTCGAACAACGGCCGAGAGTCGAGCTGCGCTTTCGCTCACAGTCGAGATGACTGTCTTGCGGATAGCTTCCCAGTTGGCAAAGGATTCCTGATTGTAGCCTTCGCTCCGATCTTCCCGAGTCGCGTATCCATGCCTCCCGTAGCCGGCGGTCAGCTGCGCGTATTGCTCAATAAAAGGAGCATCCTCGTCAAACGATTCTTCGCTGTCCTCAAGGTCGGCTCGCAGTTCCTTCAGTCGTCGAATGGCGTAGTGAATTTTTTTGGTTTGTTCCTCGGCCTTGTGAAGTAAACGCTCGTCTCCGGCAAAGCGGTCGGGATGCCAGATTTTCATCTGATCACGGTAGCCATCGCGAATGTCATGCCAATTAGCATGCTCATCGAGCCCCAATGTTTCGAGGAAATGCTTCATTCTATATTATGTCTGAATTCCAACCAATTTCCGTTAGCGGAGCAGCAATACTGTGCCGACTTCCAAGCGTTTCGGATTCGAAATACTATTTAGCTCCATCAATCGCCGCGGTGAAACAGAGTATCGCTGAGCTATGCCGTTAATTGTTTCTCCGAGTACGACAGTATGGGTTTCTGGCTGTGCAGCGGGGGGTAGCTCTGAAGGGCCTTCTGCCAATCCAAAGAAATTCTTTATCCCTCGCGTCGGAGGCTGTTTTTTTGCTACAACCGGAGTGGGCTCTACAGGAGCAACCACGGGAGCTACCGCCTCTACGGTTACGGGTTTTTCTTCTTCTACCGCAACTACCTCGGGTCTCTCTTCGGCGATTTCTTGAAGTGATTTTCCACTGGTGTTTGTGCCTATTGCCGCCACCAACGCAAAGCAGAGTGCTACGAGAACTCCCGATATTAAGGCACCAATTGCCAGGCGCTTTTTCACTTGTGAGTCGAGGAGTTTGCGAATAGGTCGTTGAAACTCTTCTAACTGATACCCCTGCTCAACATAGGGGTCTGAAACGACGTCCTCAGAAAGGATCTGATCGACGGCATCGCGAGGGGTATAAGCACCGCTGTTTACCGATGCAGCAAGCCCTAGATACGCAATATCTTCGAGCATCTCGCCTACACTTTGGTACCGCTGGCTAGGGCTTCTGCTCAATGCTTTGAGTACGACGTTACTCAGCTCCAGTGGACACTCTGCCCGAATTTCACTGGGAGAAACCGGGTCGCTGGTGAGTCGCTGCTTGAGTGATTCGAGCGGATTCGCTGTTGAAAAAGGATAGCGATCGGTAATCATCTCATAGAGAATCATTCCAAAGGCGTAAATATCAGAACGGCGGTCGACTTCTCCCGTCTCTAAGTATTCTGGGCTGGCGTATCCAACAGTCCCCAGTACTTGTCCGTGGCTTGTCAATCGAGGGCCGCTGCTTGAGCGAGCGATTCCGAAATCGGCGATCTTAACTGTGCCGTCGGCTGAAAAGAAAATGTTGCCGGGTTTGATGTTTCGGTGAATCAATCCCGCATTGTGAATTGCTTGTAGACCCTCACAAATCTGCGTAGCGACTATTACCGTATCTTCAATATCAAGCGGGTCGTCTTGTTCGAGCCGGTCTTTCAAAGTGCCATATTCCATGAACTCCATGGTGTAGGCAATCGTCGTGTCATCACTGATAAACTCATGCGTGCGAACCACATTCGGATGGGTCACGTTGTATGAGGCGACAACTTCTTGATGAAAGCGCGCTGCAGCCTCTTCGTTACTCATCAATGAAGGGTGTAAAATTTTCATTGCCAGGAAAGGGCCAGCCAAATCCTTGTGGCGACACTTATACACGGCGGAGTCCGCCCGTGATCCGAGACATTCAAAAATAATGTAGCTCCCGCCGACAATGGTGCCGGTCGGCAGGTTTAGACCATCGTGATTGCTGGCCGCGCCTTCAGCTGGTGTTTGCGGTTCTTCTTCCACAGCTCCCCACTTTTTCCAACGAACATGTTGCTATTCGGGTGACAATTTCCCCACTTACTTGATGTCGGCATTTTTTTTGCTGAGCTTTACGAGAGATATGAGCTAGCCCTGCAACTAGGGCTTATGCCGCACTTCTAAAAAAACCAATAATATCAAGAGTTTAGGTTTTTTATGTTTTTACTGCGGCAAAAGAGAGCCATTAGAGCTAATACTTATCGCTTGGAGCCTTGCCCGTTATTTAGTTTTATTCTCTAATGTGTCCACTTAAGCGGGTCGCTAAAAGATAATGAGATTTCGGTAGGAGGAGGGACCTTGGTAGTTACGGCTTCAATTGAACAGGCAGCCGGTGAGCGTGTCTATGTAGTGGGTGATGTACACGGCTGTCCAGACGAGCCCGCAGTACTGCTGCGGCATCTAGAAGAGGCCGAAGGTCTTTCCAATGATGATTTGGTAATTTTCCTTGGTGACTACATAGATCGAGGCCCGGATAGTAAGGCCGTTATCGATCTTATGCTCGACTTTAAGGTCAAATTTCCACAAACTCGTTTTCTGAAAGGCAATCACGAGGAGATGCTCGAAAAATACCTCTCCGGCGAAGTGTCTGAACCTTCTTTAAGAAACCAACTCACAACCAAGCAGAAAGACCGCAAAAATAATTGAAACCAAAAACTTATATTACATAATTTTTTCTTTTTATTTGATGACCTTTGAAAAAAGATGCCATAAACAAAAA
>CBDUGV010000321.1:0-4436 GCA_965366815.1 uncultured Bdellovibrionales bacterium | reverse complement strand
TCTGCTCGTTTGTTCCACGCTGCAAATAGTAATTCGCAACGCAGGTACCACGCGGTGGTATAGGGGGAGCCCCATTATCTCCCGGAACGAGGAATTTCTCTTGACTCGTATTGGGCCGGTAGACCGCAGGATCGAACCGAGTATCGACCCCGATCAGGTCCCACACATCTACATCGAACCCACAGGGTCCCGCGTTATTAAAATCCTCGGCTAAAAGCGGCGTGCGATTGGCACAACTGGCCAACATACTACTTGAAGCGGATACTGAAGTAGCCGTGCTCCCCGAGCCGCCGCCGCTACATCCCGCGACAGTAAGCAAGAAAAACAAAATCGAAGTGCTCAGCATTGAGGGGAAAGGAACCTTCATGAATCTCATACCTTACGATTTTCGCTTGATATTATGATACAGCTCTTTGTCAAACAGTACGTAAAAGAGTGCTATCGAACGTCCAAAATAGAAAATATAGTACAAGAGCAGTAAACGGGTCGCGTGGCCGACTCCTCTCAACCACTTTCGGCGATGTGCGACTGTCAATGCGAGCAACAGGAGCACACCGAAGCTGCCAACTGCGAACAGGGTACATCCCGCTCCAAATGCCCAAACGCCAAGGCCGACTATCTGGATAATCGTTAAGAGGAGAAACGCGATAGTTCCAAGAAGCGGTTTATCAAAACAATTCACACGAAAGGAACCAAAGGCACCGAGCCCATACCAAAGCTCTCTTCGAAAGAATTGATACAACGTCTTTGGATTACCCAGGTGAATAGCACGAATCCGTTCATCGGAGATTACTTTGGCGACCTTTGCCACTCGCGCGCAAAACTCAGCATCTTCCCCTGTAATCAGCGAGGTATCAAAACCGCCGACTTCAGTAAAAAGCTTCTTGGTAATAAAGAGATTGCCTGCTCCGGTATGCGTGGTTTCTACTCGACCGGGACTTCGCAACGTGAACCAATCTCGCTCAAGCCAAACCGCGTCCTCTGGAATCTCATACAGGGAGCCACCGATACACTCTTCCTCGAGAACCGTTTGTACCCCAGCCTTCATCCACTCTGAATCGGCAAGGCAGTCCGAGTCGAGAAAGGCCAAGACCTCGCCCGTGGCGTAGTCCGCTCCACGATTTCTCATTTCAGCAATCGTAATACCTTTATGAACATGCACATGATCGGTAAACTCTTTTGCGATCTCAACGGTCTGATCTTCGGATCCATTATCGATGATAATGATCTCTACTTCCGAACTCGGATAGGAACACTCGACCACAGACTCAAGACAGCCTCGAATAAAGTGATCGACATTCAGGGTTGGAACAATGACCGAAACCCTTGGATACGGCGGGAATAATTCAAGAGACATGCGTATAAATCGAACGTTCGAATACTGAAAAATTTGATTTCCGGCAAACCACTGCTTCACACACCACAATTCGAGACACTACCACTGCGAAAGGTATCCGAAACCAGAGCAGGATGCATTCTGTGGAGCATTGTCAGCGTTCAGTTGTGGGTCGGTCACAAAACTCTGGAGATCGTACCCCTTCCCCTGCCAAGCTGCTAGCGTATAGAGGCCCCCTTGTGGAATATTCGAGTAATACGCGAATCTGACTGGATGACTGGTGTTGTGATAGCAGTTCTCGTTTATCTGCAAATCTCCAGATGCTTGCATCGCAGTCTGTGTCGCCAGAGTCCCGTACGTATCAATCCGCAATATCCCACCCGAATCAGTATTATAAGGGTGATTATCTACTACAATATTCTTTCGAAAGACGGCCAACCCCATGGTACCACCAGCTGAGATCGCTTCCGTTGGGGAATAGCGAAACCCCGGTGTATTAATGATGGTGTTGTATTCAGCTACGTTGTCATAGAAGCTCGGTGGTCCACCGTGATTTCGGATACTGATACTCTCGTCGCTATCGATGATCAGATTGTGGTGAAACCGACCTCCATATGAGCAACTCCCAATTGCCGCAAAATAACAATTGCGGAAGATATTATGGTCAACTTCAAACGTTCCACCTGGATGATTCAGCGGATGTTTATGCACAATACATGAGCCCGTCTTGTTCGCAGTTGTCGCGGGCGTTTGAAAGATGACGTTATGGTGAAAGCGAACATTACCCCCACCGAACAGTACTATGTTTCTGCTGTTCTCGGTTCGAACACCGCCGGTATCCGCGTTTGTTCTATCGTAGTTGTCATGAATCAGACTGTGGTGAAAAGACCAGTCAACCGTTTCATTTGCACGCACACCGGCAATATTCGAATTGTCGACTCCGTCGGTGTCATGCACCCACATATTTCGAAACTCTAAATGCGAAGAGTCGCTCGTGCGCACCCCGTGCTGATACGCTCTGTTGACTTCGAACCCTTCAATCAATACATGAGACGAATTGTGGATATAGATTCCCATTGCCTGCGATGCCGGCGCGATTACCGGATGTGCTCCGGGATAGGCTTTCACGACGATCGGATGTGCGGCAGTTCCATTTCGCCCCGACAGGTGCAGTGAGTATCTTGTACCTTCGACATCAAACGACTCGTTGTACAGCGCGGACATTACATACACCACGTCCCCGGCTTGTAGGCTGTAGGTATTTGCTGGAGCAACATCTCCCGGGCATCCAGGCCCACTTCCGGAAAAACAGCGAAAGTGGAATATCGGCGCGAAGGTCTTCCAAGGCTGCTCAAAGGTTCCGGGATTAGAATCGTTCCCCGTTAACTTAGAGATGTATCGGCATTGTCCGCTCCCGGTCGCCTCGCACAGCGGAGTACAGGAACACGCAGTATAGCTTCCGTTGGCCTGACAAGTCTGGCTGCCCGTTGAACAACCTGCAGCACTGCACGGAACACTTATACCAGGGTAAATTTTCTTATCGGCGTCGTTACAATCGAGCGATGCAACAAAACCATCTAAATCGGAATCGGCTCCAGCTGCGCAAAGCTTATCGCTCCCATTGCAATCCTGATCAATTCCGTCTCCACAGACCTCCGTCTGCGGCACACAACCAGCCGGACCGAAATCAAGGATTACCGGCGCATCGGGCACCTCCGCAAGGACTGAGAGCGGAAGAAAGAATCCGATTAGTATTGATAGTATCGCTCTGCTCATGTCATATATTCCTAGCTGCTTAGTATGCATCCAATCCCTAGCAACATTATAGACTAGAGACATGGGAAAAAACCAGTTGGTTTGTATGTATAACATCCTTTTCCTACGTCCTGGCCCGGTCCCACCGCCGACAAACCCTGAGGAAGACGCCTTATTTCATCTTTCGGCTCATTGTCGAGGAGATGTACTTCTTAGATCCTGGGATCAACCAAGCCTCAATAATCCTGAAACTCGCGACGTCGGCTCGTTTCGGTACCATTTTTGCTACAGCTCTAAACTCCCCCGCGCAGTCAAAACAATGTGGGAAATCTCTTTCCTAGTCTGGAAAGGAGTGCGATTGCACTTTGGCAAAGAGAAATATCAGGCGATCGTAAGCTACGGTACGAATAGAACCGGTTTCGCTGCCTGCATTTTGCAACTCTTGACTGGTGCGAAGCTGATTATAGAATTCCCGGGAAATCCTGCTACTGCTTTTATCGCCGACAGTCGAAAGCGAAGTTTCTTTGATCAGGTAAAGAATCGAATTGCGAATATGCTTGTTCGCGTTGCCACTTTGCGGGCGCATCACCTACGCCTCCTCTACCCCGATCAAGTTGCCCCCTATTCCTACTTGGACGGGAAACCGAGAAGTGTCTTCCATGAGTTTACGACTATCAGCCAACACACGCCGAGCGATATCGACGATAATTTCATCTACTGCTTGGGCGGGCCCTGGTATTTAAAGGGAGTCGACGTCCTCATAAAAGCCTTCCAGGCGATAAAGGAAGAGTATCCCGATATTCGCCTCATTGTAGTGGGTTGGGATTTCGGCGACGAAGCGTATTTTGATGGATTGGCCGACGGAGAGCCGAGAATCGAATTGCGCCGACCTGGTCTAAAGAAAGCCGCGGCGATGGACCTCATGAGCCGATGCACGCTACTCGTCCTGCCCTCTCGCACTGAAGGAATGGGGAGAGTATTGCTTGAAGCAATGGCATATCGTAAGGCAGTCGTCGCCGCGAAGGTCGACGGTATTCCACACTATTTGGAGCATCAACAATGCGGTCTCCTTTTCGAATCGGAGAACGTCGAACAGCTTGCCGACTGTCTGCGACAGCTCCTTGCCAACCCTCAGCAACGACAACATTATGCGGCCCAGGGTTTCGAAATGGTCCAACGAGACTACTCGGAGTCAAGCTACGTATCGCATTTTTCAAAAATGCTTACCCGCGTGATTGACGATACTGAGTAAGCGCATAGCTAACGAGATCGCGCTCTAGTAGTAGAATATAGGCGACATACATCGCTACGGCCATCGCAAGCCGTAACAGTAAATGCAGCAGAT
>CBDUGV010000320.1:0-4465 GCA_965366815.1 uncultured Bdellovibrionales bacterium | reverse complement strand
CAACTCATCTCGGTCACCTTCAGTCGAAATACCAACACAACAAGCAACTACCTCATCGTGTAAAGCCGCCATCGCCCGGAGTCGAAGCGCCTCCTGCTGACAAAGATCTACGGTGCGAAGCTCCCCCGCACCCGGATCGCTCACTTGAATCGGCATACATCTCCGGATACCGATCAGCGATGCAGCATCGCGCACCTCATCGAGCTCGATGCTTCGACAGAGCTCCAATGGCATTTCCCCAGACAATAGAAATGGCGTGGTTGCCTTGTCCCAAGGATGGACATGCCAATCGGTTGGCCTCTCACCAAGCTGCGGTATCACGTCCGCTTCAACTTTGAGCCGAAAGGTGTCTAAGAATCCTTGAAAAAGACTGTCCTGCATCTGCACAATTCCTGCCAAGTTTGCAATTCTATCTCTAAAGACAAGCATTAATCACTCACTCATTCAAACAGATTCGAACTACTCAGGTGCGATACGGCCATCGGAATCGTATTTTTCTGAAGTATTCGGGCCAAAATTGCGGATCAGTGCATGAGGAAGAGGTCAACAGAACAATGCATATTTTATTGAGCATCACAGCTATTTCATTGAGTCTCGCACTTGCCGCGCTGTTGGTTTGGGTTGCTCTGAAAACACGAGCCAACTTGAATGAGCGAAGAGAGCGGCAAGAGGCTGCCGATCGCTGCATCGAGAAATTCGACAAAGAAATTGATGCTGTGTCCAAAATGGCGCTGGAGTTTCAGAAAGACCTCCACACCTGCTTCGGCTACATCTCTGGTGACGGAGTCCGATCGTTCTACCAACTGAACGAAGCGCTCACTCGCGCGAATGTCGCAAAATCTCGAATGAATCTTCTTGCTACGACGAGCGAACTTGATGCAATTTCTGAGATTGAACAGACGTTTACGGGTGGTGAACTGGCAATCCAATTGCCACGCGATGGTCGGAGTCAAGAAAGTATCGAACAAAATTTTACGCTGGAAGAGTGGCGGAAACTCAGCAATGATTTGTTGAGTCAGACGAAGCTTATCATTCAGGAGGCAAACTCGGCCCGGAACCAGTTTCTCTGCGACCAGAAGAACGAATTTAAGCGCGAAGCAGAACGAGTTCGATTCAAATATCCGCGAAAGAATGGTCAGCGGGAAAAGGTTATACAGAGAAAGCTTGTTCGAGCTAAGTTCACGCCAAAGACAAAAAAGGCGCAAACCGAGAAACAGCCGTCGAGTAAAATAGTCTATTCTCAGAGAAAAATCGCCGCGTAGCCGTAGAGGCAGTCCTTAGCTCTTTTCAGGCAGCACTACTGGATGTTGACTACTGCTGTCCGAATTGGTCGTATGAAATACCGCAGAAAGCTTATCAAACTCTGCTTGCTGCTTCTTGGATTTCTTACCCTTTTTCGCATCCGAACTTCGTTCAATCACCTGAGTAAGCTCATCGAGAGACTTTCCTTGCGGAACTACCGTTCGCTTTGTTCCAGATGTGAGTCGATCGCGTATTGGCTTTACCGCACGAAGGTCATGATACGACACTTCTTCAGGTTTATTCTTTGATATCGCATCGTCAAGCACTTTCGTTCGCTCGTTCGAAGTTGAAGAAACATCATCTTTCTTCTTTGGCGACATATCAGCTACAAGATCGTTGAAATCGATTTCAAGTGGAGCAACCTCTCCTCCAACCAAGTGCGGTTTATCAGCAGTTACATCTTCGTCCAGACGATCCCATTCCGCTTTAATAGCGTCATAGCTATTCGGATTGCTCACCACAGATCGAGTCTGTGCTGATTCAGAAGCATTGCGAATCTTAAGCTTGCCACCTTTGCTCAATTCTTTGAGGCCGTCTAGGAGATCGGAAACGTCTTGTTTCAAACTCTCTCGCTTTTCGCTCGCTAACGATCTGCGAACTTCTCTCACCACGGGACGCCGACCTGCCCTATGGTTCTCCGAACGAGTCGATCGTCGCATATTTCTCGCACGACCACGCTTGGCAGCCCATTTCTGCACATCAAGCCCACAACGTGGACACACATCTCTATTGGAAGAAAAAGAATACTCACAACGCGGGCATTTCATGAAAGCGACCCTCATGTTAGTTAATTTCATGCGAAGTCCCACTTAGTTTTTCGGTAGATTCCGGGCAGAACCTGATAGTTGGAAGTCGAATTAATCAGGACTTCGCCAAGTCTTCAAAATAACTAAGAATTCGGCCTAAGAACTAGGCCTCAAACAGGGCCTTCACTGCACTCACGTCGTCGCTTGGCTCCAAGCAGCTTCGATCTTCGCAAACGAAACAAACAGCTTCTGAGGCCTTGGTCTGCTTTCCTCGGACAAGCATCGGCTCCTCCGATCCGCTCGGCGCACAAGCAACCACTTTGTGTGGAAGGAAATTGCATCGCAGATACCCTAAGACATCTCGAGTCAATTGGGATGTAGGATTTCCGATTATCGCCACCTCTTTTACCGAACTCAGGTCGAAATCCAGGGCTATCAACGAATAACTTAATGCAGATGGATACTGAACTAGAAAACCAGAAAGGGATCGCAGAAGTTGGTCAGCACGTTCCCGGTACGCTTCCTCGTACGTCAGATGATACAATCGAAGCAAACTTAACAATGCCACTGCATTCGCACTCGGGATTGCACCGTCTGTCACATCTTTCTTGCGTATCAGGATAGTGGGATCGCCCTCTTGTGTATAAAAATACCCGGCTTGATCGGCGTCCCAAAATACTTGATCGGTTCGAGACTGCAACGTTCGAGCCCACTCCAACCATTTCAAATCAAAGTCTGACTCGTAGAGATCGAGAAGCGCTTGTATCAGGTAGGCATGATCGTCTAAGTATCCCTGATATTTCGACTCGCCGTCCCGATAGCGCCGCTGGATCTCTCCGTTGCGATAAAGCCACTTTTCTATAAACAACGCACTCGATTTCGCGGCATCCAGGTATCGCTCATCCCCGAGCACTTGGTAGCCTTGGCACATCGCCGAGATCATCAGCGCGTTCCAAGCAGTCAACACCTTGTCGTCCAAATGAGGACGTCGTCGTTCTTCACGCACGGAAAATAGTTTTCCCAATGCAGATTTCGCTACTGCGTCGTACTTTGCCGACCACTCAAGCCCCTCCTGGAGATGCAATATATTCAGGTTGTGTTCGAAATTACCGAATGCAGTCACCCCATAGAGTCGGCGCACCACCTCAAACTCTTCTTCGCTAAGCAACTCGCTGATTTCCTGTTCGCTCCAAACAAAAAATTCACCTTCCTTGCCAACATCGCCCGCATCTTGAGCCGAGTAGAAACCACCTTCTTCGTCTCGCATTTCACGTAAGACATACTCAAGTGTTTCCCGAGCAACGTCGGCATACATTTGATTCGATGTTGTCTGAAACGCCTCGAGATAGCACCGCACGAGCAATGCGTTGTCGTAGAGCATTTTCTCAAAATGCGGAACCAACCAGCGTTCGTCAGTCGCATAGCGATGAAACCCGCCGCCAAGCTGATCGTAGATTCCTCCACGCGCCATATGATCGAGGGTAGTAGTTACCATCGACAATGCCTGTTCTTCCCCCGTCCTCCGGTATTCTCGAAGGAGAAAGAGAAGGGCACCGCTCGGAGGAAATTTCGGTGCATCACCGAACCCAGCAAATTGTGGATCATATCGTTCACTGAACTGCTGATACCCTAACGCTAAAACGCTTTCTCCCAATTCGTGCGCCGCGGTTGAGCGTGAGGTCGTCTTCAGAGCTTCATAGATACTAGCAGCAGATTCTTCGACGCTGACTCGATCTTCCTTCCACGCATGAACAATCTTACTCAACAACATGAGAAACTGTTCGCGTTTGAAATAGGTTCCACCATAAAACGGCTTTAGATCGGCCGTAAGAAACGCCGAGAGTGGCCAGCCACCCTGACCGGTTAATGCGACTACGGCATCCATATAGATTTTATCTATATCTGGTCGTTCCTCTCGATCGATCTTGATACAAATGAAATCCTCGTTGAGAGCCGCCGCCACTTCGTGATTCTCAAAAGACTCGCGTTCCATCACATGGCACCAATAACAGGTCGAGTAGCCTATCGAGAGGAATATCGGCTTCTCCTGTTCACGCGCCGCCTGCAGGGCCGCCTCACCCCAGGAATACCAATGAACCGGGTTATCTTTATGCTGTAACAGGTAGGGGCTCTTCTCTTGAGCTAAACGATTCATTATTCCCGCGCTTATTTTGTAGGTTATTCTCAACCAAAAAAAGTCGCGCAAGTATATATATTTAATCGGAAATAAAAAAGCGTCGCTTTTGTTGCCTGATTGGCTGCGTAAATCTATATTCTCGCATTCACAGTCCAAATGGAGAGGTGTCCGAGTGGCTTAAGGTGCACGCTTGGAAAGCGTGTGTGCGCTAATCCCGTACCGGGGGTTCGAATCCCCCCCTCTCCGCCACCGAAATCCCCAGAAGCATAAAGGGGGGATT
>CBDUGV010000319.1:0-4535 GCA_965366815.1 uncultured Bdellovibrionales bacterium | reverse complement strand
GAGGCTGGAAACCGCATAGATGCACTACTTTCGAGCTATCTTCAAGCTTGGGAGTCCGCTGAAGAATCCCTCACGCAAGTGCCGACCCGTAGCAAAGTAGCTCAGTGGATCAATGACGGACATTTGAGTCTCAACGAACAGATCTTGAGCAAAGTTTCTCACAAAGTGAAAGCCGGTGATCTACTGCGAATTCGCATTCCTCCGGTGGTGCCACTCGCGCTTGAAGCCGATTCGAGCATTCCGATCGACGTAGTGTTCGAAGATGATGACCTGCTCGTTCTCAATAAAATGGCAGGGCTCGTCGTGCATCCGGGAGCGGGCCAGCCCTCAGGCACACTGATAAATGGACTCCTCGCCTATCTTGGCGGATCTCAAAAACAAGTTGGAGAAGTGCACCGTCCTGGAATGGTGCATCGACTTGATAAAGACACCAGCGGTCTTATGGTTGTTGCAAAAACTGATTCTGCCTTTCAGGGCTTGGTTAAGCAGTTCTTACCACCGCGAACGATTCGTCGTGAATACTTAGCCGTGACTCGCTTGCTACCCAAGGGAGTGGGCGAGTCAGGCGAGATAGAGTTGCCGATTGGTCGACATCCAAAGTTTCGACAGAAAATGGCTGTTCTCGAAGAGGGCGGAAAGCCAGCACATACCCTCTGGCAGCTCGAGCAGCGATTGGCCTGTGGCAATGTATTAAGGCTAGTCTTAAAAACTGGTCGAACGCATCAGATCCGGGTTCATCTCCAAGCGCTCGGGGCTCCAATAGTCGGTGATGCGGTCTATGGCGAGGCGACGAATTGTTTTCCAACGACGAAACGCGGTGCCGTATCGAGAATCAGCCGACAAGCCCTGCATGCCTGCCGACTGGAGTTCATCCATCCGATCAGCAGAGAGCAAGTCAGCTTTGAAGCCCCGATGGCAGCCGATATTGCAGAGCTCATTGAGGCCTTAGACAGATAAGCCACGGTCCTTTTCGGTCGGCCATAGCTGGAGTCTGGGAATTTTCCGTCGATCGCGAAATTCTCGATTCCGAATCGGCAGTCGACTTCCTAAGTTGCGGTAAATACCCAATATTTCTCTTGTCTGAGCCGTTCCCTCGGCTGGTTTGGGCCAGCGACAGCCCGATTTTACCAGCTGAATAATGAGGCTACGGCCTTCATTTGGCCAATAACCTATTGGATAGAGGGCTAAGTCATGGCAATTGCACAAATGAGAGGATTGCAGAATGAAAGTGGTGAAAGTGTGTTTGGTTGTCTGTGCAGCACTGCTCTTTGCAGCGAGCGCACAAGCAACACAGTTAGAATATAAATTCGACAGCGGAACTTTTTATCCCCGATTCTATGAAGCGGGAACTACCGCAGGCGATTATACGTATCGCTCTGCCTTCGACCTAAGTGGATTGACTCTAACTCTCGATACCGATGATGGCTCGGCCAGACTATTCGGTGATTTTGAAGGAGCGCTGCAAGACCGTAGTGGTGCCACCATTGGGACATCTACAGCCAGTTTAGATTTGACTTTCTTAGACCTAGAGTTTGGACCGACTGTTGGCGATCCGAATAAGCCGATAGTTGCCATTGGTCGAGAGGGGACATCAACCAGTGATGGTACGTTCTCTTTTCAGCTCGATTTCGACAATAGGCCGCTCGAGGCTGAAACTATTAATGTCTATGGCGGATTCGCTAACGTTGGCGCCAATCATGCGAAGTTTGGTGACATCGCTGGAATACCGTTTAACTTCCTGTTGAGAGAGAACGGGCAATTTGATGTCTGGGTTAAGTCCCAGCCCGGTGGAAACTTTACTTTGTTTAATGAGCCGTTTCAGTTGCACGGAGATATTCACGGAACAACTGAGGTTCCGGAACCGGCCACCATGGCGCTGCTTTCAGCGGGTCTCTTGGGCCTCGTAAGGCGACGAAAGCAGAAGGCCGCCTAAACAGGATTTTCAGTTAAGTAAGCGAAACGGCTGTTGCCACATTTGGCAGCAGCCGTTTTCGTGTACCTGGGGATTGAGCGACAGGGACGAATCTTAACTACTACCGAGATCCTAGCATCACTACGGTCACTTACCTCTTTACTTCTCTGTCACCTATCTTGGGTGATAGCGCTAGGATTTCAATTTGGTTGGCCTTGAATTCCAGGGATTTGAGCTGGTGCTGGTCTAATTTTGCATGGTCTGGGTTCTCGGCTTGTAGTTCGACTCGAATATCGTGATTGCCTGGAACAATTTCTATATCCTCCATTATCAGAAGGGGCAGTTCGCCGCGCGAGGATCGTGGCAGAAGTTTCGTTTCTCGGACCTGCTGTTGCCCTTGGTAGACACGAAGTCTATAGGAAACAGTTTCTTGCTCGCATATTTCCTTTCGCTGCATATGAGCGGGGATCGTTGCTCGCTCATTTTCAGTGAGTGGCCGGCAACTAAGTGAAACTTGTCCCGGAAGGCTGCCAACTACCCTCAGAAGTGCGAGATTTGATTCAGTGCCCATCGGTGCTTGGCTTACTAGAGCAATCACGGCCAAGAGGATTGTAGTGGCGACGCTTCGTTTAGCGTACCAAGCCAGGCGACTGCTTAGACTAATGCTGCGAGGTAGTGATTCCGTATCGTTGAGATATTCCTGTAGATCTTCAATCTTCTGAGTGATCTCTGTTTTTTCTAGCTCAGAATGAGACGAGACTACGAGCCTGCTCCTATCGATATCACGTGAAAGAAAAGGAACTCGTTTGGCATAGAGACGTCCTTGCAATAGATCCAGCCCGTCTCGGTTTACGCAGTTGCGTGCTGCGCAACCAACCAAGACTACACCACCGCACTGCGAGAGCAATTTCTCTAGGGTATCACTGTGAATAGTCCCGCAGCAATTTAGATCGACGTAGTGCAGCGCGTCGTTCTCCTTGGCGTGATTTTCTAAAAATGCGGGTATGCCATCATTGTGCTTGCAGGCAACAATCGTTACGTTATTTGCCGAACGCTCGGTTGACGTTTCCGTAGCAATCGTATCAACGAGGAGTTGTTGATCGAAAGGTGTCCGACCAGGAGGCCCGACTGCAAACTCGGCACAAGACGCCGCGCATATTCCGCAACTGACGCAGTGAATTGGTGATACCTCTGCCAACATATGTTTGCCGTTTGGATGGGGAACCATTGAGATCGCTTCGTAGGGGCAGTCTCTAGCGCATTGGGTACAACCCGTACAACCATTTTCATCAACGACTGAGATCATTGGACGACGAGATTTTAATGGCTTCCACCACCATGGAATACTGCCGAGAAGAAGCAGAGAAGCAATTGTTATGCTGAGTACAAATCCAGGAGAAGTGAGCTCTTGAAGAGGTACCCAAAAGTTATACCACCAATCGGTAGGAACTTGCCCCAATCTGCGCAGGAGATTGGCCTCGGGAGCTAGCGTTGCGGGCCACACTACTGAAAGAAGCAAGAGCGCGATTGATGAACCCCAGAATATTGATCGAATTGGGTACCATTTTGTCCGCGCCAAACGCGCTGTATGAATCCACATTCCAAACAACATCCCAAGTGGAATGGCAACGTGAAGAAAAAGGTTCATGAAGAAGAATGAGGAAGGAAGTGGCTTCTCTCCACTAAAGGCATGGACCATTCCCGAGCCAACAAAGGGAACTGCGCTAAGCATTTTTAAACCGCTAAGCGCCACTAATTGCCCATGGGTGTCCCACACCATGACGTAACCAGTCCAAGTTGAAATACAGAGTGCACAAAGTAGCAGCACGCCACTTACCCAGGCGAGAGTTCGAGGCCCCCATGTTTTACCTTGGGCTAAAAGTTGTAGGACATGAAAAAACACCGCAACAAGTGCTGCATCAGTACTGTATCGATGGAGTGAGCGGATCCAGCGGCCTAACCAGACTTGATTGTGTATTTCGACAAGCGACTTATAGGGACTTGAAACACTATAGAAGAAAAGCAAATAAAACCCAGTGCCCAACAATATAAACAACAAACCTATTGCCAGAGTGCCGCTACGATAAAAGGGATTGTAGTGGGAATGATACAGCCAGTCGAAAAAGATATTTATCGGCTTCAAGAACCCAGCGGTGAGCCGAGAAAATAGTGGGCGAGGGGGGATGCGCTGTTCAGCCATTGGTCACCTTTCGACTAGTGCTTTTTGTTCTAGCAATTGCCTGCTGCAGCCATTTGGCAGGAGGGTTGTTGAATGTATAGGCAATCGTCGAATCAGGTGCGATTACGAAAACTAAGGCAGGGTGAGTTATATCCCCAGTCTTCTCATCTCGAGTGTTTGCGACTTTGTACTGTTCTATTACAGAGTTGACTTCGGGTATTGTTCCCGAAAGGACATGTGCATTCTCCGGAAGTTGCCAGCGTTGAGCCAATGACGGAAGTGCTTTAGGAGTGTCTCGCCAAGGGTCCAATGTGACGACAAGAAGTTCCGTCGTCTCCATCGGGAGCGAGGCAATAGCAGCTCGTGTGCTTGCTACCAAGGCGGGGCAGACGGTCTGGCAATGAGCAAAGGCGAAAGTGAGGACAATAGTTTTTCCCGGGAAAC
>CBDUGV010000318.1:0-4596 GCA_965366815.1 uncultured Bdellovibrionales bacterium | reverse complement strand
CTTGGCCTTTTACCGCCTGCAAAGCCGATTCGGCTTGTTGCTTCACAGTTCTCGCCTGCTCCAACTTAGCTGGAAGTTCTTTGCGCGCTGTCTCGATTTCTCGTTGAACCGCGCTCAACTCCTCCTCTGCTGTGGCAAGTTCCTCTCGTAACCTCCGGGCACGAAGAATCTGTTCTTCAGCTTGTTTGTCACGACGCTGCGCTTGCATCGCAGCGCTCTCAGTCGCGGTGGATTTCGCCGAACGCGCCGTCAGGTCTGCAACTTTCGCTTCAGCCGCCTGAAGCTTAGATCGCATATTCTTCGACACGTACCTGGAGTTTCCAACCGCTCGCCTCAAGCCCACAACGTTCTCCTCCGCTCGAGCAAGGCACTTCCCTGCTTCACTCAACTCGCGCTGTAGCATCAGTAGTTCGTTCTCCACCTCCTTTTGTTTCAAACGCGCCTGCGAGAGTTCAGCTTCAAGCTGTTCGAACCCCGGAAGGTCCGCCATCAACTCAAGGACGATGTTGTGAAATCGCCGAAATAAAGACTCATCCTGAGTCTTCATTGCCGATACGTCATGCGAAGTGAAGCCATAGCTTCCTTCAGGGAACTCCACTGGTGAGTGACTCGCACTCAACAGGTCCCAAGGAACGTCTTCGGTCGAACCGCGGTAGATGCTGAGCATTTGTCCCGTCGTTTCCAACCAAAACTCCAGCTCGGTTGTCCTGTCGATCTGACCATCTGTTGCACCGCCGCGCTCAGTTACAAACACGCGGTTCATCTCTCCAGTCAGATCTTCGACAAACGTACCCTTAAAGAAGTAGCGATACTTCGCCAATTCGCCTGGCTCGCGCCGGATATCCTCGATGAGGAATGCGCAGATGAATTCTCCCTTTCGAAATCGCTCACCATCCTTGCGACTCGAATAGGCCATCATCTGTAATTCGCGTCCTTTCAAGAACAACACATCGGAGCCGGGCTCCGCGTTGAAGTGAAATCTTGTGAACTTCACAAGAGGACCAGACGACTCATTCCTGTCCCGCTTTTTGCCTTTCTTCTTCTTTTCTTTCGCGTCAAGCTTCTCCTTTTCGCGAATTCGTCGAAGAGCTTCAGCAGCGTCGGGACGTTTTTTCTTTGCCAAAAGTCAGCCCTTTCAATTTCGAATAATGAACCAAAGTAAACTCACTGCTGCCCCGCGCGGTATGAACCTGCTGCACATCACCACGCAAGGCAGACGTTTCACTAGCTACTCAGATAGAGGGTCGAATTGAAAGAATAGTAAAATTCTAGACTATTGGTGAGAAAAGTAAAGTCTGGATGCTATCGAGGCTAAATAGTGAAGATATTTTAGGATGCTTGGCGCTGTCGGCCTGAAATTCTCGTTCCAGACAATAAATGGCTACGATCAACAACCCATGGGAATCGCAATTCGCAGAGTCAGTACATGCTCCTCACCTTCATCACTGACACGGAAGAATCGCATTTCTGTTGCACAATCGCTCAAGCATGTGCCGGGCTCTCGTTCACAGGCTTCGGCCTGTTTTATCCAATAGGATAGGCCTTCTGGATAGTCTCTCAGTTGCTTTTGAACCTGCTTCTTGAGTGCACCTGGTCGAATCGTCGGAACATCGCCAAAAGCATTGCTTCGATACGGTACATTGCTCCACTTTGTATTCTGGACTCGCTTCATTACCCTCCAGCCCGTGCTCTGCCGCTTCCAGTCAATGAAATCGAGATGGGGCCCTTCACCGGAAACGGAAAAGCAGCGATGATTTCGTTGTTCGACTCTCATTTGATGCCATCGAGCACCAGCGAACTCCGGTAAGATGACCGTAAAGCGCTTAGACCAAACGGCAATGTCGAGACTAACATGTCGCTCAGCTCCAGCCCCCGGAATTTCAACTACAGTAGGAACGTCTCTTTCGTCGAGAAACACTATTTGCCCGGTCGGCACTACGCCATCAGCCCAACAGCTAGTTGCCAGTCCCCGACTAGCTATAACTAGAAATAGGACAATACATGCAGCGGTTGGAATAGTTCGACTGTTCATTTATAGAGTATCGCAGAGCAATTTGAAGTCTAAGCGGATGTTGCATGAAGAAATCATGAAAAGTGGCAGAATCTTCAGAAGTGCAATGAGCGATCAGCCGTTAGAAATGCTGCTCGGGCTGCTCCTATTTCCTATCGGGACAGACCACCTAAATAGTTGCCATCGCTTGTAGGACACAATCTATGCAACTGAGCTCTGTCAAAAGTTTTATACTAAGCATTGAGCACCAAACAATGACCGCGAAATTTATTCCAAGTAGCAGTCCTTTTTCCCCTCTATCTTTCTTCGCCATTGTATCTCACCTTTTTCGTTTCGAGTATCTCTCATGTAAGAATCTATCTAAGAAAGGTATGGCGAAGTTAGATCACCGAATCCTGATTGCTATGTCTCAATTTGACATCAATTGTTTCTATTTCAGCCCAATGCAAACTGAAACCTACATCAACTTCGGCATTGGTTCATAGGGTAGGAGTAGCTGATAAGAAATACCAGACAGATAGCGGCGATGAATCAGGGCAGAAAGACCTGGAATATTCTAGCTAGGCAAACACGCTTGATCGTTAAATTCCAGCTAGCTCCTGAGCTTCAACCAGTAGCGCTTTGCTTTTCGCATCCCCTGGTCGTAGCTGAAGATCTCTATGTAACAGGCTGATTGCCTCAATCGCCTCACCCTGCTCTAATAATACTTCGGCATATTCGCGCACGTGTGCATCTGTCCCATCATATGCTGCGTTTCGAAGTGCACTCATAGCCTCCTTTGACAGCTGTGAAGCCACTTCAGCACGACCAAGTCCTGCTTGGATCTTCGACATGCGTAATACGAGACTAGGGTCACGCTTTATTGTTAATGCTCGAGAAAGAAATTCTTCCGCTTCTTGCCATTGTTGGCGAATTTCGTAGACTTCAGCTAGATGCTCCAGTGCTAAATAGTATTGTGGAGAAACGGCCAGCGCACTTCGAAAATATTTTTCCGCGGGAACAAGTTCCTCTACTCGTAAGTGAAGAATTCCCATTCTCAAGAGAACCCAAGCCCGAGGTTCTGGAGCAGGCCCTCGGTAGTGGTTTAGAGCTTTCGTGAACAATTTTATTGCCTCATCCCGCTCTCCCAATCTTTCCTTCACATCAGCAAGACGAACGAGCGAAGAGTAGTCTGCTTTCATATTGTACAGCTTTTGAACCTCAACAAAACCCTGTTGATAGGAACCGACACCTAACAGAGCATCAGCCAACAGTTTTCGTGCCTCAAAATGTACACTGTCCGCTGCAAGTATACGCTCTGCAATCTCACTTGCTTCTTGGAATCTATGTTGAGCCATCCGGGCACGTCCTAGGAGAATCGCAGCATCCCTTGCCACGTTCGGACGACGAGCGACAATTGGCTGAAGTAATTCCGCGACCTTGCGATATTGCTTCTCGTCTCCTGTCGCTCGCGCCAAAGAGAGGCGTGCGCTTGCCAGATTTTCTGCTGCTGCAACACTAAAGGGATCTCGAGAGAGATGCGAACTCCAAAATTCGATAGCCGATTGGTAGTATTCTGTCATCGACTCTTGAGTGGCAGGTTGAGTAGCAACGACGTTTATTGCATTTGATTTCTCGTCACCTATTCGCTCCTGGCTCAGAACGAGCATGACAATCAAGCTGAAACCAAATACCCAATACAAATTGAACCTGTTAGAAAACATCGTGCTACTCCTTTCAATGATCAAGCAGAATCCCTATTGCGGTGCGGCCGCAAATGGAAATGTCGCAATACCCGGCGAATCATTGGAAATCCCATCAGAGACTCCAGGGCCACCATCAAAAACTGAGCCGCGATTGAGCACCAAACCCAAAACCGGATCGATTACTTCATCAGTAAATCCACGGCCATTGGGAAACACTGTGGCTTGTGACAAATCAAGTCGAAGTGTATCCGGGTTCACAACTGAAACGACCGTCTCTGGGCTTACGCCTGGGCTATCTTCCGGCGGAAAGCCCGGCACAGCTGCAACTGCTGCCCGAAGCCCTCGCACATTCGCCAGCATATCCTCGGTGTACAGTTCTCCGTCGGTACTAGGGTCTCCCCCATTAAACGCATCTTTGTTGCCGCTCGAAATCAATGCCGTATTCACCGCTGGTTGACCCATGCGGTCGACTTGGGCAAACTGCTGATTATCCGCTTCTCCTCCCCCACTTCCTCCGTTACACGCAGCAAGAAGGGTGAGAGTGCAAAGTGCGACACAAGTCGAACTGATTCTTTTTATTCGTAGTGACATTATATAATTCTCCAAAAGAGTAATAGATTGAATCGACTAATTCCCGCTTGAGGCTATGCGCTCAAAGGTCTTGGCCCAAATGTTTAGATTTCCCGAGTTTGCACTGTCGATTCCCGGTAGGTTCGTCGAGGGAAAGTCGATTACGATAGTCGCAGCATTAAACGCGCTGAAGAAATTATCCGGTGTTCCCGTATCGGGACAACGCAAGCCAGCTGCTGGCACACAAGGGGCCTGGAGGAAGCTTCGAAACGCCTCAAAGTCGAAGTAGAAATGATCATCGCGACTACCAGCAAAGGCTCGCGCACCGTC
>CBDUGV010000317.1:0-4624 GCA_965366815.1 uncultured Bdellovibrionales bacterium | reverse complement strand
GTAGGCAGGTCGAGCTTTTGATCCGCATGCTCGTTGATAAAGCGGGCCATTCCATGCATCAATTCAGTTAACTTCTCGTTTCCGCCAGCCATAGTTTTCGTTAGTATGATCATTACAATGCAAAATCAAGAATACTAGACGGGACTCAAAAAACACTCCGTTTTTGGTGCTGAAGCACACAAAGAAATGATTGGACTCGACAAACTAGACCGAAAAATTCTCTTTGAACTTGATCGAAACTCGCGACAGCCTCTGTCGGAGTTAGCCCGCCGCGTACGTCAAGGGCGGGATCGAGTCGCCTATCGCATCGAGCGCCTCGAAGACCAAGAGATAATAAAAACCTATGTGACGTCAGTTAATCTCTATCAACTCGGCCTCACCATCTACAAAACCTATATACGAGTCGAAAATAACTCGGAGCGCGTCCCCGCCTTCGTTCGCTACTTGCGAAAACACCCGCGGGTCTATTGGTACTGTCTTTGCGACGGGGGCTGGGACATCATGATAGCGGTGCTGGCTCGCTCCCCTCAAGAATTTCACACCCTCCACCACCAAATGCTCTCCGAATTCAACGATATCATCCTTGATTTTCGGGTCTATACGCTGATCGACGTTTGTATGTACCGAAAAAACTACTTCCAGGGTAAAGGAAAAGACTATTTTCTAGTAGGCGGCGAACTCGAGTACTACCGATTAGATAACTTGGATTACGAGTTGCTCAAACAACTCTCCGAAAACGCACGAGCACCGATTGCCGAACTCGCGGCAACGCTAGAAACAACTCCAGCGGTTATTCGCTATCGCATTGAAAAACTAGAAGAGCTCGAAATAATTGTCGGCTATCGAATCGATGTCAATTTGGAAAAGCTCGGGATGCTAGCTTTTAAAGCCCAACTTTTCTTAAACAACTACTCAGAAGCAGCCTTAGTGGAATTTCATCACCACTGCACCGCCAATCCACATATTACCTACTTTATTCGACAAATTGGCGAGTGCACACTCGAGCTTGAGCTCGCCGTAGATACCTATCAACAGTATCATCAGTGCATCGACGAGATACGAAGTAAGTTTTCACGACTGATACGAAACTTCAATTCAGTCCTCATGCGCAAGCAAGAATACAAATGGGTTCCTAGAGATATTACGGTCGAATAACCTTCGAACAGTCGTTTCCGACCAATCCACCTGTAATCAGAAACCGCAACCCCTTGGACAAACGCTTACAAACACTCGCTATATTTACCCATTAAGTAGATTTTTTCTAGTATCTTTCTTCATATTTGGAGAAATATCGCCAGGCATTGCCCAAATTCTAGCACAACCCCTACCCTGAACCGAACTCGAGCAGAACCACGTGGCTCGTTCTTTGAATTGTGATCTGGGTAGAAGAGTCTTGCACACCTCTCGGCGTTCGAGGGGTGGCAGATCGATGAACGAAGGTTTTGTTAGATACCACCCTCTCGTTTTTGGTTCGAGAAGCGTTTCGATCAACCCAATCCTTCCTCTGGAGTGAACCTAATGAGTACTGTAATGAACTTTCTCCAAACAACTGACGCGACCCTCTCAACCGTGGAGCCGCAAACCCTACCATTAGAAGGAAAAACAATTGCTTTTGGAATCTGTGGATCAGTAAGCGCTGCGAAGGCAACGCTCGCGGCAAGCGGACTGCGAAAAGCCGGGGCAAAAGTGCTACCGGTCATGACAGATGCTGCGGCTCGATTCGTCGGACCAGAGACACTCCATGCCATTACCGGGGTGCGGCCTTACTACCGGCTTTTTGATCAACCAGGCAGCCACGGCGAAGCGCATGTTGCAATTGCCGCGGAGTCGGATGTGATGGTAGTAATGCCAGCCACCGCTAGTTTCCTGAGTCAGTATGCCTTTGGCAATCTGCAAAGTCCCGTGTCATTGACCGCGGCGAACTTCAGCAGGAAAGATGTACTCGTGGCTCCGGCCATGTCAGAGGAAATGTGGACTGACCCAGCGACGCAAGCCTCAGTCGCCCGTCTCGAAGAATTCGGTACGATGCTACTGGGACCGATTAGTGGTCGGCTTGCATCTGGAAAGCAAGGATTCGGTCGACTCGTCGAACCGAATACGGTGGTCGAGGTTCTCAAAGCATGGCTCGGGCGTCGAGATGGCGATCTGTCAAACTACACTATCGTGGTTTCTGCTGGCGGATGCCGTGAAACGATCGACCCAGTGCGCTACTTGAGTAACAAATCAAGCGGCCTACAAGGTCATGCCCTCGCTGAAGCGGCACGCGATCGAGGTGCGAAAGTCGTTCTCGTGACGGCTGCTACCGATCGAATTCCCTTGGGCTTGGAAACTGTTGTGAAAGCACCTTCTCATCGTCAGATGAAAGATGCGATCTTTGACTACTGTAAAACAGCAGATGTCTATATTGGCGCTGCTGCTATTACCGATTTCCGCCCGAAAGCGGCGACGGATTCAAAGATTAAGCGAAGCGCGGGATCCTCTCTGGTGGTTGCCTGTGAACCAACTGAGGACATCATCGGGTCACTTTCAAACGGGGGCAGACTTATTAAAGTCGCCTTCGCTGCGGAGACAGATGATCACGTTGGCAACGCTCAGAGGAAATATCAACGAAAAGGCGTCAAACTTGTCGTCTTGAACGACGTGCGAGCAACAGATGCAGGGTTCGCTGTTTCCACGAATCGCGTTCAATTAATTGATCACCGTGGGGTCATCGGACAATTTCCAGAGTCCAGCGCTCCCGCGGCGGCTAAATACGATGTCGCCTGGAAGGTCCTTGACCAGGTGAAGCGACTTCTCCAAGAAAGGGAGTAGCAAATCCGGTTTTACAACCACTGCGATAGACTTCGGGGGTGGTTCTCGTGCGCACTCGCACCACACTGTTGCGATTCATCGACTGCCCACCCCCGATCGCTGAGAGGAGTGCCGGAAACGGTTTCAATCTCTCTCGTTCAAGGAGTAATTCAGTTTCATTCTCTAGACGAGGAGTTCGCGATGCAAACGACATATTCACCATCGCAGTTTCGCACGGCGTTGATCAAAGCATTGGTGGCCAACCGCGATATCTCGGCTGAGCTCTTGCCGTGGCAACAACAATGCGAAACGAGTTTTACTGAGAATCAGCCGGTTGGTGTTCGACCTTCAGCTGTCTTGGTGTTTTTCTTCACTCGAGAAGAGGAGATATATCTCTTGCTCAATAAGAGAAGTGCTTCCATCTCTTTTCCGGGGGCGATTGCCTTTCCCGGAGGCCGACTCGAAGCGGGAGAAAGCACCGAGCAAGCGGCGATTCGAGAAACCTGGGAGGAGACTCAAATCGATGTCCGTGAGGAATTGATGCTAGGTACGCTACCTGCAGTCGAGCGAATCGCAGAGAATGCTCGACAGTTCTATTGGATTCGCCCCCACATTGCGTTCTCACCTACGTATGAGCAAGGTGTGCCCAATCGAGAAGAAGTCGAGCGACTCATCGAGCTACCACTTCGGCATTGGCTTGGGCGCGCTACGAGTTCAATCGAGTTTGAGGTGGAGCCAGGTGAGCATATTCGCGGAGCGAGTGCGTTTATTCTGGAGTCTCTCAGACAGAAGCTGCTCCCATTTCTCCCTACGGTTCACTAGTTGTAGTTCAAGGGGCGGTCGCTCATAGCGACTGCCTCGCGTTTCTCCGGCACTTCTCTCATTCGCATTCGCACCCGAAGGAATGGTTGCAATCGTTGAGTTAGAGTAGTTCAATCTAACAAAAGGAAAGGTTTCATGTGCACAATCTGTTTCGCCTACTACCAGCATCCCAAGTTTCCATTGCTGCTATTGGCAAATCGAGACGAATACTACGAGCGGCCAACTGCTCAGGCAGGCCCCTGGCCAGAGGCACCGGTCGTGTATGGCGGCCGCGACCTTCAACGAGGCGGCATGTGGCTTGGGGTCAATCAGCACGGACGGTTCGCTGCGGTTACCAACGTTCGAAATGGTCGACGGCATGTCGTTTCAGAGCTCTCACGCGGCATGCTCGTGCTGGAGTTTCTGCGCTTCACTGCGACGGTTGACGAGTTCATCGAATCTATCCGCAAGAATCGATCTCGCTACGGTGGATTCAATCTGCTGTTTGGCTCGCTCGACTCGCTTTGGTATTACGGCAATGGTGCTGATTCCCTGCAACGGCTTACTCCCGGAGTATTTGGAATCAGCAATGCTGAGCTCGACACCCCTTGGCCAAAAGTCACTAGCTGTAAGTCAGAGTTACGAAAGCGGATCGATGAGGAGGTGGAGGACCTAGATACGTATCTGGAGATACTAAACGATCGACGCATCCACCCCGACCGGACTCTACCGAGCACCGGAATTGAGCTCGAACTGGAGCGACAACTCTCGGCACTTCGAGTCGATGTTGAAGGCTATGGCACGCGTTGCTCAAGTGTCTTGGCGATTGGGAGCGACAATTTGGTTCGATTTCGCGAGCGATCCTTTCAACCGGTGATGGTAAGTCCAGCGGCGGGAGCATCCGAACTCTCAAAGCAAGAGATCGTCGATTTCACTTTCAAAATCTGACTGCCCTCGTTCTTTCAATTGGAAGGCGTCATGTTCGCACAACGAGGTTTCCCTACAGAACGGTTTTCCTTCGCGTGCGAATGTG
>CBDUGV010000316.1:0-4625 GCA_965366815.1 uncultured Bdellovibrionales bacterium | reverse complement strand
ATTTGACGCATACTTGAGAATCACGTCGACGCACGAAGGCGGATAGCCATTGGCAATCAGCTGCTCAACCATTGTTCCGTACTTTTCTTGCTGCTCAGCATCTCGCGTTCGCGCCTTTGTAATGATACGTGAAACGTCTCGAACACTCGCCATCAGCTTTTTCTCAATCGCCTCTTTGAGCGGTTCATAGCTCTCGTAACTAATCTTCTCTCCGCGACGACCGATGGACCAAAGGTAGGCAATAACTTCCTGGCGAAACCCGTCGGCAGCAGTGCCTATAATGGCAATTTGCTCTTCTATGGATTTGAGAAATGCTTCATCAGGCTGCAATTCTTCCTTTGTGTTGTTGTCTTTGACTTTTGTCTTAGTGACGTAAGCTTCGGCGTGGTCCAAGTAATTCTGGAACAGTGCATCCGCTTGTTCCTGATAGGAATACACAAACGCCTTTGTGATCTCTCTTTCCAAGATTTCGAGATAGTCTTTGTGTATGACGTCTCGCAATATCTCAAGGTAATGCCGCTTGGTGTCTTCAGCAAAGTCGCCGTTTTTAACCATGTTGATGAGCGACTCACGAACCGTGAGTGGATGTATGCAGTTGTCTTGAATATTGTCGGACAAGGCGTTATCGAGCGCTTTCATAATGAAGCGGGTGGAGATTCCATCCATCCCTTCGCGCTTGGCCTCTTCTTTCAATTCTGAAACGTCAATTTTCTTCGTCTTACCTTTTTCGACAACCTCTTCGCCGTTATACAACTTCAGCTTAGTCATCAGGTCGCACTTGTTCGTGGGTTCAAGCCGCGTGAGAATTGCAAACTTCGAGGCCAACTCGATGGTATGAGGCGCGACGTCTGCAGTAAAATTCGAGAGGCGAATAATCTTGCGGTAGATTTTTACCTCTTCTGAAAGCCTCAAGTTGTAGGGCACTTTGACGACAACAATTCTGTCTAGAATGGCTTCGTTAGTATGGTCTGCCTTAAATTTCTTCCATTCAGCTTCGTTCGAGTGGGCAACAATACAAGTGTCGACATAAATCATTCCATGTCGACCAGGCGCAGGTATGGATTTCTCCTGCGTCGCAGTAATCATCGCATGTAGATACTCGGTCTCGTTCTTGAACACCTCGATAAACTCAACCAGACCTCGGTTACCGATGTTTAAAGCCCCGGTGAGGTCCAAGACTCTCGGGTCTCCCTCAGAGTATCTATCCAATTTCGAAATATCTTCACTTCCGATCAAGACACTTGTATCTTGGTTATTCGGATCGACCGGCGGAACAACGCCAACCCCAACTCTCCCTCGCCGACTCAGCTCCTTTGTCTCGACCGGAAAGTTCTCCCACTTGCCGTCGAACTCAGTCTTGAGGCGATAGCGACAAACTGGGCAGAGGTCTCCTTCGATCGTAACGTCGAGCATCTTCTCGAACTCTCTTCGCAAATGCCGCGGAATGAGGTGCAGAGGCTCCTCAAACATTGGGCAGCCGTCAATCACGTAGATCGGATCTAAGGACTCTAATCCTTTCTTGAATTTTTCAATGAGCGAGCTTTTCCCCGATCCAACCGGACCCACTAAGTAGAGAACTTGTCGGCTCTCTTCTCCGCGTAGAGAAGCAGAGTGAAGATAGCGAACGGCGCCGGCAAGAGTGTTCTCCATGCCAAAGAATTCATCAGCAAAGAAGTTAAAGCGGCGAAGTTTTTGATTCTTAAAGAGACGAGAAAGGCGAGCATCTTCTTCGACATTAATGTCTTCAATGCCAGCGTCCTTGATCATATTGTAGATACGGGCGTGAGCTAACTTCGTCAGGCCAGGTTCCTGCCGAACAACATCAAGGTACTCCAACAGCGTGCCTTTCCATTGAAACTTCTCTCGAGTCTCTCGATCCTTGGCAATGATATTCTTGAATTCCGAGAGGGAGGATTCTTTCTCTTTGCTGCTGTCACCCATTGCGGCCCGTGGCTCCTATTGCAAAACCTGACAAATTATCACCTTTCCAAAATCTACTGAGCTTGTCAGGCAAGTGTGCGTTAACCTTAAGATGTCCTTCAGTGCCACTATGGTTACAAGTAAAGAGCCGTGAAGCAAGAAAACATTGATTCGGCTAATAATCGGCTAAGTTTTTAGCCGATTATTGTCCTTTCTGGTGCTTGGCTGGAGAAAATTCAAACGGTGGTTTCCGACTACCTTGCTCGCTACTAACTGTAATCTTTAACAATTAGCGATAAATATCGGACAGAAATAGGGGACAATTGCTAGATTCTGGTATAGGATTTTTGTTTCGTGCCGAGCAGCTTTGAGATGAGAGTTCTTCAGCGAAATTATTCTTAGTCGCACAATAAGATAATGGCTATGTACAGCGTTCTATTCTTTGGTGATATAGTAGGAAAATTGGGGAGAAAAGCGTTAACCGACCGCCTTAAGCCCCTGAAAGAGGAGCTGTCTGCCGATGTAGTGGTGGTAAACGGAGAGAACTCTGCCGGAGGCCTTGGAATAGATGGCAGCACGGCAGCCGAGATCTATGCTGCTGGTGCCGATATCATTACCACCGGCAATCACATCTGGAAGAAGCGCGAGATAGGCGATTACTTGAATGCTCATAGTGATAAGATCATTCGCCCCGACAATTTTCCACCGGGAGCACCGGGCAAGGGACTCTGTGTCTGGCAGGCAGAGGGTTTCTCACTAGCGGTTATCAACCTGCAAGGGCGGGTTTTTATGGCTGATTTGATCGATTGTCCGTTTCAGGCAGCTGATAGGATCTTGGAATCGGAAGAGTGCAAGGCCGACATTATTTTCGTTGATTTTCACGCCGAAGCCACGAGTGAGAAAGTGGCAATGGGCTACCATTTAGATGGGAGAGCAAGTGTAGTGGTCGGGACCCATACCCACGTTCAGACCGCAGACAATCGGCTCCTGCCCAAGGGAACCGCCTATATTACAGATGTTGGAATGTGTGGACCGGCTCAAAGCGTGATTGGCGTAAAGCATGAACTGATTGTCGAACGATTTCTCAGTGCCCGACCCACTAAGTTTGACCTCGCCAAGGGTCCGGCTGTGATAAATGCGGTTTTGGTCTCCTTTGATGAAGAGAGCAAAAAACCGCAAGAGATTACGAGAATTTACGAGACTATATAAAGTTTAGCTATACAGACGCCCCGACAACTTTCCCTTGTCGCAATTTTCTAGTAATAATAGGTGTTTTTACTAGTTATGCCCAGCTGCGGCTAGCTAGCATGGTGGTGCATATTTATTCATGAGTGCGAATTCTTCAGCGCAACGTCGTTTTGCTCCGGCCTACACACACTCGGCCCATCTCGGTCGTTTGCCCTCGCTCAGCTGTCGAGACTGCAACAACCTGTTGCGGGCGAAAGCAGATCAGCTGAGCTGTCCAACCTGTTCCCGGCGATATTCAGTGGAGAAGGGCGTAGTGTGTTGTGCGGCAAAGCCCAACTACTACCACCATCGCATACCACCAGATGTAATGAATTCCTACCTTGCCGATGTCGAGCGATTGGGTTGGCCACGGGCGTTCTATCAATTGCAGCGATCGATGGAGCGCGATGGAGAGTCCGTTTTTGCAAATGCTGAGCAGGGGCACTTGGCGGGTTGGAAGTTTTTTCTGCCAATAGATTCTTCTGCGACGACGCTTGTTTTGGGGGCGAGTACCGAAGTTGTTCCACTTTCCTTGGCGGCAAGTTGTGGTTCAGTTGTTGCAGTTGATGCAACTCGACAACGCTTGGATAGCTTGCTTGCCGTTGCCGAATTTCGAAGACAGCGAAACGTTAGCTGCATTCATGCGCGTACTCTCGATGAGTTACCATTCCTTGACGCTTACTTTGACCTGATTGTCATCAGCGACCTGCAGGACTGGATAAAGCAGTTTTCTGCAAACACTCCCAGAACTATGCCCTTGTCTCTACTGCGGATGCTGAGAAAGTTTCTAAAGCCAGATGGAGCACTTTTCGTTGCCGGGGATAATCGATTTACGTACACGGGTCTCGTCGGTGGAGATTTGAGCAGCGATGTTTCGCTGGCGCCTGATGATGCTGAGGGCAGTGGAGGAGCACGACGGTCGAGAAAGAGTTCTACCTCAAGTCATAGTTATCGTGGCTATCAACGTACCTTGCGCGAGGCTGGCATGCGCACCCAGTGGGTCTTCGCTCCGGTTCCGAACCATCGCAATCCACGTGAGGTGGTCGATTTGAGCCGTTCTGGAAGTGTTTCTTCTGGTTCGAGCCAAAGACTTGGGAGTTTTCTTCGGGAGCGCCTTAAAGTAAATCCACATTTCTTGAGAGCATTTGGTCATTCATTTGCCGTTGTCGCCTCGGCACAGGACACACTTCCCGATTCGTATTTTGATCGCTTGTTTCGCGATCTCGAGCAACGCCTAAAACTTCAAACTTTTGAAATCGAAGAGCTCAAGTTAAAGGACTACGAGGCAGCCGCGTTTTGCCGAGCAGGCGATCTGCCTATCTTGCTTCGTCTCCCATATAGCCTCTCCCTTGCACAATTGACCTTGAAGAATGCCGATGTGCTCAAGCGCCTCAATCATCGACGGCTGCCGCGAATGCTTGGAGAAGTGATGCCCACCTGGTTGCATCATGGCGAGTTTAACGGACAAATTGTAACTG
>CBDUGV010000315.1:0-4683 GCA_965366815.1 uncultured Bdellovibrionales bacterium | reverse complement strand
TCCCTCATCCACCAAGCGCTTAGTGCCATGCTGTAGCGCTCAGGGGCAAAAAAATGTCACTGTATTCGACCCTTCCTCATAACGAATGGTGAGGAGGTTTGTATGTCCAAAGCGAATACGTCAGAAAACGCACCTGCTGCTCCAGAAGGAGCTCAATATCTCGCCTATCTTTTGGCAGGTAAGACTATTTCGAGCGAAGCCATTCTGGATTTTGTTGCCCCCTTGGAGAAATCCGAATTCCGATCAGATGAAGTGCTTGCAGTTATAAATGCTGAGAAGAAGCTAAAAGTACTTCGTCGTCAGTTCACCTTATTGCTTGAATCGTGGGAGATTCCTATTCCCGAAGACGTCGAGTCTGCTCAAAGGGAGCTGTTGAAATATCACATTCAGAGAATCGATACTGAAGAAGGTGCACCGATAGCAGAACTGTCGGAACTGGTCTTCGCTCTGGGGTACCGCACGGAGGAGCTCGGAGAACTCGAATCAGCTTGGTATACCCTCAGCGAAATCGACGACTATGTGAAATATACCAGAGGTATGACGAGAGAAAAGGCATATGCTGAATTAGCCGAGTCTATCCAAGTTCTCGCACGACGATGGATCAATCGATTTAGTTAGTACGAGATACTGTCCAGGCGCCACTTTGATTGAGTGCCGGTAGGAAATAGGTGCCTCGCAGGACCCTATCTCTTCGGCCCCCACTGAGGCGAATAAAGTATTTTGAGTTACGCAAACCGAGTTCTATTCCCCGAGTCAACACTTTTCCGTTCACGTTAAAGGGATCAAAACCGGCAATCGAAGCCGAACCTGTTATTCTCGGTCCGCGAAACTCTAGATTGAGGATCATCGCTCGATCCTGCTCCGGTCCCGTATCCGTTGCGATAGTCAGAGTCCCACCATAGGTTTCGCGTTTTACCGAAGCGGGAGAATCTACCGTTGGAATATTCATACCACTGAGAGACGACTCACCTGGTGAGGCGCCGCGACGAGTGCCTCGTGTCTCTGGTTGCGCACTTGGCTGGCCAGCAACGCTTCGCGCTGGTGGTAAGCCCGTTGAGGGAGCTGCAGTCCCAGCTCCTGGAGTGTTTGTCTGGCCATAGGGCTTCGCAACTCCAGAGCCAGATTTTGGCTGAAGATACACTTGACTTCCAGTGGGCGCTCGGCGGCCAGAAGTCGAATCCGCAGGAGTGCGCACGGCTGGTAAGGATGAGCCCGTTTGACCAGAAGTGGTCGCCGAAGTGCTCGGTTTCACTGGTTTGCTCACTGGTTTCTGGCTGTTCAGATTAGAACTGTTAATAGTAGTCACAGTTCCCCCGGCTCCTCCCTGACCGGTCGGTACCCCTCGAGAATAGCTCACGCTCGCTTTGTAGAGTTGCAAAGATTCACTGGCCAACATTTCGCCACCGTAAATCAGATCGATTCGATACTGACCAACCGCCGGACTCTTGCGCAGTAACTCCGAGAATGTACCTGTTACCTTTACCCCGCCATCATTCTTCGACACCGAAACCGATACCGGTCGAAGTCTGGCAACAACAGAACTCAACTTTGGATCAAACACATTCAGTCGAACCTTATCGCGAAAGGCTTGCCGCGCCTTGGTGCCGCCAGGTGCCGATACTCCGCCGATAACTCCATCCCATCGCAACTTCGATAGAGTTGAAACAGACACCGAATCATTCGTCACCACAGTAGAGCCTCGTCGAACCAGCAAAGAACCCGTAGGGTCGACTCTCGCCTCTGCTGTCGGAGCTGGAGTTGGATCAACTACCGGCTCTGCCGTAGGTGCGGTAGTCGGGGCAACCGTTGGCTCGGCCGTTGGTGCAGACGTCGGTGCTGGCGTCTCTTTCTGTTCGGTAGCCAGCTCTTCTCCATTGGACTCTGGCTCCACTGCGGCTCCCGAATCACTCGGATCGACACCGCTCCCATCATCAGTTCCAGCCAACCCGAGTAGTTCATCATGCAGCGCAAGCCTCTGTACATCCGGCGATTCAGACAGCACATCGCTGGGAGGCGTCTGAGAAAGATTCACCGCTAAAAGCTTGGTAAGCGCATTCGCTAAAGGCTCACTCAGTTGACGCTCCAAAAGACTCGCTTCAACTGACTGTCGCGTTGGTTCGTGAAATCGAATGCCAATAATCATCAATAGTAAAAGTGACGCAAGTCCCGCAGCTACTTTCTTACCTACTCCTGAAGACTTCGCAGACTTTTCTACCACTGGTTTTGATGGAACAGCTACACTCTCGGCTGGTGCTTGCTGGGCTGCGGCTGGAACTCCTTCACTGCTTAAAGTCCAACCCCCAGAACTCGTCGGCGCCACATCACCTAGTTCAAACTTACTTCCTTTCTTCCCGCTGGTTGAGGGTGATACCAAAGCCGCTGCTGGAGCTTCATACGGTTGCGTGCGCTCTGTATCATCAACGAGTTCTTCAGTCGTTCCCAGTTTATTTCCGCTCCGAGCCGTAGTCGCAGTCACATATTGCGTGCCATCTACCGGAAAAATTCCACTTTGCCCCATCAGCTCTGGAACTTGCTCCATCAATGTCATTGCCATTTCGCCCACATTGGCAAAACGATCTTCTCGTTTCTTTGCTGCAGCAGTAGAAACATACCCTCTATACCAATCAGGGACCTCGATAGTATTTTCGTCAAACTCAGGAAGTGGCTCGTTGAGATGTTTAAAAGCAACAGCAACTGGCGTATCGGCATCAAAAGGTCGCGTTCCTGTTACCAACTCATAGGCGATAATCCCGAGTGAATAGACATCACAAGTTGGATCGAGCTTCTCTCCGCGAATTTGTTCGGGTGACATGTAATCCGGCGTACCAACGACCTGTCCAGTCCGAGTTATACTCGTGTCCATCCCAAGAATTCGCGCAGTCCCGAAATCAGCGAGCTTTACCTCACCATTGGAGCTAAGTATTACGTTTGCTGGCTTTAGATCGCGGTGAATGACGCCTTTCCCATGAGCATAGGCAACCCCCGACAGAATCGGATAGAGTAAAGCCATTGCCTCGACAAACTCCAGTCGACCCTCGATAGAGGGATCGTCGGGATGAAGCTTTTCTTTTAAACTCACCCCATCGACATACTCCATCGAGATATAGGAATAGCCTCCTTCTGCCCGGCCCATATCATGAGTTCGCACAATGTTGGGATGGGTAAGTGAACGGGCGACCAAAACTTCGTTTCGGAAACGGCGATAAACCGTTTCGTCCTGCGCCAAATGCGGATGCAACAACTTCAGCGCGACAACGTCATCACTGAGCTCCTGATCGATAGCGCGGAAAACGATACCCATGCCACCAGCCCCAATTCGTTCCTGGATCTCATACCGCCCGGCGATAATAGTGCCAGGCTGAATGTTAACGATGGGACTAACAGAGGTATCCATTTTTCCTTATACGAACTCCTCCCGATGCAGCCTACTCAGACAACAACTCGTCGAGTAGACGCTCACGCTCTGCGTCTTCGTCGATCTTTGGATCCGCCGCTGGCTCAACTGGCGTTGGGGCCTCAACCGTTGTTCCCTCACCAAGTGCAGCTTCAAGCTCCTGTTCGAGCTGATCTACATCTTGCTGTTCCGGAGTCTGAGCTGTCGTATCCCCAGTCCCGACCGGAATGTTGGAACCATCTGCCTCATCGGCATTTGCCGCTACAGCAGCGTTCGCATTCGCAGTTCCCGTACTTCGCGGAATTGAAGATTTCGGCAGTGCTTCCTGCTGCACCATCAATTCCTGTGGGATCATTATTGTATCACCAATATTAATCCGTTCAGGACGCATCCCCGGATTCGCATCAACGATGAGCTTCCAATTGGCGGTCTTCCCTGTGTACCAACGAGCGATTAGTCCAAGCGTCTCGCCAGAATAACGAACCTGATGCTCATACAAGGCTGGCTGCGTATCTTCTACTTCCACTTCAACTGGCTCCGGTGGTGGAGCAGCTGGACAACCGATCAGTATGAACAGTAACGACACGAAAGAAGAACGGACCAACCAGTTCAGTTGCTTTCGAACTCGATTAGTAAGTATGCTCTCCATGATTACCCTCTTTTTTGCAGTTAACTTTTCGACTCGCTTACACCGAGCGCTTTTACGATCATACTACGAACAACATCTTTCTTTTCTACGGCCAACTGTTTCTCGAGCGCGGCCTTCACGGCTGGTTTATTCACACCCTCCAGTGCGCGCGCAGCAAAGCCACGAACAACAAACTCTTTATCAGAAAGGCGTTCTAGAACAGAGCGTACCACAACATCTTCCTGGCGATACGAACTCTTGCGAAACGCCTTCAATACTTCAACTCGCACGATAAACTCTGGATGGCTCGAAAGCTCAACCAAGGGGCCGACAAACTTCTCTACCCCGCGAGTCCCCGCTTCCTTAACTCCGACTGCCAAGGAGCGCACTTTCACTCCCTCTTTTGATCCAAGCAACTTAAGGAGCAAATCATCGGAAAAGGCCGCTACCTCCTGAGCAGTATATCCTTTCTGCGGCTCAGATGGCAGCCTCAATTCGGGGGCTGACACCGATTGAGTAGCGGTAGGAGCAGTCTCTTCAGGAGAACCCGCCATCTCGACCATCTGCACTTCAATAGGCTCGGTGGATTGTGAAACTACCGGAGGCGTCGGTGCAGTCAACTGTCCAGGCCACGCGAGATAGCCGCCAGCAACAATAGCTA
>CBDUGV010000314.1:0-4684 GCA_965366815.1 uncultured Bdellovibrionales bacterium | reverse complement strand
CATCTCTAGCAGCTGGAGAGGAGCCCAGCGATGAGCTTCTCTCAGCCGTTACGATTCAGCAGTTTGAGCTTTTAGAGAATGAACTGCGTCTTTTCAATGAATCTCTGCTTGAGCGGGCGCGTATCGTGCTGTTTTCGAAGTCGGATCTTCCCTTGCAACTTCGCGCCTATGAAGTGACACGTGGGTATTTTTCCGAGAGAAATCTGCCTCTTGCAGTGCTCTCAAGCCATAGCCAAGAGGGTCTTGAGCAGTGCAAGGAAGCGATGTTCAACTTGGTCTACCCTCGAACGGATAAGGACTAACGCATCTCAATTGCTACAGCCGCAGTAGTTTGCTATTATATAGAAGTATGCCAAACCTTTCTCGCCCAGTAGAGACGAAATCCACGATAGAAATCGCCCAAGCGGCCGTAAGAGCTGCTATTGACCAAAAAGCGCTCGATGTGCGGGGATTAGACGTTTCCGAAGTGAGCAGTTTTGCTCAGTGCTTTGTCATAGCCAGCGGAACCTCTGAGCGTCATGTAAAAGGTATCGCCGACAAGATACGCGAAGAACTCAGAGAGCAGAGCGGTGAAAGCCCTCTCAGCGTCGTTGGTAAGGATAACGGCGAGTGGATAGTACTCGATTATGGCGCCCTGGTAGTCCACGTATTCTACGAACCTACCCGACAATATTACGAATTTGATGAATTCTGGAAGTCAGCTCCTGCAATCCCGATCGATCCAGATCTCGAGCAAGAGATGAGAAGGCTTCGCACTGGAAGTTTCGGTTAACCGGCAGTTTCGGTTAATAGGCAGTTTCGCTTAACCGAGTGTCCCCGCTAAAAAATTAGGTTTAGAATTACCGCAGTTCTGACGATCTAAATGGACGGTGTCAACGCTGTCTCTGGAGGCTCCTTCCTAATGATCGAATATGAAAGCGAAAATTGGCTAAAAGTCACCTTCTCGTACGAAGGCACAGTATTACCACGCATACTGACTCGAGTCGTTATGCTCAGCCTCTGGACTGCTGGATTTTGCTGGCTCTTCCAGGAAGGTCACCTTAGTTTCAATTTCGGCACAAGCATCCATAGCATCATGGGGCTTGCACTGGGCCTGCTCCTCGTATTTCGTACGAACACGGCCTATGACCGCTTCTGGGAAGGTAGAAAACAGTGGGATGATCTCACTACTCTTTCGCGAACTATTGCTCTCAGGCTTGATACCTACATACCCAAAGAGCAACAAGAACTTCGAGCTGAATTCGCTGAGTTACTCACGGCGTTTGCTCGCTGTGTCAAGGAGCGCGCCCGTGATGGAGTTGAAGCTCAGCATCTGCCTCACATCCGCGACGCCCTCCGCGAAGAAATCCTATCGTGGGAGAACCGACCAAATGCTGTTGCGGCCTTACTTGGGGAGCGCCTTCGTCTCCTGGTAGACAAAGGTTGGATGGACACTACCGACCATCTTAGTTTCGATAATGATATGAACGGCATTGCCGCTTGCATGGGAGCCATTGATCGCATTCGCCAAACACCTATACCGTTCGCGTATGTCAATCAGCTCAAAGTTTTTATGCTTCTCTATTTTTTGTCTATTCCCCTCGCCCTTTGCCCAGTACTCGGCTGGGGAAGCGTATTTGGGGCAGCGGCAATTGCCTATGCCCTGCTCGGCATTGAAGAGATAGGGGTAGAGATCGAAGACCCATTCGGTGATGATCCAAACGACCTTCCCGCAGACGATCTCTGTGACGTGATTGAACGAGAAATGCAGGAAATTTTAGGATCCTCTGAAACACACGCCAGAGATTCTCAACCCCTACAAAACGGCATAGATAAAAAACCTGCTGTTTCAGAGAGAAGTATACCTGCATGAGGAAACATACATGATAGTCTTCGGCACACGAAGTAAAGTCTCACCTGGAAAAGAAATACGCCAAGCGGTTTGCGCTTCATGCGGGAACGCTGGGATTAACACTTACACCGCCCACCGCTACTTTCATATCTACTGGATACCTTTTCTACCGTTTAAACGGCAGCTCTGCACCGAATGCCAGCACTGCAAGGAAGCACATGTCGGCAAGGAGATTCCATCAGAGTATCTCAGCGTTGCTGGGACAGATGCCGGCGCTGGAAGGCCTCCTTGGTATCTCTTTAGTGGCTTGGTTCTTCTCATAGCGCTTGGAATATATGGCCAGCAGGCTAACCAGCGAGACAAACAAGAAACTGCAAGCTTTCTCAATGCGCCGCAAGTGAACGACCTCTACATCGTAACAGCAGAGGATGTGTTTGGTGAAAAACCAGAGAAAGGTAAATACACGGTGCTGCTGGTACAGGCCGTAAACGGTGAAAAGCTTGATTTCGTACCGGCCAGATATTTGTACTCAACGGTTTCAAAAGCCGAAAAGGACATTCGAAATGGTTCGGCCCGAGAAGGTGAATACTTTGCCAACTCAGTACTGGGATTCGACAAAACTGCGATCGGCAAATTTCATGCGGACAACGCAATTCGAAAAATTATACGAAACACACAATGAGTTTCTTGACTAGTCTCGCTCAAGAATCATCGCACCTGCCATAGCGCCTGCAGCACAAATACTAATTAGGCCGCGCTTGAGAGAGCGTCGGTGCAATTCCTGCGCGAGCGTTCCAATAATCCTTCCGCCAGTTGCCGCAAAGGGGTGCCCAATTGCAATCGAGCCCCCAAGCACGTTGAGCTTTGCTCGATCAAAGGAACCAATCGCAGGCTCCTTCCAACCATCTTCCCACGCTTTCATATTGGCTGCCACCTGAGCACCAAATGCCTCATGTACTTCAATCAAATCAAAAGAATCAAAAGTATGACCAGTACGAGCCAACAATCTAGGCACTGCCACTCCTGGTGCCATTAACAAGCCATCGTTTGCATCAATCGCTGCGTACTCATAGGCCGAAATAAACGCTAATGGTTCTCGCCCTTCTTTCTCCGCACGAGCTTCGGACATCAGCAATACCGCCGAAGCGCCGTCTGTTAGGGGGCTTGAGTTACCCGCCGTCAACGTTCCCTTCTCCGATCGATCAAATACTGGTCGCAGTTTCGCCAACTTTTCCATCGTCGTATCTGGGCGAATCAAGAGATCGGTATCGACGCCGGCCAATGGAGCAATCTGCAAGCCGAGCAATCCTTCTTCCGTGGCTTTATGTGCGTTCTGATGACTCGCAAAGGCAATTTCATCTTGCGATTGCCGATCAATTGCCATTTCCTTTGCAGTAATCTCCATATGCTGGCCCATAGTGAGTCCGGTTGAAGGCTCCTCAGGTGCGGGCGCTTTTGGCGCAAAATTACTCGGTCGCGCGAGCTTCGCTATGAGCCCAAGCCGCTCGCCCAGACTCCTCGCACGAAACATTTTCAGAAACAGTTTTGATGCTTGATCGCCAAACAGGAGGGCGGGGTTCGACATCGACTCACTCCCCCCAGCAATTGCACAGCTGGTATATCCAAGCGCAATACGATCCGCCGCTGCCGCAGCTGCTACCAGTCCTGAAATACAATTGTTCGATACGGAGTGAGCGTAGACCGACTTTGGCAGACCGGCTGCATACAAGATCTCTCGAGCCCAGTTCGGCGTTCGCGGATCGAGAAGCACTGTGCCGAAAATAAATTCATCAATCGATGAAGGATCGAGTTCAGAACGCGCAACTAGCTCCTTCAGCGCGTGAGCGCCAAGCTGCTGCATGCTGTAGTCTTTAAAGGCAGTGCCCGCTTTTACAAATGGGGTACGAGTCGCACTTACCACTGCTACGCGATTCTTTGATGGCATGGGATCGATCCTTGGATAGTGTATAATACTGACACTCTATTGTCGTTTATCTTGCAATGGTAGACAATACCCTTATCTTTTATCTCACAAATTGCCGAATTTCATGAATTCTCTAGAGAAAGGTGCCTTAGTTCAAGTTGTGTCCGTGGGTAGAAAAGGACGGGTGCTAGAGGGCCCTAATCAACGTGGAGAATTCCTCGTAGAGCTCGGGGGATTGCCAGTCTGGATTCGAGCAATAGATCTCAAAGAAATTACTTCAACAAAATCTCAAGCTAAAGCGAAGAAAGAAAAGCAACACAAAGCGCGTTCCGGGCCGCATGTAGCTATGCAACAAGCGAGTAGTATTTCAATAGACCTCCACGGCATGAGCCGCGCAAGAGCTATCGCCCAACTTGAACAACTTTTGGACCGAGCCCTACTTCAGGGATGTAGCCAACTTGAAATAATCCACGGCCTGGGAACGGGAGTTCTCCAGCAAGCGGTTAAGGACTATCTAGATGCGTCCCCGCACGTTACAAGACATATGCTGCAACCTGGCAACCCCGGCACTACTCTCGCCTACCTCTGAGCTAAAACCCATCTTCGAATAGATCCCGACTGTGCCGCTGCCCCCGGTTACTTCGGCGCATGGCCAGCGAGGTTCCAATTACGCCGAACCCAGCCGAGAGGAGAAAAAAAGCGACCAAATATGCCAGAATTTCAGGATGGACCAATACCAAAACCGCAAACAGCACGAGTGAGACTCCAAGCATGAAAAGCGGCCACCAGCCCGAATTGTTGTAAACCTGCCAAACTACGTTATTTCTCATACGATCCTCCAAGAATTCCCAACCTACAAATGTATTTAAGCATCCCTGCCTCGATTGGCAAACTAGCCAAGCTGATAGTGAATAGACTGGTGCCGGGTT
>CBDUGV010000313.1:0-4701 GCA_965366815.1 uncultured Bdellovibrionales bacterium | reverse complement strand
CTGGCACAGGTTATTGATATTATCGAGACCTACCGCGAACTTACTGGTGGGTTCATGGACATCTACCTCTCTAGCATCAGCAATAGAATGAACGAGGTAATGCAAGTCCTCACTTTGATTGCAACTATCTTTATCCCGCTTTCATTTATTGCTGGTGTTTACGGAATGAACTTCGAGTATATGCCAGAGCTCAAAATGCGTTGGGCCTACCCTATTTTCTGGCTTGCAATACTCGCTATAATCATTGGAATGGTCACTTTCTTCGTCAAGAAAGGCTGGTTGCGATTTGAGCCACGGGAACGAACGCTCGCACAGGAAAACACAGATACCTCAACAAAGGACGGTTATGATCTCTAAAGGAATTGGACTAAGCGATCTGGGAAAAGAACGTAAGAACAACGAGGATGCGTTTTTTGTAGACGATGAGTTGGGCTTGTATATAGTCTGCGACGGCATGGGCGGTCATGCCTGTGGAGAGGTCGCCAGCGCGTTAGCAGTGGAAACAGCCAGAAATTGGATATCTGAGCACAAGGATATCTTGTCCGAGATGCGTTCTGGTGAAGGCTCTCCGGAACGCACTACAGAACTCGCCAAAGAGGCAGTCCGAAGCGCCTGTCGGGCCGTCTACTCGAAAGCGATGGACGACGAGACGCACGCGGGAATGGGGACGACCATGACACTCCTTCTCGTGTTAGATGGCATTGGCATCATGGCTCATGTGGGTGACACACGCCTCTATCTCAGCCATAACGATTCGATATTTCAGCTTTCAACCGACCACACCATTGCGGCTGAATTTCTTCGGTCAAAACTTCTGTCAGAAGAGGAAGTGAAGAACAGTCCCTTTGCAAACTCATTGACGAGGACCGTGGGTCCGCAAGAAATGGTCATGGTAGACAGTCTTGTGTTCGATATTCCAGATGGCAGTCGCCTTCTTCTGTGCTCGGACGGATTCAGCGGCTACTTGGATTCGATAGAAGAACTCAACGACTTGATGAAAGGAGATGTGACAGAGATTCCAAAGACTCTGATTAATCACGCCAATGCAGCAGGCGGGCACGACAACATCACAGTAGTCGCAATAGAGACCCTGCGTGACGATGCGTCAGAAACGGATGCTTCCAGCGTCGTAGAGCTGCTTGGCGGAGTCTTCCCGTTTGATTCAATGCGAAGAGCAGATGTCCAGAGAGTTCGCAATCTCTGTGAAACGGTTTCTGTCTCTGCCGGAGATAAAGTGTTTCACGAAGAAGATGAAGTGCCAGGAATGATCATTGTCACTTCTGGGGAATTCTGGCTTGAGCGAAGCGGTAAAAGAGTTCGCAAGCTAGCAGCTGGTGAAGCGATCGGCTCCGCTTCCCTGTTAAGTTCGATCTCTCTCGACTTGTCGCTCGAGGCTATCGGTGATTCTGAATTTTTGCTCCTCAAGCAAGAACCATTCCTCATTCTCTGTAACAGCAAGCCTTGGCTTGGGATGACGATTACTCGCAAGCTCGGTGAGAAACTCTGTGCACTAAGCGAAGAAGCGATATTGTCGCAGTTGTAGGGGAATTGTCATTAGACTTCGAAGTACTCACGAAATAACCGCCAGTATTTTCTAACCTTCCTTGGATTCGTTTCGATCTTTACCGAGATCTTACAGGGAGCGTTCACAACTTGAACTACATTTCCGACGTCGAATTGATCAAAGGACACGACGGACTGATAGACACTCTCTATCGCTGCTACCTTCTTCCGATCAATGGTAATCGTCTGTAGATAGCGGTCGCTTACAGAGAGGTAGTTCTCCTGCTGTGCATCGAATGGGCCCGGCGCATAACTATAATCGTACACTCCTGGCGAATTAAACTTCTCAGCCCAACGATCGAGAAACGTCGAACCACCAATAATACTCTGCACTCGGTAGCCAGACAGATTCAGTGCATTCTGAAAGGCGGGACTCTTGTGACTGTGAATCAAGTAAAACCAGGGATGGGGAAGCCACTGGTACAGTTGCTTGCTCGAAGAGTTCTGGAGCAACAGAATCAAGGAGCTCATCCAGAAATCATCGAGTCTCGCCAAACTAGAGAATTGAAATTTCCTAACTTCACCATCTCCTGGCAGGATATCCTCAGTTGCAGGTGATTCGCTCAAGGTATGATACATCCGGTCAGCTAACTCAGAAAAGTTGAGCACCCAAGATGCACTGAGTTGGTACGCTCCAGCTCGCTTCCAAACGACACCTTCGGCAGCGAGTTTGCGCAGTTCCTTGTAAACGGCTTGCACACTGACACGGCGATAATCGGCACTAATCTGCTTGTGCAGCTGATCCGCTGAGAGCGCCGGCGTTCTGGCCAAAAGCAGGACGATGGCGTTCTCTACTTTCTGAGTCGTTCCGAGAATCATTAAACCAATAGTTTAAACAACTGAAGACTATCTTAAACCAATAGTTTAATTTACCGCATTTTCTGCCCAATTCCCAGCAAAGATTGGGTATGTACCCTAGCATCCTCTGCACCACATTCTAGTTTCACTGTGTTCATCGGAGCCCCAATCATGCGTAGACACCTAATCATACTTTGCTACCTCTCCTGCGGTATCATTCTGCCAAACACCGCATACCCTGAAGACTCGCGGCTCAAGATCGGCTTTATCCTCGCCCTTTCCGGGCCGCTGGCTCCCTGGGGGGGTGCCGTTCGAAACGGTGTTGAACTCGCTCGTGAGGATTTTCCGGAGATCGATCAGACCTACGATATTATCTACGAAGACTCGCAATACATTCCGCGAATCGCCGTATCAAATCTTCAGAAACTTCGTACCATTGATAAGGTCGATGCGATCTATGCCTTTGGTGGACCCATCGGAGATACACTCTCTCCTATGGCCGAACGCATGAAGCTACCGCTGTTCATCACCGAGTACAACCCACGCTACACTCGAGGCAGAAAGTACGTCATTCGTTTCGCCAATAATGCAAGCGACTATGCGAAAGCGATACTCACAACTCTCAGAGATCGCAAACTGAAGCGATTTGGTATCGTCAAAGTAGAGAATCAATATCACAACACCCTCTCATCGGCCTTTATTGAGAGTATTGCTCAAAATGAATCTGTCGAAGTAGTGCAAAACTTCAATCCGGAAGAAACGGATTTTCGTTCAATTTTTCCTATACTGCGCAAGCGAAAGTATGACGCCCTTGGCGTATACATCTTGCCGACCGGACACAATGCATTCTTTACCCAAGCACGCAGCGCGGGAATAGATTTTAAAAACTTATTTGGCACCAACGGGTTCGAATCCACTAGCCTTAACGAAGGTGTCGAAGAGGTTGTCGAGGGCGCACTTTTTGCAAACACCACTATTGATCCACTGTTCCGAACACGCTACCTAGAGCGATTCGGCAGCGTCGATCAACTCGTTGATGCCGCCCTAGCCTACGAGTTTGCCGTCCTGGCAAAGGATCTATTCTATCAACAACCTCGACCTGAGACTGCCGAAGACCTGCTCCTTGCCTTCGCTCAAAGCGGGGATCGAGAAGGGATCTGCGGCGAATATCAGTATAGAAACTCCCCGGAAACTGGTCAGTATTTCAGTTTCCCAATGGCAGTCGGAGCATTCCAGTCTGGTCAGCCGAAAATCATAGCAGTGCACAACTCCTCTTCAGTCAATACTGAATGATTAGAGCTATTTGCCTAATTGGCTGATTTATTAGGCACCGGAATCGGCAATTCCTGCACAAGAAGATGAACGAGCATAGTCAGGAGTAGCAATTCGTTATGGGTCAAATAGCTCAAGAGCAGAGTCAGCAAACTAATTCCGGGGGTGCGAATCCGCTTAATACTGCCGTTTTCCCACAACAAGCGAAGGACGATACGCCTGGAGTGGGAAAGCCAGCGGCGAAGAAACCGCTACAACCCTCGGAAGCAGTCGTAGCTGCGATAAGCAAACTAAGTGCTGGAGGCTACGATTTTGATCGAACGCTCATCTTGGATCGCAACAGCAAACAACTAACGTTTTTCGTTGGAGACTATCACACCGCTGAGTATCGAAAGGGTCTGGCCAAGGCTATTGATTTTCTAATCCAGAACGCTGACGTGCGAAGAGTTGGACTTGAAGGCGTCTGGGGACCACCCCGCAAAGGCATGCTCGAAGATCGATACAAACTTTTTGAAATAATGTTTGGTAAAGAGATCGCCGCAGAAAAGCGAGAGGGAGAAAAACATCTCTTCGAGCCGTTTCTCGATCTCCTGGAACAAAAGGTCCAACATGATGGGAGAACTATTGAAGTTTTTGGGCTGGAACCCGAGAAATTCTTCATTCACTCGACAATAGCCTACGAACAAGCGACACTAGTGCCGCAACTCCTCAAACGACTCAACACAGTCCTGCAAAAGAACCCCGAAAAATTCCGTGGAAAATCGATGAAAGAAGCTACGGAGCTAATCTTGGGAAGAGGTGGAGACATGGAAGCGATCGCGCTCGATGCCTATCTTCGCAATATGGTTCTACACATTGAAAACGATCCCGAGTTGAGCAAAGCGGTTGGCGATGATCCTCCACTCTACAATCGCGACATCTACAACTCTGGAGAAAGTCTGATTCAGTTTCAAAGGGATATGCTCTCGGCGGAGCGGCGGTTCATTTTCAATGCCAGAGACCTCTTGAGTCGGGATCTCCATCTGCAACACCGCGCAAAAGAAGGAAACACAGCTTTCACGATGGGAT
>CBDUGV010000312.1:0-4703 GCA_965366815.1 uncultured Bdellovibrionales bacterium | reverse complement strand
AGTTCGAACATCTGCCAGTATTCTCCTTGCTCTCCAGCGCAGTGGGCAAGGGCCGCGGCGGCAGCTGCATGCTGATTGCTGCGCAAGGTGAAGTCTCGATAGATAAATCGCAGTTTCCCAGTGTCGATAAATTCAGTCTTTAGTGCGGGGAACGTCGTTTCGTAAAATGCTCGGCAGGGGCGGCACTGAAAATCGCCAAAGGCCATTATAATTGTTTTTGCGTCTCGTGGCCCAAGAAAGGGATCATCGAGATGACTTCCATCGGGAGTAAATCGCTGCGGAACTATCGGGCGCGTGTCGCTGCTCGAATCCTCTCGCTTGAGTCTGCCGCGCATTTCCTGCATGTCTTTCTCAAGTGTACGCAAATCGTAGCGCATTTGCCGCATCTCCCGTAGTTCTGAGCGCAGGGCGGCCAGCTCCTCTCTCAACTCGGAGCTGCTTTGAGGATTGCAAGCCGAGACCGAGAATACGCCCGATGCTCCGAGGACTATCGCGAGGACAACTACTGAGAAATTAAGGAAAAATCGTTTCATAGCTACAAGAGATTACTCTACACCAGTCTTATATGGATAGCCATGAATTACCAGCCCGGGTCTGGCGATACTAGGAGAAGGGATATTCGTCGAATTTGAGATACCCATATACCGGTAGTGATTTTGCAGCGACGACTTCAGGGCCCAACGCCTCATGGATCTCGCGGGTGATTTCCACAACTTGCTTGGGATCAAACGTCTCGAGCAGAATGTCAAAGTCAAAGCCACCCAGCATTCGAGTTACTTGCACAACGTGCGGGTGCTTTCTGCCGAGATTTCGAATTTGTTCCCATAGTAATTTCGGATCGCCTTTCGCTCGAATCAGCACACGCGATGCTTCCATTCCAAATTGGGTGCTGCGTATGCCGTAGGCATACCCGACAATTACACCGGCCTCCTCGAGCCGATGGATTCGCGACTCGACAGTGCTATGCGGGACATTTATCGATCGGGCCAGGGCGCGGCGACTGGAGTGCTGTGAATGCGTAATTCCTTTTAAAATAAGGTGATCAAGTTCATCAATTCGAAATACTGCGCCTCGCTGTCCAAAGGAAATCTCCTCCACTGCAGAGGCTTCGCTCGTCAGATAGCGCCGCCGGAGTAGCGTCGTGCTGATTCGAAGGGCGAGAGATTTATCAATGAGCGTCACTCCAGCAAGTCCAGCAAGGCTGCTGACAAAATCGTAAATTTCCGTGATTTCCTGGGCATACATCACTGCTCCGTAGTGATAGTCACCACCGAGATCAAAAACGCTCACGGTAAGCTCTGAGTCCACCAGTGCCTGACGCAACTGTTGCTCCGCGACTGAGCTCTCGTAGGTCACTGAAAACAGCAAGACATACACGGTATAGCCAAGCCGTTCTGGATTGAGCACGGCACGTGGAACCAGAATCCCAGAGTCGATGTATTTCTTTAGGACATAGCGAACCGAGTGCTCAGCTATCCCAGACTCTTGGCTAATCTTCTTGGCGCTGGCATTGGCCTGAAGTTGGGCAGCGCCAAAAACCTTGGCCTCGGACTTAGAGATGCTTATTTTGTCCATTGCAGCTCAAGAAAGTTATACATTTTAACAACGTAGCAGTCCTTAGACTAAATTTAGCCTCTTAATTGACTATTTTATTGCATATACGATATTCTCGTGCCCCTGTCTAGGCTTTGGCAGGTTACCGCGACAGTTAAGGGAATTTAAGTTTTATGCGAAGCAGTTCGTTCGCGACAGACAGCAGTAATTCTCATTTGGAGATGTTTTGGCCAGTTGGCCTGGAAATTCGTCTCGTTGAGCGCTCTGACCACTCAAAAATCCACTCAGTTCTCGATCAGGAAGTTCAAAGCAGTTTATATGGAGTGCCGAAGGCGATTCTATTGGAGACGCTGGCGGATCATTTGAATCGTCAGGCTGCTGTGCAATTTGTAGCTCTGGTGAATGGTGAATACGCCGGACATCTCTTAGGTGGGGTAACGCTTCGCGGAATGATTCACCATCTCTATGTAATGCCGAAACAACGCCAACGGGGAATAGGAACTGCACTTGTAAATCGCTATCTGCAAGCCTTGGCTATCGATGCAAACGTCTATCGAACCAACCTCGTGTATCCGGCGGGATCTCCTATGGAAAGCGTGTTCAAGAATGTCGGTCATACCTTGCCGGACGGTGAACGTCTGATGTGGACTGACCTACAAATTGCCGATTTTCCCACACCCAGTAAATCACTCCCTCAAGGCTATGAAGTTCGACCCTGGACAATAGAAGAAGATGTCTTCTCATTTTGGAATGGCGGAGCGCAAGATTTGGTTGCCAGAAGTGTGTTCAAGTGGGAGGAGGCCTATAAAGAGCGAATGGTGGCAGGGGGGGCCTCGACGCTGATAACCTTTGAGGGCAAGATCGTTGGCGCATTGTGCACTATGATTTCCTGGCACATTGCTGGTATCTACCATTTGAAGGTTTGTGAGGAACATCGCCATTCCGGGATTTGGCAGAATATGTTGCATCAAACACTTCGACGGTTGCGCGACCTTGGAGTCTATCGAGTGGCGAACATGGCCCTGGTGTCTTCAAGCTATGTGCTTGCAGTGAAGCTCCTGACTCCTGGACGTTCGCCCAGGCCGATCTCGATGCGTCTGGGGTTGCGATTCCGGAACCCACGTAAGGTGCTCAGCTCTGTACAGCCAATTTCCTAGAATCCAAAATTTGTGATTCGCAGACCACCTGGTGGCCGCAGGAATGGCTCAGCATTTAGGATGAAACTGCGGTCCACTGACGTCACATTCCCTGCCGCGTCGCGAACGCTCACTGATAGCAAACCATTTGGGAGTTGCTCGATGGGACGGTTGAGCTGCAGCGTCCATACGTGATCTTCTGTTTCGACAAATTGATCCCGCAGCTCAGTGCCAGCGGCAATTCCATTTATCTCAAAATTCGCTCGGATACTAAGCGATCCTTTGTTGAGTCCAGAATAGTAGTCGAAGGCACCCAGACTGATGTACTCCAATGCTTTAAAATTTTCACCCCCATGTGGATAGGTCAGGGTGAGTGTGGGGCGTAAATCATCGGCGAACCATCCATACTTGCTTCGCTCTGGGTCTTGCGAGCTTATGGGGCTCCCCAGATCTATCCAACGGGCAAACATGATCTTCTCGTCCCAAGTGAGTGCTTGATAACCCGAGCCCGGTGGGGGCATTATTGTGCCCGTGTAGTCGATATCAGCGTTGTTTGGATTGGCTCCAGCGGGGAGGGTGCTCGCATCTCCAGGGACGGCTTCGGTTGGATGACTTTCGTTGGTCCAACCATCGAGGCGTTGACCAAAAATTTTCCAAATCAGTAGACTGCGACGAGATTGAAACTTGCGAATGTAGCGAGATGCATTCGTCTGCCGCCAACTACCATTCGAGATGACTGGCGGATATCCGTAGGCTGCTCCCGTGTCGCTGGCGAGGCGATTATAGGTGTTTTCGTAGCCATTGACGATTGTCGTGTCATCAAGCACCAGATTCGCCGCCGGGCTTCCATTCTTCGAATGGCAGCCGACACAAGAGCGCTCGAGTATCGGTTTTATGTCTCGATAAAACTCTACATCAATTGCTCGAGCGGAACTGGTAATCAGCGTAGGATTTCCGGCGGCGTCTTTCGAGATCAATGGAGTTGTCTTTGCGAGATTCTTAACCTCATAGCTCGGTTGTGCTGCGGCCGTTTGGTCGAAACGAGTCCCGTTCTGCGCATGCGCGTGACAGCCGCCGCAGTCGGTTCGCGTTTCTCCAGGCCGCACTTGGTGCCAGGTTTGAGAGACGTTGAGTGCCATTCCGTTTCGATCTAGTGTTTGAAAGGTGAATGGCACATCGGCTGGTATCTTTGTGAGAAAACTAGTGTCTGGATTGCCGTCGACATCGATTATCGGCTGTCCACTGCCATTCGATTTGCGAACAGGGATCTCACCGAGGATACGAAGGCGCTCGTTGGCGTGATTTCTATATCCATTTGCATTGCTTACAGGTCCGTAGCTCGTATGTGAAGTTGGCTCCATTGCAATCACTCGCAATGCCCAGATATCGGAACTGGTATAGAGCCCAGCGTCGGCTCCTTGTCGACTCCAGTTACTGCTTGCTCCGTTTTGTGAGGTATTGAACGGATCGAGGCCGTTAAAATTCGAGTTACCGGCGCCGGGGGCAGTGTTTCTCTTGTATAGTGAAGAGCTGCCGACCAAACCGAATGGGGTTCCCTCTGGCAATTCGGGAGTCTCATTACCGCGATTGGGGAGCCATTCGAGTTCGGCTGGCTGGTCTACACCGTAGATATCTCGATAGGGCACTACTGCACGTGGTTGTAGCTCGTTGTAGTTTGGATCGTTTTTGATCAATACGAGGTTGTTGTGATCATTAATGGGAGCCCCGCCGGCAATCACATAGAGTCCGGCGTCATACACCGGTTTCGTTGTTGGCCGATTGAGGTCATTTGCGGGCCCCGGAGTCCAGACCAGAAGCACGTCGTTGCCTGGAGCACCGGATGGATGCGTGACTTTCCCAGCCCAGCCGCCGAGCTGATCCCGCGAGGAGGCATTGTCTTCACCGTGAGTAAACCCGGTCAGTGTATAGAGCCCCTTCGGAGAGAATGGGTATTTCTTGTAGCGCGGTTTTTTATGTGATTCATGGCTATCGTTAAACCACCAAATCCCCCTT
>CBDUGV010000311.1:0-4732 GCA_965366815.1 uncultured Bdellovibrionales bacterium | reverse complement strand
GGCAGTGATCGGGCTACTGCTCTCGAGAAGATTATTACTCGCAGGCATTGGTGCTATCGTACTTTGCGTCACTTTCGTCCAACCTATCCAAGACCGGCTCCTCTCGCTTGCCGACCACTTCTTCATGGAAGGCGGCCGCGGGAGCATGTGGAGAATCGGTATAGAATTGGTTCAACGATTCCCTCTGGGGCTTGGACTCGACAATGCGAGACATATGCGAGAACTCGAACCGAGCCTCCCACTCCTTCATCGACACATGCACAATAACCTGCTCAACATCGCAGTTGAAAGCGGTTGGCTTGGTTTAGCCACCTATCTTTGGTGGAGCATATTGGTGATTGGTGTCGGGTTTGTTATATGGAAGAAGGTGCGGATTTCCGACAATATTGAGCAAGCCGCTCTCGCAACCACAGCGCTTTGCTTAAGCGTTGCCCTGCTGGGCTGGCAGGTCTCTGGTTTGGTGGAATACAACTTCGGCGACGGTGAAGTACGGCTCATTGCCTTTCTCTTCATGGGGATCTTGCTGGCAATTAGCAATTACTACCATAGGTTGCCCTTGAAATAGCCTGGCCCTATCCCTTTTTTAAAAGATCGTGAGTATACTCCAGGCCCATATTGTTATTTCCCCATTTCGAATCTGAGTAGTTAAACCTTCTCCCTCCTGTATCCAGTACATCGCATATGGCTCGCCAGAATCGGTTGAGACCTACTGCGGACTTCTGGCTGCGGGAGGCTGAGATGGTGCCACCCAAAGGTTCCCTGAACTACCAAACCGAATTCCTTTGGTTTGTTTACCTATATACTTTTTTTTCGAAACCGCGTTTCTGGAGGTACTCATGAGCGCAACACTGAACGGGCGAGCAGCCCGCGTCGTCAATCGACAAATCCTTCGTCGAAGGAGAAAACTCAAGGTTTCGGTGACCCGAAACAAGAAAACCGGCTTAGTCATCGACTGCGGTGTGGAAGCCGTCGGTTCTCGAGAGGCTGGACTGGCAATGGTACGCGCACTGACTGCCAATCTGGCAAAGGTCTCTGTCGTACCTCTACAGCTCGGAGGTCAAACGGTTGAGCACGTCTATCTCTCGACCGATCATCCGACCCGAGCCCTGCTCGGCGGACAGTATGCCGGGCAGCAAGTTACCGGCGAGAAGTACTTTGCAATGGGCTCCGGAACGATGCGTCTCGCATTGGGTCAGGAGACATTGGTAGAGGAAATCGGCTGTAAAGAGTCGCCAAGCTTGATTGTCGGTGGATTGGAAACGAACCAATTGCCGACCGCTGACATCGTTGCGCAACTCGCTGAATGGAGCGGAGTCGAGACGGCAAAAGTCAGTTTGCTGGTTGCTCGCACCGCGAGTTATGCCGGCATGCTGCAAGTTGTCGCCCGTGGACCTGAGACATGCATGCACATGTTGCATGAGCTCAGTTATCCTCTGGATCGCGTCGAGCAAATTGCAGGTTGGATGCCGCTCCCTCATGTCCCGAAAAACGACCTGACGGGGATCGGCTGGACAAATGACTCCGTGTTGTATGGCAGCCAAGTCATTGTCGACATTGAGCATGACGACGACGCTGCTTTGGCTGCAATCGCCGAAAAAGTGCCGTCATCAAGCTCGTCATCACACGGAAAGCCGTTCGCCGTTTTGTTCGAAGAAGCCGGACACGACTTCTACCAAATGGACAAAGCGCTGTTCGCTCCGGCCCTCGTGCAGTTTCGCATTCGCAAAACGGGCAAAGTCATCACTGTCGGCAACATTGCGCTGGATGTGTTGACCAAACATTCGTTTTTGGCCGTTTAGAGTTGCTGTTGCGAATCGACATTCGAACCGTACGCAACACCATGACGGTCGGCACCACCCAGCCGACCGTCAGTTTATCTTCTATCGCTATTGAGGAAAAAGACTAATCGCTATCGCCGCGTACCAGCCCACCGATATTGCCGAGCAAGCCTCCTTCGCCCTTTGACTGCCCTAAGGTGCGAGGCATCGCTTTGTAGATGCGATCTGCTAATCGGCTAAATGGCAGTGACTGTAGATAGACCGTTCCAGGCCCATCGAGCTTAGCGAAAAAGAGACCTTCGCCACCAAACAATGCAGATTTTACATTGCCGACAAACTGAATGTCGTAGTTCACCGATTCCTGGAACGCGACAATGCAGCCGGTATCAACGCGGAGCGATTCACCAGCAGCAAGTTCAACCTGGTGAATCGTTCCACCTGCATGGACAAAAGCCAACCCTTCGCCGCTCAACTTTTGTAACACAAACCCTTCGCCACCAAACAAGCCACTCTTAAACTTCTTGGTGAAGGCCATGTTTACATCGATTCCCATTGCCGAGCAGAGATAACTATCCTTCTGACAAAGGACCGGGCCAAGCAGGCCCAGATCCAATGGAATGATTTTACCTGGATACGGTGCTCCAAAGGCAACGCGCGCTTTTCCTTTCCCGCCTTGGTGTGTGAACGTCGTTAGAAACAAGCTCTCGCCCGTGACAAAACGCTTGCCCGCAGAGAGCAGTTTGTCGAACATGCCCGACGACTCGCCAACACCCAATTTGGTTTCCATGACGATGCCGTCAGACATATACATCATCGCCCCCGCTTCAGACATGATCGTCTCATTCGGGTCGAGCTCAATTTCAACAAACTGCAGATCGTCGCCAACGACACGGTAGTCAACTTCATGCGCGGCCATCGATTCTCCCTAGTCTACTTGCGTTTGCTGAGCCGTCTCAGTACTGAAATATCGTCTTTCAATATCTGGCGAATCTCTTTTAGCCCTTTGCGAATCTTCGTGGCGCTTTGGGGGTTGTTGAGTCGCGACACCTGGCGACGAAGCGAATCAAGCGATACACGGCCACGAGTTTCCAACCGCTGCACATTGATCGACACAGAACGACCACCCTTCTTCAGGTTGTCATAGAGTGACTTTCGCTTAAATATCAAGCTTTGAATGTCAGCCAAAGTCTTTTCAAACTCATGTTTCACAGCATCGACATCGCCAACACTCGGAATAGAACGACTCACCACACGAACCGGTTCTCGGGTCATCCGCGCACGAGCAGATCGAGTAGCTGATTGACCTGCCGCCAAAGTATCGCTTCGTTCCTTGAGCAAAGCGATTTGACTCGCCTGCTTCTCAACGAGGGCAGCTTGCGAAGTTAGTTTATTTTGCAACTCAGCCACCTGCGCGTGAAGTGGGTTCTTCTTTGACTGATAGTCGCATGCGAGTTCACTTTGAATTCTCTTAATGGAGTCTTCTCGTTTGTCGCGAATAGCCTGGAGGGCTTCGTTTTGTTCGCCTTGCAACTTCGTCAACAAGATCTCCCGTTCTTGAACTAGAGACTTCAACTGGTTGATCTCGTCCCAAAGCGGATTCTCAGGCGACTGATAATTGCAAGCAACACGACTCGCTGGAGGCAATGCGCTTCCTCCCTCGTTCGCTTGGTCTACTTGTTGCTGTAATCGAGATACTCGCAGATACAAGCTGCTGACTAATTCGTTGCAGTTCGGGGGTTCTTCGGATGAACCACCAGTCTTAGAAACTCCACCACCACATTGCCTGAGCATCAACTCCTTGGCATCGAGATCGGTTTCGAGTGCAGCAACCTGTCGCCGCAAATCATCATTGGTAACTTGGAGTTCGGCAATCTGATCAACCAAGCGGTAGCCATCAGTGCCGATTCGAAAAGCCCGTCCATCGGGAAGGCGACCACGATTGTTGTTTTGCGCCCAGGCTTGAGGACTTACAAGCAATAGCGCGGCTAGAAGAATGATTCGTGCATACATATCAATTTACCCCTCGGGCGGAAGATAGATTCCAACGCAATGGATGTATCAAGCCGACGGAGTTCTGCAAAGCTCCAAGGCGAGAATCTGAGAAAAACCTCAGAATGAAGGTGTTTTATCACCCAAACAACTGTTTAGTCGACTAAACAGTTGTATATAGCTTCAAACCTTTACTTAGGTGAGAGAAGCTGCTAGATTCATGACTAATTTTGGGAGGATTGGGCTATGCAAAGTACTATGGACGTTTGGAAAGAGTTCAATGAGAACGTTGTCACCCATAGCGCCGCACATCATTTGTTGGCCATCCTAGAGCTCAGCAAGTCCCATGGATACGCCCGAGTTACCGACGTGGCCAAGTTCCTAGAGATCACTTCTGGCAGCGCTAGCACGAATTTGAAGAACCTCAAGCTCAAGGGGTTGGTGGTAGAGGACGAAAATCGCTTTCTCTCGCTCTCTGATGAGGGGAGAAGTATAGCTGAAGGCATCCTGCAACGCCGAACTATCCTCGAGAGTTTCTTCATTCATGTTCTGGGGGTCTCTGAAGAACAAGCGGGCATCGATGCCTGCAAGACCGAGCATTTACTCAGTGGCGAAACTACGAGCAAGATGTTGGAATACGAGAGATCTTTAAAGGCTTAGAAGCTACTGCTGAAGGGACACTCTCTTAAGCATGTTCCTCAGAAAAAACGACATTGATTCCGATCTCCCGCCTTCCCCGAGCCTAGCCAGCGCTCAGCAGCCGTCGTTTCAACTTGCCAGTTGGTTATTCCTTCGCCTGCTTGGACTGACTTATTTTTTTGCATTTATATCGTATTGGGTGCAGTTCCCGGGGCTCATTGGCCCAGAGGGCGTCTTACCAATTGCGGAGTTTCTGCAAGCTGCCTCGACCAAGCTTGACTGGTGGGAGCGATTTTGGCTCTTGCCAACTCTTTGTTGGTTCAGCA
>CBDUGV010000310.1:0-4796 GCA_965366815.1 uncultured Bdellovibrionales bacterium | reverse complement strand
GCCAAAGGTCCCCCAGGGAATCTGCAATTGTCCACCGTTCTCAGGAGCGAGCACATAAAACGTATTGTCGGTCGGTCGCCAGACCACATAATCGTCGGCCCCGAGGTCGTTAAAGTCTACATCGTCCCCGTCTCCTGCAAACGCCGGGGTGGCAAACAAGGTAACGAGCATACAAAGGCTCAAAACGGCTCGAATACTGATAGTAAGATAGGTAGTTCGCTTCATAGTGCTTGACTCCATGAAAGACTGATTGCTGTCAGGTCTCCACTCGATCGCTGCGAAATAGGTAACTTCCGCAGTGAACGAATAACTCAGACAGTAGCCGCTGCAGCTTTCATGCCACAACCAAAATCCGGCCAATCCAGATTTCACCGCGATCAGCAGCAATTTTAAGCCGTTTAGGCAGAGAGATACACTAGTAAATCACCCAGAAAGCGCCTGTTCGGTGGTAGAGATGTACTATTGTTCGGCTTCGACTTTGGTGAAGAATTCCCGGCTGAGTTTTGCGCTCTCTAGAAACTCGTCTGATGTGCCCCGGTCGAGGCTAAAAACTAGATTGAAAACGCATTGCAGAAATACATGCCGCATCTGCGGATATTCATCGTTGAGTGTTTGTAGGTCGACCAGGAGACTATCGCTTTGCTGGAGCACTCGCTCCATACTGGTGAGAAGGTTTCGCGAATTAGGAGTGCTAAAAGGATCGATCTCATCTGAAGAGTCCACCGATTTGCGAAGCACTTCTGCCAATGCCACCAAGGTGAGTTGGAATAATGCCTGCAAGTAGGCAGTGATTCTATCGTGAGCTACTATGTCGACGTGAGTAAGTTTCGCTCCAAACTTATAGAGCAGATCTTCAAACGCCTGTGCTTTTTCTCCACTTGAATCGGTTGTAGTGATTATGATGTTTTGATTTTGAAGCTGTTGTATATCACCCCCAAACATCGTGTGTATGCCGAGCACTTCTACCTCAGCGGGAGATGCGTCCAAGAGCTTTGGTAATGCACATCCTTTTATCGATGCGTTCTCAACTAGAAGCGTGCCGGGTCGCAGATGTGGAACGAGATCGTCGATGGCGTCTGCCATTTGTGACATGGGGACGCTGAGTAAAAGGACGTCACATGATTTCGCTAAATCTGCCGCTTGCTGTTCCGTGTCAACGTCGCAGATTTCTACCTCAAGACCTGCACTACCAAAGAACTGCGAAAACCAGCGCCCCATAATTCCGTTGCCACCCAGAATGCCAATCTTGCGAAAGGGGAGGGCATGAAATCGCTCTTGTGGATAGGAACCAAACTTCTCTAGTGAGGCGGTGCTTCCTGTAACTTCGGCGCAATAATAGTCGAGCTTCTCCAAGCAGCGCGAAATACTGGGATCATCTACTGCTCCTTCCAAATCGAGATGGAATACAAACCCACCTTTGGCGTCAGGGCGTGAATGGATAGAGAGAAGATTAACCTGATGCTCCATACTAATTATTGTCAGCACCTCATGAAGAATCCCCTTACGGTCCCTGCCGGGATCAAGTGCAATTGACGTAACAAAGAATTGTTCCGTATTCGCCATAGGGTGTTTGGGGCGCATGGTAGCAGCCGCAGCTCCCACGACTCCACGAGCGAGAACAACAAAACGCGTTCGGTTGTTCGCGATATCGGCAATATTACGAGCAAGGATTCGAAACCCAAGTCGCTCAAGTGTTGACTCTGCGGCAACTACGGCAGCTGTAAGAAGCTTTTCCTCTGCAATTCGTTCGGCGGCCGCACCTGTGCTACGAGCTGAGCACAACTCGGCTTGCGATGTGTTTGTTCTAAGATACTGCGAACACTGCCGAAGTGCTTGTTCGTGCGAATGCACTTCGCTGATTTTCGAAAGCGACTCGCTGTCTATTTCTGAGGCTTCGAGTACGCCTAAGCAGTGGGAAATGTGGGTGAGCGTGCTGCTTACGATTGCAATCTTGCCTTTGTGCTCGAACAAGCAGTCGAGCGTCTGAGCTACTGGGCCTTGTGCAATGTTCTCTAGTGGCACGAATGCATGATCGACTTCACCTGCGGCGAGTTTCGCGAAAACTTCTGAGATGGAGAGGCAAGGGACTGCACTATCGACGTCATACTGTCGTGTGAGTGCCAGCTCAGTATAGCTTCCTTTCGGGCCAAGATAGGCGACTGACCCGAGTGAGGAAGTAGACTGTTGCTTAGCTGAATCTTTCGCCGATGTACCGGTCACAGAATCACTTTACGGCAATAATGTCGCCGCTCTTGAGCAGGGGATTTGGCTCACGTCCTTCAACTACACGGTTGTAATCGAGTTCATAGCGCAGGTCTTTCTCAGCTCCTTTGCGAATAAGCATGATATTGCTTTCATCTGCAAATGGAATGAAACCACCACCAGTGGCAACTGCTTGAAGGAAGGTAATGCTTTTGTCACTTCGATACTCGCCTGGCTTCATGAACTTGCCAGAAAGATAATATCGAACCGGTGCGGTATGAATAACCGATACCGTAACAGAAGCGGCTGGGATAAATTCCCCTAGTCGCTTCTTGATTTCATTACCCAACTCCTTGACCGTGCTTCCAGCTGCTGGCACATCGTTGATCAGTCGCATCGTAAGATTTCCATCGTCTCGAACAAAGACTTCGCCCGAGAGACGAGATTCACCCCACACCTGCACATCGAGTACGTCTCCAGCCTGCACCTGGTAGTCACCACCAGTCTCAGCTTGTTTCTTGAGCTCATCGAGTGGGCTCAAGTTCGAGCCCCCAAAAAGCCCACAGGCACTGAAGTTTACTAGACACAAGGCAATTGCAAGAATTCGAACTTTCATTTGTTTATCCAATCTTTGCTAGAAGCTTTTCAATCGCATCTTTTTTCGGATGAGGTTTCGCTCCAATAATAGTTAGTGCTTCATTCGCAGCTTTGCGTGCTCCCTTAAAATCCTCGAGCTTCGCTTTTACCTCAGCGAGATGATAGAGGATCTCTGGATTTGGTGGTCGGTTCGCATTATTCGCTTCCGCTTCCAATTCAAGAGCTTCTTCCAGTATTGGGAGAGCGGCTCTTGAACTACCGCGCTTGTGATAAACCCAACCGAGCGTGTCGGCGACGCTGCCGTCTTTCGGCATCGCATCCTTCGCAACTTCGGCTAATTTAAGAGCTCGATCCAAATCACCACCCAGGGTATCGACGAGGATGAAGGCCAGATTATTCGCTGCTGGACCAAAAGTCGGGGCAACTTTGAGAATGTTCTCATATACTTCAGCGGCCTTCTCGCGATCGTTTTTGCGCTCGTAGGCCATCGCCAACAGCATATGGCTGGGCACATGCTTGTCGTTTTTCTCGAGTAGCTTCTTGTAGTTAACGATAGCTGCATCCAAATCGCCGTCACGGGCGTCAATTGCCCCCAGCCCATAATAGGCTCCAATGAGATTTGGATTGAGCTTTACCGCGTCTTCATACAGCTTCCTTGCCTTCTCGAAGCGCTTCTCGTCTTCGGTGTTTGCAAGCTGGAGAGAGCCCATCAACAAGCTGTATTCGCCTTTTGACTTCTCACTCTTCAGTTTGAGGTCACTCAGCATTTCCAGAATTTCGTCGATGCTCTTTGTTTTCGTCTCCAAGAAAACAAGCCTTCGAGCAGGTGCTAAAACGTTTGTGTCATGCACCAGCGTCTTCTTGTACCAATCCGCTGCCTCCTCGTAGTTCTTTGAACGCTCCTCTAACAAGCCCATCTTGAACTTAGAATTCGGATTGTCTGGGAAGGCTTGGATAAAGAAGTTGTATACCTTCCGTGCTCGGTCGAGGTCACCTTCGAGTAGCGCAATGTCGGCGCGAAGAAGGTTGGCACCCAACTGTCGAGGATACCGTTTGAGAACCTGCTCAACGTGCTCCGTCGCCTGACTCAACTCTCGCTTCAAATACAGATGTCGAGCCAACGCCAGTCGTGCACCTACATCTCCACCGTCAATGGCAATCGCTTGGTTGAGGTGTTCAACACCTTCACGGATTTGGCCAAGCTGCATCTCAATCAGACCAGCGCGACGAAAAGCTGGTGCAAAGCTATTGCTTCCTTGCATCGCACTGATGAATTTTTTGAGAGCTTCTTCGCGCTTTCCGTCTAACTCGAGGTTTCTTCCCTCGAAATAGGCCAGTCCCGGATCATTTGGAAGCTCTGCTTTCAAGGAGTCTGTCAGAGCCTTGGCTTTATCAACCATGCGTCGAGTCAGATACATGTCATACAATCGATCTCTTGCATGATGACGACCTGGCTCAGCAGTAATAGTCTTTTCGTATTGCTCAAGAGCACCTTCTGACTGACCACGGCGCAGTAAAAACTCCCCAAATATATAGCGCAAGCCGGTCTCGTCCGGGTTTTGCTCGACGAGTTTCTCCAGTGATTGCTGGGCCTCGTCTAAGCGACCCTGTCGCGAATAGAGGTCAGCAAGCGCCATCTGCAGAGGACCGTTGTCTGGATCAACTTTGAGTGCTTTGCCAAAATACTCTTCAGCAGCAGCAGGGTTCTCGTCGTTTAGTTCCGCATGGGCGAAACTTGCGAGGGCAGAAACGTTCTCCGGCTCGCGTTTGAGTACCTTGGTTAAGATCTCCTTTGCGAGCTTAAAATTCTTTCGTGGGCCGACTGCTTCTAAGTTTGCCTGGAGAATCTGAGCTTCTAAATCTTCAGCATCTGCTTCAAGCAACTTGTTGACGTGATTCTCGGCCATCTCATACTGGCGGGCGGCGAGCATGATTGATGCGAGGTGCAAGCGAGCTTCCCGATGTTTGGGGTCGTAGTTGATGGTGGTAGTATAATT
>CBDUGV010000309.1:0-4835 GCA_965366815.1 uncultured Bdellovibrionales bacterium | reverse complement strand
GGCAACTTCAGCGAGAAGAGTTGCTACTGGTCTTTACTTTGTCAATTGTGCTGGGTCAGTTTTATGCTCATCGTCTGTTCACGGCAGGAGAGATTCGAGTTTCGCTGGCGGTTCTCGGTATATTGACGGTTATTTTACTGGACTGTTCACCGCCCCTCGCGACGCGTTGGATCTGTGCCCTGGCGGTCTTTTCGATAGCATTTGCCCAGCAGCGCACTGTTTTTCCCTCGGAACCGGCTCTCGCCTGGTTTGATCGAGCCTATGCGGCAGATCCGTACCGTCGAGGTCGTTTTCAGAGAGCAACTGTGGTGCTTCGTGCTGATGTGGTCTCCGAGCCGCAGGCTCTTGTTGATGGTGGACGTCAGTTCCTCTTGCGGATGGGCCATGTCCTTGCCGGCCCTCTCCTCGTGCAGGTAACTGCAGCCGATGTGCCGTGGTTGCCGATTTCGTCGGTGAGGCGAGGGGATAGAGTTGAACTTGCGGCCCGAGTGCAAGCGACAACCCAGGCGAAGCCGTGGTTTGTTGAACCGTTTGCCTATCAAGGGCGCCTCGCCCGTCGTGGAGTAGTCGCCTATGGCAAGGTGAAAGAAGTAGTTGAAATCGTCTCGAAGCGAGAACAAGCGGTCTCACCGTCTCGTCTCGATGCCTTGTACGATCGCTTTGATGGTTCTGATGCGGTCGCTGTTCTGTTTGCAATGACCATGGGAGATCGAAGTGTCATCGGTCGTGATCTTGGGAGATTGTTTCAACGGCTCGGCGTCAGTCATGTGCTTGTCGTCTCAGGCTTTCACGTTGCGGCGATATATGGACTGGTGTTTTCGCTGATGAACGCCGGGCTTCGGCGCTGTTCGAGAGTGCTTTGCTACGTTTCCGCTGATGTGGTGAGTAGTTGTGCTGGTGTCTTGGCGGTGAGTACCTACCTTCTCGTAGTTCCGCCAGCAATCCCGGTGCTTCGCGCAGTACTGGTGCTGGCATTTTGTGCCTTTGGCACAATGCTCGCGAGAAAGGCGGTGTCTTTTCGAACCTTACTCCTTTCTCTTTGCCTCGTGGTACTGGTAGTGCCGGGAGCATTGTTTGAGGTTGGTACTCAGCTTACCTACTCGGCCCTGCTTGGCTTACTATGTGCTGCGAAATGGGTTACGTATTTGAAGTACCGTTACCGGAACTCTCGCGGGGCAATTGCTCAGATTCGCAGCTATTTTTTATATCCCTTAGTATTCTGTAGTTTCGCTTGGCTTTTTACTCTGCCATTGGTGGCGTATGCTTTTCGAATACTCGTTCCTTTAGCCCCGCTCTTTAACGTAATTCTGGTGCCATTCTTGTCACTGGTGTTTTTGCTCTTTGGCGGCCCGATGTTGATTGCCTATTCACTGAAAGTACCCGGTTCGATGTATTGCACCGACCTAGTCCTAGGAGTTGCTGATATCATTCTCAGGGTGCTGTATAGCGTAGCACGGGAACTGGAAGCCTTGGGGCTTGGTGCAAGAAATCTATCAGCCAAAGAGTCAGTCGAAGTTTCCCTCTATGCCGCCCTCTGCACGTTAGTGATGTTATCCACAACCATGCTGCTACAATTTCCTCCTCGGGGTCGAAGTCTGACTTGAGATTTTTTTTAAACTTTGCTATCTTCTGCCGGATCGTTTAGCGAACCTGCTCTAGATTAGAGAGCTGTATTTCCAGGCAGTTAGCGGAAATATGGGTCGTTACTTACGAATAATTGACCTTTTAAGTCGGTCCAGAGAGGCCGACAAGGGCGAACAATATGTATTCTTCTTTTTCTTTCGAGTCTTTACTCGGCAACGCCTGCGCGGGGAGTTTCTTTACGGGTAATCTTTTTGCGGGGAATCCCAGCAAGTCGATTTCTTTCTCCTCCTCTTCTTTCTCTTCTTCCTTCTTCTCGACAACTAGTCTATCAGTTTCAAAATCGTACCCACATTCTGCTGACGCAGAGAGTGCTGCCGGTGCTTTGCATGAGCTTGTCGCACTACGAGGTATGAGTTTTTATCATTCGAGATTTCAAATTTTAGAAAATATCCTGGGAGGCACGGGTGGATAAAGAAAAAGATCCGAAGGATCAGAGTAGCGGGAAAACGAAAGGGGCCGGCTGGACGAATGTGCTCGACGAAGAGCAGATTCGACGATCAGTCACTAGAATTTCGCACGAGATTTTAGAGCGCAATAAAGGTGCTGAAGCTCTGGCAATTGTTGGTATTAGAACCAGGGGTGAGTTCCTCGCTCAACGTATCGTTAAGCAGATACAGCAAATTGAGAACAATGAAGTACCGCTCGGTGTCGTCGATATCACACTCTATCGAGATGACATTTCGAAGAGTGCAGAACAGCCACTCGTTCGCGGAACAGATTTGCCGTTTAACGTTGACCGAGTGTCAATTGTCCTGGTCGACGATGTGCTCTTTACCGGAAGAACGGTTCGAGCAGCGCTCGACGCAATAATCGATTTTGGGCGCCCTCATTCAGTGCAACTTGCCGTATTGGTCGACCGTGGCCACCGTGAGCTGCCGATTCGAGCTGATTATGTAGGGAAAAGCATTCCAACTGCTCATGATGAGTTAGTCGAAGTGTGTCTCAATGAACGTGACGGGGAAGATGCGGTGTATCTTTGTGCCGCAGATTCTGATGCTGGGAAGGAATAGGCAGAGTAGCTGAGTTCGGTAGTATAAGGGATGAAATAATATGACAACAGTTGGCCCTCATCTTTTAGGAATAGACTCTTTGAGTCGGGAGCAAGTTGATTTTTTCCTTGATACGTCTCAACAGTTTGTTGAAGTCGGCAATCGGAAGATTAAGAAAGTTCCGACGCTTCGTGGAAAGACTATCATTAATCTCTTTCTGGAACCTTCCACTCGAACTCGAAGCAGCTTTGAGATTGCCGGCAAGCGAATGAGCGCCGATGTGATCAATATTTCTGAAAGCGCCAGTAGCACGACCAAGGGCGAGACCCTGCTTGACACTGTCTACACGCTACAATCAATGAATCCAGATGTGGTGGTCATTCGTCACCCGAGCAGTGGTGCCGCACATTTTATCGCGAAGCGACTTTCGCATACTGCCGTTGTCAATGCTGGTGATGGCCTACATGAGCATCCAACTCAGGCGATTCTCGATGCTCTGACGTTGCGACAGCGTTTGGGCTCAATTGAAGGTTTGACCATTACGTATGTGGGAGATGCACTGAGGAGCCGAGTGGCGCGTTCTGATTTTCTATTGTTTCAGAAGTTTGGCTGTACGCAGCGCATCGTCGCACCTCCGACTCTGGCATTGCCTGAGTTTGAACAGCTAGGGGTCGAAGTACATCACCATATGGAGTCAGCGCTTGAAGGGGCTGATGTGGTCATGTCGCTTCGGATGAAGCACGAGTATCAGAAAGACTATTACGTTCCCAATCTCGATGAGTATTCACGCAAGTTTATCGTCAAGGAAGCTGAACTTGCCAGATATTGTCCAGATTGTGTGGTGCTCTCTCCAGGGCCTTTTATTCGCGGAGTGGAAATTACTACGGAAGTTGCTGATGGAGCCCGCTCGCTTATTCTAGACCAAGTGAATAATGGTGTCGCCGTTCGAATGGCAACGCTCTTCTTGCTCTGCGTGGGGAGGTCCAGTGCCGAAGCCTTTGTTGGAGCAGAGGGCGAAGACGTTGAAGCTGGAGGTAAGGGAGAAGTGAAAAGTGAATCAGCGGATGGAGTAAAGTCGTATGCAAACATCTAGCGGCCGAAAAATATTGCGGGGTGGGCATGTCGTTGATCCAGGGCTTGGGCTTGACGGTGAATTTGATGTGCTGATTGAGGGAGATCGAATTTTAGAGGTCGATACTCCGAGCCAGCTTAGTGCCGCGCAAGTCGATGAAGTGGTTGATGTGCGAGGGCTTCTCGTGGTGCCCGGTCTTATCGATGTACATGTGCACATGCGCGAGCCGGGTCACGAGTGGAAGGGGACCGTGGCTACGGAATCTTGGGCGGCTGTATGTGGAGGGTATACGACGGTCTGCTGCATGCCGAACACGCTGCCGAGAAATGATTCCGCTTCTGTCACGGAACTCATCCTTGAGCGTGTGCAGGCAGCGAATCTATGTCGGGTCTATCCGATTGGCTCTATCACTATCGGTTGTGAAGGAAAAGCGCTTGCGCCGATGATGGAGCTTCGCGATGCGGGTTGTGTTGCTTTCTCGGATGATGGTTGGCCGGTTTGGAATGCACAGATAATGCGTAAAGCGCTTGAGTACAGCTTAATGTTCGATACGGTGCTTACGGTTCACGAAGAGGACATGAACCTGTCGGGCGATTTCTCTATGAATGAATCGGCACTTAGTTTGAAGCTTGGACTTCGTGGTATGCCCGAAGCGGCAGAGAACGTGATGATTGCGCGTGATATTGAGCTTGCTCGATTAACGGGTGGCCGCGTCCATTTCTGTCATGTGAGCACTGCTCGAGGAGCAGAACTCATTCGTCGAGCAAAAAATGACGGAATTCCGGTTACCGCGGAATCGGTTCCCCACAACTTGGTAGCAGATGAGTCCTACGTCATGGAATACGATACGAACGCGAAGATGAGTATGCCATTGCGTTCGGTGGAAGACGCTGAGGCCTTGACCGAAGCACTGCAAGAGGGCGTCATCGACTGTGTCGCCAGTGACCATGCACCGCAGGAGCACGATTCGAAAGACGTGGAGTTTGATAAGGCTTCAATGGGAACGTTGGGATTGCAGACCACTGTGCCTTTGGTGATGCAGCGAGTGCGAGAGGGAAAGCTCACACTGTCTCGAGCGATTGACGCGATGAGTGGCTCTGGTTTTCGCTGCTTTAATCTGGACGCGAACG
>CBDUGV010000308.1:0-4844 GCA_965366815.1 uncultured Bdellovibrionales bacterium | reverse complement strand
CTATGGCGCTTCGAAAGCAGGAGTCTTGGGACTTACCAAGAGCCTCGCACGAGAGCTTGGGAGCCGCAATATTACGGTGAATGCGGTTACCCCGGGCTATATCCAAACCGATATGACTTCAGGAATGTCAGAAGAGCAAAACGATGCGCTTCTTCAACAAATCGTCTTACGACGATTGGGGGAGGCCGAGGACGTTGCTCGGTTGGTAGCGTTTCTAGCTTCTTCGGAAGCTAGTTACATTACCGGCCAGGTGATTGGCGTGAATGGAGGACTTTATATGTAATTCACTGCGATGTAATGTCCCGGAGGGATTGCATTAACTTTTGAATTATAGTTTACTTTGTCCTTATTCCTTACCTATTTGATTGTTATATATTTATGTCAGATTTGCTTTGCAGGAATGCTGAGCTTTCGACAAATAGTGGGTAGGGATTTAGATAGTGCCTTTGGCTGCAGGCCAAACAGAGCTCACAGCGAACTTCATTTTTTTGTTGGTTGTTGTTTTCTGTTCTAACGATTAGAAGGTATCTAGCATTAGCAAGTTTTAAAGATTTTCGGAGGAATTTCGTAAGATGTCTGGTGACGTTTCCGAACGCGTAAAGGCGATCATTGTTGAGCAACTCGGCGTGCCGGCTGATGAAGTTACTGACGGCGCTTCTTTCATCGAAGATCTCGGTGCTGATTCTCTTGATATTGTAGAGCTCGTTATGGCTCTTGAAGAGGAGTATGACATAGAGATTTCAGATGAAGACGCAGAGAAGATTCTGACGGTAGGCGACGCTTCAAAGTACATTACTGAGAACGTAGCGTAGTTACCTTCACGAATTCCCCTGCTCTCACCATCAATGCCGTTTCCTTCGTCGCTGTGGTTTTAGAACCGCAGCGGCTCAGGAAGGGTTTCTCATCCGCGACAGGCAGTAGCTGTTTTTGTGGTGTTTGAAGCTATTCGTAGCTAGGCTTTCGCGCACAACTCTGTTAGTTTATCACCTCCTCGGTGACGACCTATTTTGGAGGTACGCATGTCTAGCGACGTAATACAATCCTATATTAATTCCTGTGGTGTCGAGAAAATCGACAAGAGTTTCCTCGCCTATCTGTGTAACCTTTCACAGGTTGCTGAGGTATCTCCCCAGGTTGCGAAAACCATAGTTCAAGAGCTGGCGGACCAGCGAACTCACCTAAAGCTCATTGCGAGCGAGAACTTCTGCTCGCTGAATACCCAACTTGCGATGGGCAACTTGTTTACCGACAAATACGCCGAGGGCGTGCCATCTCACCGATTCTACGCAGGATGCGATAACGTCGATGATATCGAAGCCCTCGCCAGTGCCGAAGCGTGTAAGCTGTTTGGTTGTGACCACGCCTATGTGCAGCCCCATAGTGGCGCCGATGCGAATCTTGTAGCCTATATGGCGATACTACATGCGCGAATCGGTCAGCCAGCGGTTGAGGCCTTTGGTGAGAAGAAGCTTACAGACTTATCGGATGAGCAGTTTGCTGAGCTTCGACAAAAACTCGGAAATCAAAAATTGCTCGGTTTGGATTACTACTCTGGGGGGCATTTGACCCACGGATATCGGTTCAACGTCTCGGCGCTCTTATTCGATGCTCATAGCTACACCGTAGATCGTGAAAGCGGTCTCTTGGATTACGATCAGATTGAGGCTCAAGCCAAGGAGCTGAAGCCACTCGTACTACTTACAGGATACAGCGCTTATCCGCGATTGATAGATTTTAAGCGAATGCGAGAAATCGCCGATTCAGTCGGAGCGGTATTGATGGTCGATATGGCGCACTTCGCTGGCCTGGTAGCTGGCGGCGTTTTTACGGGGAATTATAACCCTGTGGCGCATGCACAAGTTGTCACCTCGACTACCCACAAGACGCTTCGCGGCCCACGTGGCGGAATCGTGCTCTGCACAGAGGAGTTTGCAGAGCAGGTCGACAAAGGCTGCCCTTTTATTCTTGGCGGACCATTGCCACAAATGATTGCGGCGAAGGCAGTCTCATTTATTGAGGCCAATCGACCAGAGTTCTCGGAATATGCAAAGAAAGTTGCCTCTAATGCGAAAGTACTGGCTCAAGCCTGCATCGGAGAGGGTATTGAAATAGCGACGGGCGGTACTGACAATCACTTGATGCTGCTTGATGTGCGTTCCTTTGGTCTCACGGGACAACAGGCAGAGTCGGCAGTGCGCGAGTGCGGCATTACATTGAACCGCAACTCATTACCATTTGATCCGAATGGAGCCTGGTTTACCAGCGGCCTGCGTATCGGCACTCCAGCGGTGACTACGCTCGGTATGGGCGAGCCCGAAATGAAGGAGATTGCGGCCGTTCTCAAGCTCATTCTAAGCAATACTTCTGCCGGGATCCTCGCCAAGGGGGCCAACGCTGGGCAGCCGAGTAAAACGAAGTATGTTTTGGATGAGCCGGCCAAAGTAGAAGCTAATAGCCGGGTGAGAGCTCTGCTAGAGCGATTTCAACTGTATCCTCAGCTCGATCTTGAATTGCTGCAGCAGCATTTCTAGGCATTTGCCTCCTTGCGGGAACTACAGTAAAATAGACGAGTTAATTCACCGGTAATTATATTAGTGCTTAGCTGATGATGTGCCCTCGCTGTGATTCTCAAAAAACTCGCGTCGTTGACTCTCGAGAGGGTGTTGATGGCCGATCTGTTCGCCGACGCAGAGAGTGCGAGGCCTGTACGTTTCGATTCACTACCTTTGAGCGAATTGAAGACAGCCTGCCCATGGTCGTCAAGAAAGGCGGCCAGCGCGAGTCTTTCGATCGGTATAAGATCCTAAGCGGAATGAAGCGAGCATGCGAGAAGCGGCCCGTCAGTGTGATGGAACTCGAGGATGCCGTGAAAAGCATAGAGGCGCGCTTGTTAGAATCCGGTGAAAAAGAAGTCTCCAGTGAGATAATCGGCGAGATGGTAATTGCCGTTCTTAAAGACCTCGATCAAGTAGCCTATGTGCGTTTCGCCTCTGTCTATCGCGAGTTCTCGGATGTCGGAGAATTTATGGAAACACTAAGAAATCTTGCGACAAATCCTACTCAAGCTGCTTCTGATGTCAGTAATGTACTCGACTTTCGAAGTGCAGCGAAGACTCTGAAAACTACTGATAAACGGACAAAGCGCCAAAAGCAGGAAGAGTTGTTTTCTGGCAAGCCAATCATTGATCAGTAGCCAAAGCTATCAATACAGTATGAAAGCAACCGAGTTTTCATTGGTCGATTCGAATTTCATGAGTCGAGCCCTGGCGTTGGCGGCTCGTGGAGCTGATGCGGTGCATCCGAATCCTATGGTCGGTGCGGTGATAGTTGCAGATGGTTTAATCGTCGGAGAAGGCTGGCATCAATGCTTCGGTGGCCCGCACGCTGAAGTTCATGCGATTTCTGCGGCTAAAGGGCGAACGAAAGGTGCTACCATGTATCTGACACTAGAACCCTGCAATCACCACGGGCAAACACCTCCTTGCACGGAAGCTGTTTTGGCCGCCGGAATCAAACGGCTGGTAATTGCTTCGTTAGACGAGAATTCTGGGGTAGCAGGCGGGGGGGCGGAGCTTCTTCGGCAACGAGGCATCTTAGTAGAGGTTGGCCTGCAAGCAGAGGCAGAGCAGCAACTCAACGTACGATGGCGCCAGTTAATAAAGACCGAAAGCAAGGCCGACCACAATGTTTAGTGGAATAGTGAGTGAAGTGGGGAAGATTGTCAGTCTCGAGACCTCGGCGCAGCATGCCCGTATTCGGGTTCACGCCTCACTGTTTGCCGAACAGGCCTCGGTCGAGGCGGGGTCGGCGAATTCGGGCGAGTCAAGTGTGCGGGTAGGTGATAGTATAGCCCACTCTGGGGTCTGCTTGACAGTTGTTGAGATTGATCCTGACGAGGGCATAGCACATTTCGATATATGCAGTGAAACGCTTCGTTGCACGACGCTTGGCAGCGCTACGGAGGGGACTGAAGTCAATCTTGAGCGAAGTCTTCGATTTGGCGATCGGCTTGATGGCCATATGGTTCAAGGCCATGTCGACTGTATCGGAGAGGTACTACGGTCGGAAGATCAAGATAGCACTCGGAGATTCGACTTCTCTATGCCAAGGAGCTTCGCGCCTTTGGTTGCACCGAAAGGTGCGATATGTGTTGATGGAGTTAGTTTGACGGTGGGTGAGGTTTCTGACACCAGTTTTTCCGTGTACGTAATTCCACACACTTTGAGAGAGACTACGATTCGATCGTTGGGAATAGGCGGTAAAGTAAACTTAGAAGCAGATTGTGTCGCCCGCTATGTGGCGCGCATTCTTGGATCTGGAGCCAATTGATTACAGATTATGTTTGGCGCTGAAGTTAAACTGCTATTTGAACGTGACCTAGCGTCAATCTTCGCTGGTAAAAGGGCCATTTTTTCGACATTTATCCTTGCCCTGCTGCTTGAGGCTGCTATTGCCCTGTTGCTCAGGTCTTATGGGTATTGGGAATTCGCGTATAGCACGTTTCTGCCTTGTGCCGCTTGGGCTGTATTTGTGTTGGTTGGAATGGTTTGCGTCTACCACAGCTTTCGAGTTGAACGACGGAATATGGTTTTCCTCGGGGTGCTGATCAACCCGCCTGACGCAGTTGCAATTTTCGTAGCTAAGGCGGCCGCCAACCTGTGTGTGCATCTGATGTTTATGGCGGCGATCTTAGCAATCCATCTCACTGTTTGGGAGAATATTCAGAATATTGGCAGTGCCGTTCTTATCCTGCTTGGTGGTGTTGTCGTATTGGGTTTCGTTGTCGTAGCTACGCTCGTTACTGCCCGAACGCTTCATTGGAAGCATCGAAAGTATTTATTTCC
>CBDUGV010000307.1:0-4849 GCA_965366815.1 uncultured Bdellovibrionales bacterium | reverse complement strand
GTTCGTCGTTGCGCCAACCTCGCGTCGTATCAAGCTGCACACAGCTCAGTACTCCAACGAGTTTCCCATCGAGATAGACTGGGGCATCCAGCATCGAAGCAATATTCTCAGTTTCAAAATGTGTGAAATGAGCGGTGCGTGGATCTTGATGTACATCCTGAATCGCAGCAATTCGGCTACGCTCCATCGACGCAAAATACGCGGGGCACTCATCAGCCGAAATAATCCGTCCATGATTATAGTCATCGCTACTCGCATTGTATTGGACGAGACAACGAATACGGCTATGGTCTGGGTCAAAGAGCCAAACACTAACGCGCTCAACCTCAATCGATATCGCCATTTCTTTCGTGATAAGTTTCAGCGCCTCATCGAGGTTCCCAGAGTAGATGGTGTTATTGGTGACAAGGCCGCGGAGAGCTTCCTGGTGACGCTTCAGTGTTTGATTCTGTTGCTCATTGGGTTGGACTTCAACAGAGGTATCCTGCTCTGAACCAGAGACTAAATGCTTGAGAATTTGGCTAAATATCGATGTCTCAGATCCGCGACGAAGCATCCAAACACTGTAGCACAAAGCAGATGCTACATCTAGATAGGAGCCTCGCAGTACTAAGCGTATGCATTGCAGTTATTGCAAGCAATCACATGAGCTTATCAACTGCCCGATGGATCATCGAGAACGCTTTTCCGACGCCGTATGCGGTTGCTGCTCCTACGGCTATTGCCGTGCCCCCTGCTAGCATCGCTGTTGTACCCGCTCCAACACCTATGGCACCAAGAACTGCCGTAGCTGCCGCTGCGCTTAGCCCGGCGGCAGTCTTAGCCGCAGCGACTGAGGAGGAAATCTGTAGAACGCTTGAAATCGAACTCAGCAAAGTCTTCGGATATAGCTTAGACCCTGCCCGATACTCATTGGCGTAGTTTGCCAAAAGTCGAGCACTCCCTGTTACCGTATCGACAAAAGAGGTAGCTCTCTGGAGGAGAGGCAACTGTAACGCTTGAAACCCACGGAAAGGCGACGGCTCCGGCAACTGGCGTAGTCCGTTGACTATCTGACGTGAAACTTCTGTGGAACCAACTACCACTGTTGTGTCTGAAACAGCCTGTCTAGCTCCTGATTGGCGAACATAGCCGGCGAGGACTTCAGTGCCCTTAAAAAGAGACTCTGCGACGTCTTCAGATTTGCTCGCGAAGCGGGAAATACCTACTCCGGTAACTGGCTCGCTGCCCATTCGCCTCACCCAACAAGATGCTAAATAACCTTCAGAATAATTTCTGTACAGTTATCGGCGAATCTGAGAATGCGTTGCGCTTAAGGCTCCTGGAGAATCAATAGATTGGCTACATCTTCGATAGTACCAACCTGAAACAATACTTCCAAAGGAATCTCTATACCAAAGTGAGCTTCAAATACGGTCACTAGCTCCATAACTTGTAGGGAATCTAAGGCGAGATCGGCACTAAATGAAGTGCGAGGGCCGATATTCTTTGCCTCTGGAAACCGTTGCTGTACAAGTTCGATAGTAGAGCTGAGCACGTCTTCATGGTTGAGTGAAATACACAAATTAGAACTATTCATAGTGTTTAGGGCATCTAGGGTTATTACTTAGGCGTAGCTCGAATAAATCTCGGCCAAATCACCCTGAAAATCCGGTTCGTTTTTAATAAAACAGGCCATCGCGGAAGGATAATATTCTCCGAGTAGCCAAGTTTGTGCCGGGGTCATTTCTGATAACAATGTCAGGTTCTCCTCGATCATCTCCAGTACTTCGTCCTCACAAAGAGTGAAGTGATTTACTGAACAGCTACTCAAAGATTTTGAACCGTTAAATACTTTTGCCGCCATTGGAGAGGGCTCTAACTCCTTGTGGCGAATCGCTCTCATATTCAACCGAACGAGAAAACCGTCATTTCCCTTGACGTGAGAACATGGCTTGACTGAGCTGATAACGTCAAAGCCCATAAACTCACTCCAAAAAGACAGATGCTTGGGGTTTACTACCAAAAGTAAATCATCGATTTCCAGTGAATTACACCATTGGAACACATGCTTCATTACTTCCAAGCTGAGACGCTTTCCTTCGATATCAGAGCGACTGACATCAGCAGCGAACATAGTTCCTTCAGCGATAACTCGCCCACGGTCTCGCAACGTGCCGATCTCAGTTTCAAAACTCGCTTCTGACGGCAGCCCCACCGGCGTATCGAGCACTAAGCTCGCGGTACTCACGACATCTCCTTTCTCGAGAGCAACAAAAGTGCGCGTAGTTGGAAGCAGTTCAAAAGCAGAGAATCTCATTCCGCTTATAGAAGCTCGCATGTAACCCAGCTCAAAGTATCGCTGATGTACTAAGCGAAACGCCTCTCGAAGATGCGTAATGTTTTCAGCGGCCCGAATCTGAGTTGGCTCCTTGCGTGAGCGCAGACAATTCTGACAGTTTTTCGATTTTTTTCCTTCACAGGACTTGGCTTTGTACGTTCCAAGACGCACGGGGGCGACACCGTCCCCAGACAGACAACTTGCTTTCATGTATTCTCCAGACCGAGAGTTCCTAGCAGTATTCTCTCCGAAAACCTTGGCTACTACAGCGGATACTCTCTTATTTTATGAACCAACAACTAATGACTTATTACTACGTGCAAAACCGATGCCAATCTGTCATAGGCGACAGATAATAATCCGGTACCCAAACCTCGGTAACCATCGATTTAGTACAGTGAGAAATATCATGGAGTTGGCTGGCAATAGTATTATCAACTTCGCAGCAACCCTCACGTGTATGGAGCTAATCAAACCCGTGCTGCTGCGACCTCACAACTGGCTATCCCTATAGGAAGCAAGGTGTGTGCCACTCAGCTACATCAATAGATTCGCGCTCCTGAGGGTCAATTAGATCAGATACCTCTCTGCCATATAGAGACGAACTGTAACTCCAGGGTTACTACGCTATGGCACTTTATCAATCAGAGAATCCCCTACTCCCCCATCCGAACTCCTTGGTCGATTTGCAGCACTGAGTGAGACCCTGCCAAAAAGCAAATTAGTCCAATACCTTGCAGAGAGCTAAGGTCTGATTTTTCCTAGAAAAAACGCCTATCCTCAAGCGGAATAGTGGTCAAGCGACGAAGTGATTCTGACGTTACACTTAAGGATAGATTGCCACCACGAGAGACAGACTTTGAAAGTAAAATTTATAGAAACTGGAAATGCGCGCGAGGACCCCTTTGCGCAATGTTGGTACACAGAGGACAAATCGCAATTTGCGATCCCCCTGCTCGCCCTCCCTATTCTAGCGGCGCTCAGTCCGAGCGACTGGGATATCGAGATCATTGATGAGAAAGTACGAGATATCGATCTCGAAATGGATGGCGACCTTATCTGCATCTCCTTCAAAACGAAGGATGCAAAACGCAGCTATCGCTATGCTGATGCATTTCGCAGCCGTGGAAAAACTGTGATACTGGGCGGCGTTCACGCTTCCTTGATGCCAGAAGAAGCTGCGCAACATGCAGATGCGGTTCTAGCTGGCGAAGCTGAAGGAATCTGGTCAACTATAGTTTCAGATCTCCGCGCCGGAACACTTGAGAAAATCTACTATGCTCCAAAACGCATTCCACTCGAAACTGCGCCTATCCCGCGATTCGATCTGCTTGAAAACGACAAATACTGTCTCCACGCTATTCAGACATCAAGAGGCTGCCTCGTTGGATGTGAGTTTTGCCCGATACAAGAAATGTACGGCGGTAAGTCTCGGAACAAGCCAATCGATCGAGTAATGCAGGAAGTCGAAGCGGTGCTTGCCATTGATCCACTCAAAAACATTATCTTCGTCGACGAAATGTTCTGTGGTGGTAGTGAACAATATCAGAAGGATCTGCTGGCAGAACTTCGCTATAACAAAGTTGATTTCGTCTGCATCTCCGACTTTAAGGTTATCAATCCACGCTATGTGTGGGACCTGGCGAGAAGCGGTTGTAAAAAAATCAGCATCAACATGCCCGGAACCTGTTTGCCGCAAGAGCTCAAGGCCGTAAAAGCGATTCAACGACTCGGAGTTGATGTCTGGGGATTCTTCATGTTTGGTTTTTCCTTTCACGAAACAGATGTGTTTCGGAAAGTAGTTGATTTTGTCGAAGAGAGTGAAATGAAAAATCTCACGCTCACGGTTATGTCACCATTCCCAAATACGCCGATGGCGCGAAGAACGGCATCTCGAGAGGCAATCCTATCTACCGATTGGGATCTCTACGATCAATGCCATGTCGCCTATGAACCTGAGCGCATGTCGGCTTTGGAACTTGAAGAAGGCTTTAAATGGGCCTGGGAACAACTAGAAGATAGATTACACATTAAAAATGAGGACCTCGCGCAAAAGGGTCGCTTGCTCAGGAGTATCAAGCGAGTTGGCAATAAACAAGGCACTTGGCCGTAAAGAAGAGCCCGTCGACCTGGAAAAGATTCTTGGAGTGAAGAAGGCTGAGGTCTCAATTACAACCCACAACACCATGGGAGTCTAGGACGATTAGTAACAACTACCGACTTGATTATCTCAATCGCAGTATCCCCTTGCTAACTGAGGAAGGAATCGCGCTGCTTGCGAATAAGACTCTCGCCGTTGCCGGCTGTGGTGGCGTCGGTGGTGCTCAAGCGATTCTTATGGCCCGTATGGGGGTTGGTCGTTTCCGTTTGGCCGATCCTGGTATCTTCGATGAGCCAGACTCGAATCGGCAGTGGGGTGGGTTTATAAGCAACCTCGGAAGAAAGAAAGTCGATGTGTATCAAGAGCAACTTCTCGACATCAATCCTGAAATCGATGTCACTCTCTTTTCCGACGGGATAACGCAAGAT
>CBDUGV010000306.1:0-4893 GCA_965366815.1 uncultured Bdellovibrionales bacterium | reverse complement strand
AACAATTTCCATTCGTATCCTCTAGTACGACACGAAGCGCGATCCCTCAGATCGGCCTGTCGATTTTGTCACCTCCTGCTGACGATTATACTGAGCTTAGCCACTGGATCTCTTAGGCTTTTTTGCGTTTAAAATGGGGCTGTCTTGTTAAAGTGAAATGAAGCAAAACGGCAAATAGCAGAGAGGTTCTGAGATGCACGAAGTAGTTCAACAATTAGCGGCTATCGCAAGGGAAGGTCAGGGAACTCCGACACCGACTCCAACTCCAACTCCGAAACCGGAGTTAACAGACAGGGCTGCTATATCGCGGCTGAGTATTGTACTTCGAACATTCTTTCACGACCTGTCGAGCAGTCAGATTCAGCAGCGAAAGGTGGTGAAGGTCACTGACGATCTTACCTATGCCCAGGTGCTTACCTGCATCAGTCTATTGGAGCAGACCTCGGGACTGCTTCGTCAGCGGCTGGAATTGCGCTAGATCTGCCGTACCTGTGGATATTGCGTTGGCAGAACGTTGCTAATGGAGAAAATCTGCAACTACTTGGGGCTCAACTTGCTTGAGTTGAGTCGGCTAGGCTACCTCAGTGGTGCGATGTATTCGAGGCAAGGTCTGGGATGTAGTCGGGTAGGAAGTTCCACAAGGCAGTGCTGATATTTCGCATAGTATCGGCAAGACTTTCGTTCTCAACTACTATTCCGATTTGCTCAGTCAATGTGGATGTCACCGCTACCTTTCCACCGTAAACGTGGATTGCTACAGGAAGGTCGATGTTTTCTATCATTTTGACTTCGCGTTTACAGCTAGCTCTAGCTGTAATTGCAAAATCTGACTCTGGAGACTTATTCGCGATACCACGCCACCAAATATTTCGCTCTGCTCGCTTCGCAATATAGTTGTTAATCCACCGAAAGTTTTCGCCATCGTTAAATATGGGGCTAGTTCGCGCATCAATCAAAGAATGAATCTCTGAATCCGATTCTAAAAGCATACTTTCTTGGACTTCTTTAATACCACGCACTCCAGTGTAAAATCGTACGCGAGAATCCGAAGAATTTGAACTTCGCATGCCATTTAGCAATGGCAGGATCTCCTCCAGGTCTCTACGCTTCCTTGACAGCTCTATTTCACGATTTTCTAAAACAGAGAGCAAATTCGAAGGAGAAGTTGAAGTGAACCACCTCACTCCATTTCTGAACAACTCTTGTACGACCCCTAGCTCGATTAGATTGTTGAGAATGTTGTATGTTTGTCCGCGTTTGAGATTCGACTTTTCGGCAATGATAGTCGCAGGTCGGGAGCCGCAGTTTAGAACAGTTTTGTAAACTTTTAGTTCTTCAGGACTAAGACCGAAGTCCTGGAGGGTCGCATCAATTCTCTTTCGTTCCTTCGCCTCCATACATGCTCCAAAGTAAAAGCCATCTAAACTGTTCGAATTACAACACAGACTATTGCCAACGTGAAATGGCAAGCTGCCAATTTAGTTGTAGGGTCAAGTACGACAGTTTAACTACTGGAGAAATTTGCTACTCGGCTCGCCGGCGATCATTCGTGTGTTCTCGACCGACTGTTCATCCAAACTAGGTAGCTCGTATCCTAGCGAAGAGAGAGAGGCCCGAAGACTATGCATTCGAGCGAGCAACTCCGAGTCGGTCACGGAAGAATCGCGTTCAGCGTGTTCTATATATACGCTGGGACTCAGAGCTTTTCGCGTGCACCCAAAACTCTCTTTGCAATACTTCTCAAACAAAGCCTCTGCTAGGCCAACTAGATGCTCGTTTGGAAGGGCAGAGGCCTGACCTGAGTCTTTCTTATCGAACTTATCTGACATGTCTGGTTCCCTCTTAGTTTCGAAATCTTGATGACCAAGAGTGAGTCAATTACAACCCTAACTGGCCATTGTGGCTAAATTTCGTGCAAATCCTCCTGCAACAAAATCAAAGTGACCTGACTATAAAGCCAAAAATACCTTACAAAATCCAGTATTTTGCAGCTGATATTATTGTCATTTCAGAATGACATAATCGAAGCAATCTGCAGAAGAAACTGTCGTAGTTATAGGCACAACGCACATAGGGAATTAGAACTATCTAATATTGCTCAATAAAATTCGCTAGGCTATGTCGCTGGATTTTGTTGCCGAACTCTGTCATATTCAAACTGACAATCGCAAACCCGACTAAATCACGGGCATTTTAATCTGTTCTATTTAAAGTATTTTCTAATAACTAGCTGTCACTCTTTTTATAAAGAAACTCTCGGATAAGATGAAAGGCGAAGATTTACAGCAAATCGACCAAGCTTTGGAAGATTTCGGATTTAACAATCTCGAAGTTGAAGTCTACCGGGCCCTCCTCAAATCGGGATCTCGCCCGGCTAGCGTTATTGCGGAACAAGCAAACCTCAAACGAGCCCATACATACAACATCCTGAATTCATTGATGGACAAGGGGCTCGTTCAGCAGTTTCTCAAGAACGGTGTTAAGCAGTTCTCTTGTTCACCGCCAACTTCACTTTTGACAATTGTCGAACAGCGCGAGGACCGTCTCGCAAGTCAAAAAAAACAGCTCACTGAGATCCTTCCTCTGTTGCAACAACTGCGTAATCCGCTAGCCGCTGAACCTAAGGTTCACTTTTTTCGAGGATCGGATGGAATAAAGGAAATCTATGAAGATATGCTTCGGACCCCGAATATCACGATTTATGGTCTGATTGACGTAAAGTATACAAACAACTTTGCAGACGACGACAATATGCGTTGGCTTAACAGCTTTGTAAGACGACGCGCAGAGCGCAATATCAGTTGGCATGGCATTATCAATCGTTCTGAAGACAGTGATATAGCCGTCGGTTCCAGACATCCAGCAAAAAGACAATGCAAAATGATCGAAGGAGTAGAACTTCCAGTAGCGGTAGAAGTATACAACTCAAAAGTTGCTATAACTTCGACACACCACGAAAGTGTTGGATTTGTTATCGAAAACGAAAATGTTGCTGCAGCCTTACGAAATGCCCATCAAGCGATCTGGCCATTCCTGCCGGACTACCCACAATCTAGGGCAAAAGCTCCGAAATCTCGAGTGGCAAATCTCTAGAGCACAGCGCCAGAGCCAAGCGGCTCTAAATATCGTTTTAATTCTTCATGCCGTTTTAATTGCAAATCCAGAACGCGAGCATCTTGTAAATCATACACATAAGGCTGCATGTCTAAGGTACGTCCAGGCACCTCGCTGCAAAAGACTGCAAACGGGCATTTTACTCTCTGAAAACCAACACGCTGAAGCACTCGGTCAATATGGCTAAATGCTGTCTGCGCGATCGCAGTAACAAACTGCTTGTTGTTTGCCTTTCTTGCTCTTGCAAGCATGTCGTGGGCTGCAAATTCGAAAAGTGAGTAGCCTCTCCAATCGGGAGACACTACGCATCTGGTCCATTCAATAACGTCCGCCCCGCTAGGAAGAGGGGACCGACCAAATGTCCAGTCTCGAATAATACTACCGTTAGGTTTATTGGGCTCAAGGCACTCGGTCATGCGGTAGGAAGCTACCGCACACCCATCCACGGTCAGCTCTATATGAGAACTTCTTCCCGGCTCGTCGGCCCAGTCCGTCCAGTGCTGAGAATCATTCTCCAGAGACGCTTCGTACATGAATTCTCTCCGAAGTCCGTATGAGAACTCACTAAGCTCCCCAGACTCTCTGGAACTCAACTCCAACAACTGCCCATCCCTCGCCAGCCGCCTTGCGCTCTCAGAAACAATCTCTCCCATAAGCCTCCGAAATTCGTAGGGAATGAATCCAAACTCCTTCTTTAGGCTTACCCCTGTCGTACTGGGCCATACAACAGCTGGCGTGTTGGAAACGGGGCTGTTGTCAGGGAGTTGTTGACAGGTATCAAATTGCTCGGGAATTAGCGCATCGGGGTTTGCGGTTTTCTGGGGAGAATCTCCAGTGCGACAGAGTTAGTGAAACCAATGGAAAAGAAAAGAAAGACGCCCCGCCGTTTTTTGAACAGCGGGGCGCTTCTTTCACCTTGCGAAGCTTGGGATGTGAGTTGCTTCGTTGCAGACCACTCAGACAGCTACGACTCAAACACAACGCAACGAGCTGGCTGTTCTCGAATGAGCAGCAGCTAGCTCACGAAGGATCTGTGGTAGCTTTCCTCCATGCTTGTGCCGATCGAGATGACGTTGAAACAGGTTGAAGACCGCGTCGTGCGACTTGGGTCTGTTTCTTGTGTCACTGTGATCATGGACTACCGAGAGACCCCACAATGCCTCGCGATACTTCGACTGCCGAATGGCTGCGCTGTCGACGGTCCAATTGTGCATTGCTTGCGCAATGGGCAAATCGGGCCGTTCATCCGGTGCGCAGTTGAAATCCCATTCAAGCATCGCTTCCCAGGCAGTTGGCGTTACGTGAATCCAGGCACGACGAGATGTCATGGTCCCAGCCCCACAGGCGAGCCGCCAAGCAGAAGCGAACTTCCCACGACGAGCCAATGAGGAGATCAGCGCACCAACTACGTCAGCCTGAACCAATTCACCTTCCACCGCACCCGAATCGCTCGTGGTAGAGCCAATGGTGTTGAGGAGAAGTTCATGATCCTCCAAATGACGCAGCTTCCATCCCAAGAGATTCGACGCCAGAAAATGCGCCGTTTTCTTGGTCAGGACGACCTGCTGCTGCTCGACGGTAAGCTTGTCGAACAACTGCGGGCGATGTCGCACCGCACAGGCCAGGGCTTCAGACAGTCGGCGAAGAACTTCTCCGTACGCCTCCCGATCTGATTCGGCATCCTCGCCATCGACGATTCGAAACACCTCTTCGGCAATCTCGGCACGCAACCGCTTGTCGAACTCACGGATGCCGCAGGTTGACGCAAACTGCTCGTTT
>CBDUGV010000305.1:0-4929 GCA_965366815.1 uncultured Bdellovibrionales bacterium | reverse complement strand
CCGGGCGGCACCGATATGGGGACACCTGGGCCGCTGCAAGGAATTCTAAACCAAAGTACTACACCGGTTCCGCAGCAACCTCCTTCCGAAGTTCAGGAACAGCCGCAGCAACCTCCGGAGAACGGAGAGCAGCAGCCCGAAGAGGAGCAACAACAACAAGAGCAGCAACAACAAGAACCACCAGGGCAAGACGTCCAGCCGGAAGCGCCGGAAGGAAGTCCCGGTTCGGGAGTGGCTGACCCAGGATCAGTTGTCGGCACCGGCGATGGCTCCGGAGCTGGGGGATTATCACGAACCCGGCGCGACCCCGCGTCATTGAGCAACGCAACTAGCGGTAGTCGTCAAGGTGCTGGAATCGGCAGAAGCAATCGTCTGATTGATTCCGCCCACTCAACAAGCTCAACATTGGAGTCGGATACACAGCGTCGCGGCTCTTCTCAACGCTATCTCTATCGGGGATCAACAAAGGCTGGCGATAACTCGAATCGCTTCTAAAGTATCTAAGAGTCTCTGGTGAAAGTGCCCAGGGTTAGAAGACCGAGAGCTAGATATCCCAAGGCGAGATTCTCTAGTGATGGATTCATCCAGGGCAAGATTTCCCCGGCTAGATAAGCTGCCCCTGATACCTGCCTTGGTTCAATCGCAGCTTGAGAAATACCTGCTGGACCCGCTTTACTCCCGCATTGGCGAGCTCATTTTCCGGCACTATCTTGAGCGCATCGCGATAGCTCTTCAAAGAGTTGCTGAACTGACCGGAGAGTTCATAGCTATAAGCAAGGCGGAGCTTGTACGATACAACCTGCGGTCGTAGCAGCACCGCAGTCTCCAGAAAGCGAGTTGCCACGCGAAACTCTCCTATTTCGTTGAGTGCATATCCAAGCTTGTCGTAGGAATCGGCATTTTTGGGGTCCAACGAGACCACGTGGAGATAGGCGTTGATCGCCTCATGATGTCGCTTTGCTTTGAGAAGTATTCCGCCGAGATTCTGCCAGGCACCTAAATGATCGGGGCTAAGCGCTATAGTTTTCTTGTAGGCCAAGGCGGCGTGATCGAGCTGTCCTAGCGCCCGATAGGCAAGTCCAAGATTGTAAAGGGCCTTGATGTATTGAGAATCAATCGAGATAGCCTGCTGGTAGGCACTCACCGCTCTCTGATACTCACCAAGTGCCTGGAAGGCACAGCCAAGATTAAAAAATACTGATTTCTCAGTCGGATAGAGCTCTATGGCATTCTCCAAAAGCTCTACAGCTTTATGATGCTGCCCTTCTTGAATCAACTTGGCGCTCACCTCGAGCAGCACTCGAGACTCTCTCTCTTGCTGAGGAGACTCCGTAGTCAGGCTCACAGTGCTCGGAGCTGCTGCTGAGAGGCAAAGGTAGATGAGTGCAAAAACGAAGATGCGCGACACCCGAACATAAGGAGAAATTGATTGACCTTTCTCTCCCGGTAGCTTGTTCGTATCTTCGATGTCCGTTACAGCTTTCATAATTCGCACTTGTTCTATCACAAATTAAAAAACGCTTCTATCTTTCCCACCATTACATCCACAACAACCAGCGAGTCGAAAAATAGAAGCGTTTGTCTTATGTGTCTTAGACATACTGCTCAACACCACTTGTGATTCCACACTACCAGCAGCAGTAAATCTAAAAACGGAGATGAAGCGATGCCCAGGATTCGAGGGTGTAGTAGACCCGGGGGGCAAATCGAGGCCTGCCATTGGGTTTTAAAGCGCCGCCTCAACTCCATACTCAGCAACTGAGTATGATATGAGTCTATACGAATCTGTTCGAATCGTCTGGGATGTGGCGCACCGCCAAAGCGTGCCTTATGGCACACTCCGGCGGCTGCCTTTTTTAGCGGGAAGGGAATTTTCGAAAGTCGGGGAACTCTCGTTTATGCTTACGTTGTGAGTCTTATAGGTAGACGGCGATAGCAGCCACCCCTTACACAGTGTGATAAACATCACAAAAAAAATTCCGTGCAGGCCCCCCACAATTAAGTAGAGTTTAGTAGAGTGTCGAAGTTGTACAATGTGTTGAGCGAAGGTGTATCGATCTGTCTGAATCGCCTACTGCCACCTTCAGCAAGCATCGCATATAGACTGACATGCCCACCCCTGTGCCGATTGACGCAATCCGCGGCACGGGCCACGAGGCAAAACCCAAGTCTTGCCGCAAAAGGAGCGAACCAATGCCTATTGGTAGATGCAGTAACGGATGTAGTACGGAAGCTCTAGCGCTTTGAAAACTGTGGCTTCTTACGCGCTTTATGTCGGCCTGGCTTCTTACGCTCAACCTTACGAGAATCTCGAGTAAGGAAACCACCTTTCTTAAGCGGTGAGCGAAGTTCCTCTTCAGCGCGCTCTAAAGCGCGAGAAATACCGTGCCGAACTGCTCCGGCCTGGCCTGAGACACCACCACCGCGCACAGTAACACGAAAGGCATACTTGCCTTTTCGTTCTGTTACATCGAGCGGCTGATTGATGATCATTCGGAGAGTTTCGTGTGGGAAGTAATCGTTCAATGCTCGACCATTTACGGTAATTAACGATTCTTCTTCAGTCTCTGCAGGAGTGACGAATACACGTGCACTTGCAGCTTTTCTTCTTCCAGTAGCGTAAATCGTATCTTTCTTCGCGGTAGCCATTCAGAATCCTACAACGGTTTTGGTTGTTGTGCGGCATGCGGATGATCCGCGCCACTATATACTTTCAATTTTGCGAGTTGACGCTTGCCAATATCGGTTCGCGGTAGCATCCCCTTCACCGCCCGGCGCAATATCTCTTCAGGTCGGCGATCCATTAACTCGCGGGCAGTCTCATCCTTGATTCCACCAACATAACCAGTGTGACGATAGTACACCTTGTCTTCGGTCTTGTTGCCAGTGAACACTGCTTTCTCGGCATTAACTACAACGACAAAGTCACCGCAGTCTTGATGCCCAGAATAGTAAGGCTTGTTCTTGCCATGAAGCACGCTGGCGATATCTGATGCGAGGCGTCCAACAACTTTGGACTCAGCGTCAATCAATACCCATCCGCGGCGAGCTTCCGCTTCTTTTGATGTTAGAAATTTTGTATTCATTATTTACCCGAAATAGTCGACCGGGGAGTTGGTTAACGTCCTTAAATCGCTAGACTTAGGCCCAAGCGGAGGCACACCATAACATAGTTTTTCACCGCGTCAACTCTAACTGCCGAATTAACCCCAATCCCGATTGAAGGCTGCGAAGTGCCCGAGAGCGAGCTCCCGGAGATTGAGCAGAAAACGCAGAGGATACTACCAATAATTATGGATACTTACAACAAAGACGCCTCTCTATCGCGCCACATTTGTGTTCTGCGGTTCTACGGGAAAAATTGTCGATTAGATAGTAACTAGATGTTTAAATATTTGGCGATTGTCTCGGTGGACTCTCCAACTACCGAGTTTTCGGCGAGCAGTTCACGGTTGAGAGCGACGACCTGCGCTAGGGGATCGAGAGCTGGGGCTTGTTGTTCAGGCCACATTTCCTGCGACTCTTGCAATCGGCATTTGGTCAACAACTTCGAAATTTCGCAGAGAAGCTCATGGGAGCACATCAGCAGGGCGTGACTTCGAGCATGCTGCTCTTCGTTCGCAGCACTTCCACTCCTAGACTGAAGCAACTCCAATAGAAGCGAGACAGCTGATTCGAATTCACCCTCAACGTAGACGACTTGAAACAAGGTAGATTGCCGGAATCCTGGCGAATGGGCGCGGATAGCATCGTTTATCGAATCAAGCAGTGTGCGTGAGAAAGCAATGGTTCCAAGCGAAAGTGCATGCAACAGCGCTGATTCTTGGCTTTGACCATCGGCAACGAGAGCGCTCACGAGCTGTTCAACTTTCGCCTTCGAACTGGAGCGGTCAAGAGTTGGGATCGACCCAGCGGTGCTAATAATTTCGAAAGGCGACTGAGAGACAATCTGATCGACTGTCGTAGACTCGTGTAGTTTAGCCTGCATCAACACATCACCTTGATCGCGACCAATAATGGTCTGCCACTCGTCTTATCTGTGCCCAGCATCACATTTTCGCCTTCTCGTACCCGGAGTTTCGTACTGAGCAAACTGCGACGGTCAGGGCCACGCCAATCGACCGTAAGATGAACTCTTCCCTGGCCACGCTCATGGGGAATGACCGCAAGTGTATAAGCCGGTGTATTCGCACCACGCAGCACTACTTTGGCCCGTTTGCCAAATACTGCTACGGTTTCCTTAAAGTCGACCGTCTCGTATCCTTTAAACGGCAAAGATTTCAGCTGATCGTCCATATCTTCCAGAAACGAACTCATCCCCGACTGATCCAAGGCAGGCCCATCAGTTACCCGAAGCATACGAACCGCAATCCGGCATTGACCTCGAGCTTTCTCGTCAACTTGAGATTGAGCGGCGACTGGGCTCAGAATAAACAGATGTCCCAGAAGGAACAATAGAAATGAAAAGATAGCTGGAGAGCGAAGCATTTAGCGAACTCTGTTACCGACCCAAATTACCGGTGGCTTATGTTGGTTTAGTGCAGGGACTATTTCAACAGAACTAACAGCTTTAATCCACTCAATATCTGCGCCACCCACACGTAAACCGCCAGAAAGTGTATGGAGGGCACCGGCACGACGAGCAAGCCGTCGCTGGGGAAATCGCATCTGAGGCTGCACTGATTGGCGCAAGGCAACAACGTCAGTTCCAGCAGCACCCAGGCCAACAAAAGAAACTGGCGGAACGGTCTCCTGAGTCGCCGTCACAGTGCTGGGGCTCGGTTGCGCAACGCGAGCAATTTGCAGTGCCTCACCTTCAGGAGCGGGAGAAAATTCAACTCCGACAAATACAATAGCAAGCATCGCCACAGCCATGGCCGTTATCAAAGCCGCAAACGACGGTGGCTGCGCCCGTGCAATCATGAAAAC
>CBDUGV010000304.1:0-4943 GCA_965366815.1 uncultured Bdellovibrionales bacterium | reverse complement strand
TATCTGCGAATCGTATCTGGAGTGATACCTCCAGAGGCCTCTAATTCCACACGGGCACCCTTTGGATGGGCGCGCACGATGCTGACGGCCTCTGACAACTGCTCAGGTGACATATTGTCGAGCAGGATAGCATCAGGGGCTTCCTCCAGCGCGAGTGCGAGCTCTTTCATGTCCCTTACTTCCACTTCAATCTTCGTTCCTGCTGGGGCATAGGCCCTACTGGCCGAGATCGCCTGACGAATATCCCCACCAACCGCATCGATGTGATTGTCTTTGATCATCACTGCATCAAACAACCCCATTCGGTGATTTGTCGCACCACCAGTTCGCACCGCAAATTTCTCTAGTTGGCGCCAGCCAGGTGTCGTCTTGCGCGTATCGAGGATTCTAACCCCAGTGCCTTCAACCAATGCAAGCATATTGGCAGACATTGTAGCGATGCCAGATAGTCGCTGGAGAAAATTGAGCGAGGCTCGCTCTGCTGCGAGTAGGGAGCGAGCCGGTCCGACGGCAGTGGCTACAACAGTTGAAGTCTCGACCCGCTCAGCAGTCGGCACAAGTCGCTTATACTCTAGGGTGGGGTCAATCAATTGAAACACCGCTTCAACCAGTTCATGGCCACATACCAGCAGTGCTTCTTTGGCAATGAATGCAGCGTCTGCCTGAAGGTCGGCAGATATCGTAGAGAGGGAAGTAATATCACCTTCCCCGATATCCTCAGCTACCGCTAACTCGACCAATTGTAGGCTATGAGAATTGAGCTTCATAGGTCTCTTGCTGTCTGTGTGTTACATCGCCCACAATCAATTTATGCTTGGGAGAGCTCTTTGAGCACCTGTAGCAACTTCTCTCGCTGTGTCTCTGATTCAGCGAGAGCGTCCTTGAGCTTTTCTTGCACCTCTTTCGGAGCCTTCTGAAGGAACTTTTCATTGCCGAGCTTGCTTTGAGCCTTTTTGATCTCCTTTTCTACCTTGGTAAGCGCCGACTGGTTTCGAGCCAGTTCAGCCTCTATATCCATATGCTCGGCAAGATTGGCAAAAATTTCGACCCCGTCAATGACCGCCGTTGCCATGCCCTGTGGTGCGGTATCACAGAAGTGAATTGACTTCAGTTGAGCACCTCGCTGAACAATTTCGCTGCCTTCGTTTAGAGCAGCCTTCGCTTGGGCATTCTTGGGCAGGAAGTGCACCTCTAAAGAGACGTTTCGACCAATACCAACATTGGAGCGCATATAACGAACGGTGCGAACTACTTCTTGAAGCAGTGCAAAGCGTGAGGCAAGATCCTTGTCGGCTCGACCGTGATCGACCGGATACGATGCTCGGGCGCAGAGGTCATGGGTTGTAAGCTCTGAGTCGACTAAATCGCTTTGAGCGACAATGTTTCGCAGATGTCCCCATAGTTCCTCAGTGACAAAAGGAACCAAGGGATGCAACAGGCGAAGGATTGTGCTCAAGGTCGTCACAAGCGTGCCCTGTACCAGCCGGATCTCTGCTGCCGATTCGCTCTTGAGACGCCCCTTGGTGAGCTCAACATACCAGTCACAGAAATCGTCCCAAAAGAAACGATACATCACCGAAGCAGCTTGATTAAAATTAAACTCCTCGAGGGCCTCACGAACCGCTTTCGTCGTGTCGTCTAGTTGGGAGAGTATCCAACGATCTTCAAGCTGCAACTCAGCCTTAGTTCCATCATCTGCAGGAATATTCTCTAGATTTGCAAATACAAAACGGGAGGCATTCCAGAGCTTATCGATAAACCGCTTACCCGTATCCTCAAATTTCTGCAGACTTAGTTGAACTTGCTGAGCCTGCGAATTCAGAGATAGCAGCGTAAAACGAAGTGCGTCTGCTCCCACAGCAGGAAATCCATCAGGATGGTTCTTGTGCAGCTGACCGAGGAGCTCCTCCATATTCTCCGGGCGTGCTTCGTAGATCGGACCCTCGAGATCCTCTACTTTTGCTCCTTCAATGACATGCAGGGGATCGATGCCATTGCCCTTGGACTTCGACATGGTTTCGCCACGAGCGTCGCAAATGACTGGATGGAAATACACCTGCTGAAAAGGCACCTTGCCCATTAAGTGCACTCCCGTCATTACCATGCGGGCAACCCAAAAATAGATAATATCCTTCGCCGTAGAGAGGACTGAGGTCGGATAGTAGCGCTCTAGGTCGCTGCTTGTATCGGGCCAACCGAGAGTCGAAAAGGGCCAAAGTGCGGAACTAAACCAGGTGTCAAGGACATCATCATCTTGTCTCCAAACATCTGGATTGCTCTGGACTGCTGCCGGGGTTTCAACATCGACTAAGATTTCACCGGTCTCTTTGTGATACCAGGCGGGAATTCGATGCCCCCACCAAATCTGTCGAGAGATACACCAATCTCGGGTATTGACCAGCCAGTGCCGATAGATTTTCTCCCAACGCTCCGGGTGAAGCGTCAGATCGCCTTTCTCTGACTTGACCAGGGCCTGCTCTGCCAAGGGTTTCATCTTCACAAACCACTGATCGCTCAAGCGGTATTCGATAATTGCTTTCGAGCGCTGCGCTCGACCGACTGGTGTCATTCGGTCATCGATCTGTTCCAGCAAACCGGCCGCTTTCATCTCTTCGACGATTCGAGTTCGGCACTCAAATCGATCGAGACCATGGTACTGCTCGGGCGCCTGATCTCCGATAGAAGCGTCTTCGTTCATCACGTTGATAGTTGGAAGTTTGTGGCGCTGCCCAATTTGGAAGTCATTTGGGTCATGGGCTGGGGTAACCTTAAGACAACCGGAGCCAAACTCTTTATCAACATGGTCATCAGCGATAATCGGAATTTCTCGACCCACCAAAGGCAAGAGAATCGTCTTACCGACCATATCGGTGTATCGTTCGTCTTTCGGGTTTACGGCTACGGCAGTATCACCCAGCATAGTCTCAGGGCGGGTCGTTGCGATGGTAACATGCCCACTTCCGTCTGCGAGAGGATATCTAAAATGCCAAAGATGCCCCGGCTCTCCCCCTTCAGCAGTTTCGACTTCATCGTCTGAAAGAGCGGTATGATCTACCGGGCACCAATTGACGATATACTTTCCACGATAAATCAGGCCGTCATCGTAGAAGCGCTTAAATGCGGTTCGCACTGCACGAGATAGTCCCTCGTCCATAGTAAAACGACTCATTGACCAGTCGCATGAACAGCCAAGGCTGCGCAGTTGCAGCAAGATCTGATCGCCGTATTTCTCTTTCCACTTCCAAATTCGCTCGATCATTTTCTCACGACCGAGGTCTTTGTAATTTATTCCCTCTGCATCCAGGTGCTTTTTAACTACGCTCTGCGTAGAAATTCCAGCGTGATCCGTGCCTGGCACCCAAAGGGCATCAAAGCCATCCATTCGCTTAAAGCGAATAAGCGCATCCTGCACTGAATTGTTCAGGGCATGTCCCATGTGGAGACGACCGGTCACGTTAGGTGGTGGGATCACAATTGTGTAGGGAGGCTTGTTGGAGCCGCTCTGCTTGCTAAACACCTCGTTCTCTTCCCAGAGCGCATAGATTTCTCGCTCTAGGTTTTTCGGATCGTAGTGCTTAACCTCTAAACTTAGGTAGGTATTTCGCCTTGACATAAATGCTTTACGTGTCGCTTTTTTGAATTTACTATCAGAATTGTAAGGCTCTACCTATACTATAATTATAGTCAAGTGACGAGAGTCTCTAAGCTCAGGGAGAAGGCTCATATCTGCATGGGAAATACGCTGCCAGCCGAAGAAGTGTTGTCATTGCTTGAACAGTTCGAGTCTCCCTTTCTTTTATTGAATGCCCAATTCAGCCCCTTGTTGGCGAGCGTCGGGGCCGCCAGCCTTTTAGAGCTGCGAGACCGAGAGCATCTCGAAGGATACGAGAATTCAGTCACTCGCCTCGCTGCGTTCTGCAAAGATTCTTTAAAGAGAAGCGCTGCCTTGTTTCGACTGCGAAACGCCTTGGGCTCCGAGGCTGTTGGTGAGACACATGAACTTGAGCTTGAAACTGAAAGTGGTCGACGAATACAAGTACTCACCTATTGTCGGCAGCTTCGCACAATAGAGAGTTGGCCAGACGGACCTAGCTCGATTGTCCTATTTCAAGACCTTACCTATTTGCAGCCTTTCTTAGCCTCAATTCGCCAAAGTAGACGAAACAGAGCCTTAACGGTGATGCTCAGTAGTTTCCTTGGCAAGCGCCTCAGTTTCGTCGAGACAGGTGATTTTCTAGAACTCTACCGCTCCGCTGAGAAGGACTTCTTTTCCTCAACTTCACATGGATTAAGCCATGCAAGTGGCACCGACTTGATTCGCGACTCTTCTCTCGCAGTAGACATTGTCGATCCACTTGTCTCAAACTCGAGCAAGATTCGGCTCGATATTGAAACCTCAGCTCTCCTATCGATTCCCCGAGTTGATTTTCTCAGGCTCATGTCGCACCTGTTGTTAGAAGCGACTGATTTCGGAGGCCCCTTCGCGACGACAAGGATCCAGGCAAAGCTCGTTCACAGCTCGGTGTTTAAATCTTCGATGGTCGATGCCGCCGAAATTACCCTGCGTTGTGACCGCGAAGTGGAAATTCCCCGACACCTGAGTCCATTGGAACTCTATGTCTATCGCACGTATGTGCCCAATCAATATCGTGTGAAAACGTCAAAACGAGACAAAGGCAAGCGAGACACCACGGGAACAGTATCCGAGCAACTGTATTCCGAAAACCTCACTATATCCTCAGAACTCGCCCTACGACACCAAGTCGAACTAGACATCTCTCGGGAAGAATCACATCAGCTAAGAATTAAACTGCGCTGTCCCCTCGCCCACGTCTAGCGACCTTCCGCATAGCAAAGTACGTGAGAGCGAGCTAGCTCGATGCATATCTCTCTATTTTTTCTGGAATGGAGTGTTGTCCCTGCGACGTAGTCGTTATCAGCCG
>CBDUGV010000303.1:0-4975 GCA_965366815.1 uncultured Bdellovibrionales bacterium | reverse complement strand
GTTCATACAATTCCTCTCGGACAAAAATAGGGGTGGGTGGTTCAAACAATCTCCGGGAAGACCCAGTGGGATCAAAAGCTGAGTCTCGATTGAGAAACGACAGCGTCAATCTCATCTACGAGGGCCCTTCAGGAGATTGTTTGAACAGAGAATGGAATTGCTGGGAGCTAAGTCAGTGGTGCAATTTAAACAAAGGAAAACCGAATTCTGGCTGCTGTTGTTTCTCAGTCTGCCTCACATTGGCATCGCGGTAATAGCTGAAGGGAAGCACCGAGAAAAAACAACACGACAACTGCTTCTACGCTTTGGCGGAGATTTTACTCCAACGCAGAATATTTACAAGTATTGGTTCGAACAGCTCTATGTGGGCAAGATTATTCCTGAATAGATTTCAAGTATTCGATAAGCACGTATATTTCACCGCGCGCTGCCTCTTCTCCAAGCAGGTTACCACCGAGCTTGTCGGAAAATTTCCGCCCCCAGATTGGCATTTCTCGACTCCCATGTGAAGGAAGTGCACTTCTGCCATCGATTATTTCGTAGATCTCTTGATCCGGAAAAGTGCCTTTTCGCCGTTTCGCAATGGTCTTGAGATTCGCAGGGGGGACGCGAAGCGCAGCAGCGGCTGGGCCATTTCCTTCAGCGTCCATTCCATGGCAACTGCTGCAATAGGTGTTGAACTGTTTATGACCGATCTCAACCATCGCCCCCGTTGCTGGAGATTCAGCGTGAGCATTTGGCATCGCAAAGAACAAGAAGACCAGGACAGATGCTTTGAACGAAGATAGAAGTCTATTTCGCATAGAAGTTAGCTCGCAAGTTTTTTCATTACTATTTCCTATCGCTACTTTAATGACTCTAATTCGACCGGTTTTAAGTTTATTTTCAAGGACGAATTAGATACTGCTTTTTTAATACTCACTCTCGACAATTCAGGAAAGTAAGGAGTGAAAGGCTCAACTACTTTTCACATAGTCGATTTCGTCGGGCCTGTTCTTTGAGATATTCTTCCGGAGAGCGAGTTGTGACCACACTATCATTATTGAGAACTCGGCTAAACGCTTTTCGATCCTCGGCCGATTTCAGCCGCCACAGGAGGATGCACACCAGTGCAGCAACTACAATGGCAATGGCGATCACCGCTACTACTTGAACCACGAAAGTTCCGACCATGAGGGAGTATCCTAAAGTACTGATATATAGTGGAAGATTAGACCGTTATGTTGAAACAAGGTGCTATGACCCTAGTCATAACACCAAGTGGCAAGGACATTATTCTATACGCTTTTAGGTATTTTCCCTAGTGATGATGCGATGATGTAGCATGATGGGAATGCCCCTGATGAAGTGAAAGCATGCCCCCGAGATGTTCGCGGCCAAATACCGAGCACAGTCCAGCGATTATTAGCAGAACAGCAGTAAGGCGAGGAACGAAGCGTTTCATTGGTTCAGTTAAGAGTGTTGCCACGCTTCCGAAAGCCAAGAGCGCGGGGACACTTCCCGCCCAAAAAGCAAACATACAGATACTACCGAGCAGAGGGGAGGCTGTTCCAGCTGCAACTAGTACAAAAGCATATAGCCAACCACAGGGCAGAAATACGGTTAAGAGCCCAACTAAAAATGTCCGAAAAATCCAAATGTGTCTGATTTCTTGCCCCGAGTCATTGTTGCCGTTGCGCTTGAAGCTAGAGCGGAAAAGCTTAGCGATTAGCTCGGTAAATTTTCTACTTAGCTTGGAGCTTGAAGTAAAGCTGCTCCCCCACCCAAGTGCAGAGATTCCCCAGACAACGAGCAAAACACCTGAGACCAATGCTGCGGCCTCTTGGAGTCCAGCGAGTGAGCCTACAGTATTAATTGAGTTTCCAATCAGGCCGGCAAGAGCGCCGATAGAGGCATAGCTACAGAGTCTGCCAAAATGATAAGACAATTGGGGCGCAATTCGCGTAGGTGCAGCTCCGGCGCAGAAGAGAGCAAGTCCGCCGCACATCCCCACGCAATGGGCACTGCCGAGCAAACTTGCGAGAAAAACTGCCGAGAAAGAGACAGCGGTCATGGAACTATGCCTTAGAAAAAAGATGAACGGAGTATTTGTAGTGTGACCAACCTAATCGAGACAGAGCAGTCGATGCAACTCTCAGGAGAGAATTTCTGCATTCATTGTGGGTTGGCCATTCCTCGCAGTTGGCGAGAAAGATATGAATCCGATATATCGAAACTGCGCTTCTGTTGCGCCGGGTGTGAGTGTGTCTATCAGATAATTAATGGACTGGGATTAAGCGAATTCTACGATATCAAACAGCGACTACCCCCTGATACTCCAATTCCTGCAAATCCAACCAAATCGAAGTTTGACTATTTTGGTGATAGCGAGTTTCAAGAAGAATATGTGGAGAAGTGTGCGGGAGATCTATCTCGGGTTAAACTTTTCTTAGAAGGTGTACACTGCGCAGCATGTGTGTGGCTGATTGAAAGACTTCCGCTCATTCTTGCTGGGGTAAGGGAGGCTCGACTCAACTATGCCGATAGGACGGCGACGATCGTTTACGATGCAAAAACCGTTTCCTTGCAGCAGATCGCTCGGACTCTCAATTCAATTGGTTATGTTCCTCACCCACAAGATCATTCGGCTCTTGCGGAGGAACGTCAAATCGAGCGACGACGCTTGCTGTTGCGGCTTGGAGTTGCGGCAGTTTGCTCCGGGAATACTATGATGGTGGCTGTCTCAATGTATCAGGGTTGGTTCTCTGGGATTGCCCCGAAGTATCTCAGTTTCTTTCAATGGTTCAGTCTTTTGGTAGCACTTCCGGCAGTCGTCTATAGCGCGCAACCGTTCTATCGGGCGGCACTTGGCGGTTTGCGAGCTCAGATGTTTCATATCGATCTGCCGATATCCCTCGGTATTCTTGGCGGCTTCTCAGCAAGTGCCTTCAACACGATGCGCGGTGGGCAGCACGTCTACTACGACTCGATTTGTGTATTGATATTTCTTCTGCTGCTGGGCCGACTGCTTCAGCGAATCGGAGTCGATAAAGCAATTCAACAGTCTGAAGCAATGTACCAACTCTCTCCCAAGGTTGCTCGACGTAGAAACTCTCAAGGTGTTGAAGAGGTATTCGTCAATGCAATTGTGAGGGGCGATGTACTAGAAGTCCGACCTGGTGATGTGTTCGCAGCCGATGGGATTCTGATTGAGGGCGAAACACGTGTAGACCGGTCGGTTCTTACTGGCGAAAGTAGGGCAATACGAAGTGTACTCGGAGATGTAATTTACGCGGGGACTCGGAATCTTCAGAGTACGGTACTGTTGCGCGTTGATGCGATTACCGATCAATCTCGTATCGGAAAGCTATTGCTGGAACTACAAGATGCGGCGTCTCGCAAAACCACTCTCGTCCAGCTAACAGACAAGATTGCAGGATGGTTTGTTGCGACAGTCCTCGTGCTCACTGTGTTTTGCTTTGCCTATTGGTTCCATCACGTTGACCTCGCAACCGCCATCGATTGTAGTCTGGCTCTGTTGGTAATCAGCTGTCCTTGTGCACTCGGCCTTGCCGCTCCGATATCTTTAAGTATTGCGATACGAACAGCTGCGAAGCGAGGAATTTTCATCAAAGGAGCTGAAACTATTGAGCGACTTTACGAAGTTGAAAGCGTGTTTATCGATAAAACCGGCACCATAACCTCCGGGGAACCGAATGTGCATCGGCATCACCTTTCTGAGCAGTTGCCTGTGTCTCAAGAAGAGTGCTTTCACCGCGCTGCGATGCTGGAGGAAGCAAATACCCACCCTCTAGCCGGAGCTATTCGTCGATATGTCCTCGAAGAGCTCGAGTTCTCGGATCTGCCGAAAGAAGGACTACATGACCTGGAGGAAGTGGGCGGCAGCGGTATCAGCGGTCGCGATGCACAGCAACACCTTTGGCGTATCGGTTCGGTGAGTTGGTTGCAGCGTGGAGGTCTAGTTCTGAAGCCAAGCGAACGAGAGTTTTTTGAAGCAGCAAAGCTAGAGGGCCTTAGCCCAGTCGCTTTGGCGTATGAGAATACGCTTTGCGTCTTGTTCGCAATCGGCGACACAATCAAGCCTGGAGCAAGAGAGTTCGTTACAGAACTCAAGGCGATGGGCAAAGAGTGCTACATCCTTTCCGGGGACTATGCAGAAATTGTCGCTTCAGTTGCCAATGAAGTCGGCGTGTCCTCGACTCGTGCCTTTGGAGAATTGAGCCCCGAGCAGAAGACAGCAAAGGTCAGTGCTAGTGGAGCTAGCAGTGTTAGTCTGATGATAGGTGATGGCGTAAACGACGCGGCCGCTCTCGCAGCGGCTGATGTGGGAATTGCGGTGCAAGGAGGGGCCGAGGCGAGCTTGCGTACCGCCGACATTTTTGTAAACTCGAAACAACTTGGCGATACACTTTGGACATTAAAATTTGCGAGAACAACGGTTTCGGTCATTAAGCGAAACCTCTTGTTCTCCTTGCTGTATAATGTTGTCGGAGCGAGCCTCGCTGTTACAGGTCAGGTGAGTCCGCTTCTCGCGGCGGTATTAATGCCGATAAGCTCCTTGACGGTCGTGCTTTCTTCTTTGTCTTTGTGTAGAAAATCTTAGAGATTGCCAATTGAGGCGGTTCAGTACTGAAGGATGTGATGGAGATCATATTTGTTCTTCTCCCGTTAACCCTAGGTTTAGCCGTAGTGGGGATAGTTGCGTTCCTGTGGGCTACTCGACGTGGGCAATTCGACGACCTAGACACTCCACAAGTTCGTGTATTGTTTGATGAATCTGATGAACGAAAGCGGAAATAACACGCTTTCGTTTGTAGTTTCTTTAGCGTCTATTTGGGAATCGCAGGGAGAATGGAAGATCAGCTCGAGTCGTTTCAATACGACGATGAAATTGTCAGGAAATTCGTATTAGCAACCGTCGTTTGGGGCTTCATTGGAATGTTGGCCGGCTTATTAATTGCCGCCCAATTAGCCT
>CBDUGV010000302.1:0-4984 GCA_965366815.1 uncultured Bdellovibrionales bacterium | reverse complement strand
GCTTTTGTAATTATTATAAGGAAAATACGATGTATCAAAGAATGTTAAGCGGGAGCTTCAGTCCCTTCGCAGAAGACAAAAAAAATGCGGCGAAAACGCTGTTCCTCATACCGATCGAGGGCTAAAAGTTCGGTACAAGTACTACACGCCTTACGCCGCTGAGGTGGTAGTGCTCAACCCCTCACGAGAACCATTTTCTTCAGTCAGTTAAGTTGCCATTCCTAACATATTTCAGGAGCCACCTCAGCCGCTGTTCTTGCTGATACTTTGCAAGCATGACTATCGTTAGTTCTACCACAAAACGAATTGCTTTTCAGAAAAGTTCTAAGATACGATCCGATGCAAACAGAAGCCCGCTTGTATCGCTATACATTTTTTGAATTGTCCTGCCGATAGAGTAGGCTCAGAAATCGAGACGCGACGTTAGGGCAATGAGCAAAGCTCGATGACGATGGGAAGCGCCTGGTGTAAGTCCTCACAATAGGAATGGGCCAGTGCTCGTTCTGCCTCCTCTAGTACCGCAATGTCTCTCACTGCGATCACCTGCATCCCCGCAGCCGTTGCTGCCCGAATCCCGGGACCAGAGTCCTCAAGCACGACGCAGCGAGCCGCTTCTACTCCAAGCTGCTTGGCAACTTTCAAAAAAATATCAGGCTGCGGTTTTCCGTTTGATACCTGATCGCCACCAACGAGTAGATCGAGATGCGAATATAAATCGAGTTTCTTCAAGAATTCACAGGCCTCAGCCGTCGAAGTTGAAGTAGCCACCGCCAGCTGTGTGTTCGAGGCGGCAATAGCTGCCAATAGTTCTCGGGCTCCGGCTTTCACCGGTAGATTCCCAGATGAGAGCAATTCACTCATCAGCTCGGTTCTCCGCTTGCGAACCTCCCAGAATGGAAAATCCTCACCTAAGTCTCGATAGGCAAGCGGCTCGTTCTCCTCGACTCGACGGCCCACCCACTTGCCAAATACCTCTGCGGGAATCTCTTTGCCGATCTCGGCTGCCGCTTGCTGCCAGAACTGCAGGGAGGTCCGCTCAGTATCGAGCAATAGGCCGTCCATATCGCATATCACAGCTGAAGGCATCGGGATCTCCTAAGGCAACGCAACTGTTGAACGATATTCGAGAATACGGAAGAACGACTCACACCTTCTACCGCCAAAGTAATTACCGACTGAGGACTTCTAGCCAATGAGCTAAGAGGCTATCTAGCATCGCCTCACGCTCAACGCGCGGCTTCCAACCGAAGTCGCGAAACGCTTTCTCACCACTGCCCTGCAGGTCGTTGATATCAACGTCTCGCACTCGCTCTGGGTCTACGATTACTTCAACGTCAACATCTGCCAGCTTGATCAAACTTTGCAGTTGCTCACCAATCTCAACACTTTCTCCTGAACAGAGGTTATAGGCCTCACCGTCTTTACCATTGAGAATTGCTTCGCGGTATCCGCGAACGATGTCAGAAACGTCACTATAATCGCGTTTCGGATCCAAATTTCCAACTTTAATAATTGGCTCGGCCTTTCCCAACTTAATGGCGGCAACTTGCTTCGCGAAACTAGAGATGGCAAAGCGTGCGTTTTGCCCAGGGCCAATGTGGGGAAATGGACGAACTCGAACGACGTGCAAACCTTCTCTATACGAATACTTATGAGCCGCAACATCGGCAGCAGCTTTACTAACGCCATAGCTACTAATTGGCATCAATTCAGCTTGTTCGGTCAGCGGCAGGCTGCCTGGCCGCGGTTGGCCGTACACCTCTGCTGAACTAACAAACAAGAGCCGCGCTTGACGCGCATGAGCGACCAAGGCGTCCATCAGGTTGATTGTACCAAAGGTATTTACTTCCATCACCTTGCGCAAATCTCGCTCGGCTTCCGGTACAAAAGTAATTCCCGCAAGATGATAGACGACATCGGGTTGGATGACTGCGATGAGGTTCATCACTGAATCGCGATCCGTTACATCCAGCGCCATACTCTGACAGGTTTTCGGCAACGAGATCAGCTCTTCATCGACATTTTCCTCTCGTTGAGAGTCGGGTAGATAGCACAAGGCAACATCGTCCCCACACTTCACCAAATGATGGGCCAGATGCCGACCCGCAAAACCATGTCCACCTGTCACTAGCGCTCTCATAACTGCCCCTGCCCCTCGTCAGTCAACGTATGCTACCCCAGCCCTATCGCTGGTTAGCTTGATACCGTTCTACATCGGCATCAACCATCATCTTAATCATTTCTTCGAAACTCACCTCAGGCTCCCACCCAAGCGTTTCTCGTGCTTTCTTGTAATCCCCAATGAGCAAATCTACTTCCGCTGGACGTTTGAAACGCTCATCAATTACAACGTGCTTCGTCCAATCAAGGCCGACGTGATTAAAGGCAACTTCGACGCAATCCTGCACGGAATGAGCCACACCAGTAGACACGACAAAATCTTCAGGAGTGTCGTGCTGCAACATCATCCACATGGCCTTGACGTAATCGCCAGCAAAACCCCAATCGCGCTTTGCGTCCAAATTGCCCAGTCGTAATTCGTCTGTCAGGCCCTGTTTAATCTGGGCTGCTCCGTCGGTAATCTTATGGGTCACAAACTCTAGACCCCGCCGTGGGGATTCGTGATTAAAGAGAATTCCAGAAACCGCGAAGATGTCGTAGCTCTCACGGTAATTCATCGTGATGTAGTGCCCGTAGCATTTCGCCACTCCATACGGTGAACGAGGGTGAAACGGAGTAAGTTCCGTCTGGGGAGTTTCCCGCACTTTACCAAACATCTCGGAACTCGAAGCCTGATAGAAGCGAATCTTTGGATTGACCAAGCGAATCGCTTCCAAAACCCGAGTAACGCCTAGGGCAGTAAACTCACCAGTGAGTACTGGTTGGTCCCAACTAGTCGGAACAAAGCTTTGAGCGGCAAGGTTGTATACCTCATCTGGTTCAATGCTCTTCAACAAGGAAATCAGCGACAACTGATCAAGCAAATCCCCTTGTACCAACTCGAGATTTTCAATGTGAGAAATCCGAGAAAAATTCTCGGTGCTCGAGCGGCGAACCATACCTACAACTCGATATCCCTTCGACAATAGGAATTCGGCCAAATAAGATCCGTCCTGGCCAGTAACTCCGGTAATCAATGCTGTCTTATTACTCATGCTTCTCTCGCTGTGCCATGTCACTACAGGCCTTTATAACAGATCGTTTCGCCCGTTCTTTCTGAGCGCTTCGACCACGTCTTTCACTTCTTGAGATCGTTCTCTATGACACACCAGAACAGCGTCTGGAGTATCCACTACTATCAGATCTTCTACTCCCACCGCAGCAATCAACCTTTCCTCACTCACCACAGTAGTATTTTTGCTGCCGATGAGAATTGCATCGCCTTCGACGATATTGCCTGACGCATCTGCGGCTTCCATCTTTGATTCGGACCAGGCGCTCCAGGAGCCAACATCGCTCCATGAAAACGTTTCGCCGGGGAGCATTAGCACATTCTGTGCCTGCTCCATAACCCCCACATCTATAGAGACCTTCTCAATAGTAGAATACAGTTCAGCTATCTTGGAATATTCGTCATCGGTTCCGAAACAGGCAGCTATGCGCTCCAAGATTGCATGCTGCTCGGGCAAAAATTCCTCTAGGGCGGCGAGAATTACCGACGGACGCCAGACGAACATTCCGCTATTCCAAAAATACTCGCCTGAGACGAGATACTGCTCGGCAGTTGCACGATCTGGCTTCTCAACGAAACATTCAACTTTATACGCGGCACTGCCACTCTTTAGCGGAGTGACCGAATCGCTTCGCTTGATATACCCGTATCCAGTTTCAGGTGCTGTCGGGCGAATACCGATTGTGACAAGGACATCATCGGCGGCTGCCAACTCGCATGCATCTCGATATACGGCAGTTATCTCATCCTGCCCATGCACAATATGGTCGGCCGGTAAGCACATCATCGGCACATCACCGACTTCTGCCAATACCTTTGCCGCAGCATAGCCGATACAAGCTGCGGTATTCCTCGCGGAAGGTTCACAGAGCACCGCCGCTTCAGGCAACTGCTCACAAACTAAGGGGCTTTGATGCCCTGCGGTTACAACTAAGACTGCTTGCTCACTACACAAGGGGGCCATACGCGCCGAAGTCGCCTGTAGCAAGCTCATCGGTTGCGAATTCAAAGCATGGGTATCCTGCGCACCACCTGCGAGGGGAAGGAATTGTTTGGGACGATTCGTCCGGCTCAAAGGCCAAAATCTAGTACCACTTCCGCCAGCCATAATTACCGCCACTCGGGGCGCAGCTTTGGGCAATGATCCTATGAAAATCTGCGACATTACAGCTCTACCTCACACTAGGGAGCGCCCATAATAGGGGCGGGTATATATATCGTGTCCATCCATCGATCACAAGGCACTCTTACTGAGCTGCCTCACGTGCCGAGAGGTGCTCAGCAACGCATTCCCGCCAATCGATACAAGGCTCGCCCAGTATTTCCTCAAGTTTCGCAACGCTGAGCGTGGAATAGGCAGGCCGCGGCGCGGGCCGCGCGAGATTGCCGACTGAGCTTCACCTCAATCCCGGCTTGCTTGAATATCTCAGCGGCAAAATCATGCCAGGTCACATCACCACGCGAGCAGGCATGCACGACGCCACGGGCGTCCTTCGCTACAAGCTTCTCCATCACAGCCGCCAACCAAGGTGTCCAGGTCGGCGAACCACGCTGATCATCGACTACTCGCAACTCATCACGCTCGGCACCCACACGTAGCATGGTGTCTACAAAGTTTTTCCCATGAATGCCATGCAACCAAGAGGTTCGAAGTACAAGATGGGAGTCTGGAAGAATGGATCTCAACAACTCCTCACCATACAGTTTACTGTGACCATATATGCCACAGGGGGCAACCGCATCTTCCTCGGAATAGGGTTCTTGCCGACTCCCACTCCCCTGCCCACCGAAAACATAATCCGTAGACACGTG
>CBDUGV010000301.1:0-5002 GCA_965366815.1 uncultured Bdellovibrionales bacterium | reverse complement strand
CTCACACAGAGGCAAGAGCAACTGACCGAAAGACTCGAAGAAACTCGACAACGCTACGACCGAATCAAGCAAACTCGACCCATCGCCCAAGCAACTATTGTAGCCCAGGAGGGCGACCCCTTAGACCCAGATGAGTTTCATACGCAAGTTCGCTTTGTGCAACTCGATCACCGAGGTGCGGAAATTCCGAACACAGAATATTACGCTCATTGCCACGGAAAGGCGCTTGTCTTCGATGCGCTCAGTATCAAGTTCAAAGACGAACTGATTGAAGCAGGTGAGGTCCCGGAGCATACGTTGCGATTTCGCAGAATGTTTGGCTACTCCCAAGCACCGGCAGCTGGAACTCCGATTGATCCCTGGTATGAACGGACGGGCCAGGAGGACATGACCGAAGAAGAATTTAACTTTCTGAAAAAATATACTAATACACCAGATGGAGAAACCCCGAGCTGGGAGGGCTTCTGGAACCTTGCAAAAGATCCAGCTCTACTCGCAAAGTACGAGCAGGATCGCTTCGGCTTCTGGAATGAATTTTGGAAAGTAGGAAGTGACAACGTATTTTTCGAACTGGCGAATTCCGATAGCGAAACAAGGGACTTGCTGGGAATACGCGCCGCGGAAGGCACAGGTCCCTATTTCAACGTAGTTTCCGAATCAAACCCTGGTGAACTCATCCTTAAGCCAGGAGATACCTTGTTGCTTGTCCGGCGGAATCTGGGGGACATTGAAATTCCACCACCGAACACCGATCCTCTATCTTATCTCGACGATAGCTAGACAGCGCGGCTGGATATCGAGAGGTAGAATGCCTCCCACCTGACTACTGGTTTGGTTTCTTGAGCTGTTGAACTACCTGCTTGAGTGTCGGGCGTTTCTCTGGAGTCTTTTCCAGGAGCTGCATAAGCATTGAAGAATACCAATGCGGCGTTCGCTCAAGCACCTCTTCAGGCAATACAGGATCTTCATTCATATGCTGTTGCACCACACTGACTATGGCGCCACCGGTAAACGGCATCGTGCCTACCAGCAGTTCGTACAAGGTCACCCCAAGCGAATAGAGATCTGATTTCGGAGAGGGATCTAAACCACGCCAGATCTCGGGAGCCATAAAACTCGGCGTCCCATAAATAGCGTTGCAAGAAGTCTTGCGGACTTCGTCGCATCGAGCCAATCCGAAATCGACAATCTTCACCTCCCCTTGATTGGTAATCAAGATATTCTCACTTTTTAGATCGCGGTGTAGAATATTCTTGGCGTGAATGGCAGACAGCCCCTGAGATAGTTGCAGTGAGATGTTTCGAATCGCATCAAAAGGAAGTTTTCTCTTTTTTCGAAACGCACTGAGTGAGAGGCCGTCGATATGTTCCATCGTGAAGTAGATGACCGTGCGATGATAACCAAAATCAAAAACTTCAATCACATTGGGATGCCGAACTCGCTGGAGGACGAGCACTTCGCGAAAAAAGCGGTCTACCAAATCGTCATCTTCCATCAATGTGGGGTGAAGCATTTTTATGGCGATTTGTCGGTCTGTACAGATATCACGAGCGCGAAAGACCGCGCCGCTCACACCAGTTCCCAACAAGCGTTGCAGTTCATATCGATCATTGACCAGCGTGCCAGAGCTCCGAGCACTGGCTCGGTCTATCGCTTCCGAAAACTCATCACTTCTTTCCACCTGCGGAGTTACCGAAGTATCGCTATCAATGGGCGAGGAACTTGGCTGTTTCAAACGAAGTGAAGCGGTCACAATCATCGAAGCATCAGCCCCGCTCTCGCCTTCTTTGCGCTCGAAGTCAATTTCGGTAGTGAACGGACTTGTATCAACTCCCTCATCCCCAACCAAACAACCAAGTAACTCAGTCAATCGTTGCGCCTTGCGCGCATCATCTAAAAAATTGCCATCGATTTCGATTGGAAGAACTTCTTGCTGCTCAGCTACCTGGAGCCCGGTCGTGCTGCCCGTCGTAGAGGCAGACCCTAGGTCTTCAGCCATCAGTGTCAGGGCAAACATATGTTCATTGGAGCAGGATTTAGCCTCAAACAATCCGTTTTCGTCTAGTAATGAAAACGCATCCTCACTTTCGGGAGTCAGAACTTCGACAAGCGCTTTTCCGGTAGAGTCATCTCCTCGAATAATCACATAGGCATCGTCTACCACATTGCGGTTTGGGTGGACGACCTGGACACACAGCTGCGGCCAAGCTTCATATTTGCTTCTTGTCAGTCGCAAGCGGTATCCACCAAGCAAGCGATTCGCAAGGGCGCGCTGCGCATTCTTCTCGAGCACTTCGAATCCCTTTGTAATAAGTTCGTAGCGAGCTTTACGCAGCTCGAGGCTAGACGGAACTGGCTCCTCACCGCCCCGGCGTAACGTTTTTACAACCTCTTCGAGGTGTCCAACAAATCTTTGTAACACTCGTCTATCCGATGCTCTTTTCCGTATTAGGATTAAGATCGACAGCGGCGTACTCGAACTTGATATTCGATTTTTGAGCGCGACTGTTCTAGACTGATACAGACCAATTCGAACGGACGAACACCCTCCTATCGACGCAATTGGGTTCAGTACCGCGCTCCACTGCATAGAATAGAGTGAAGTGGGAGGTTCTTTTGCTGAGTATTCAGAAAAACGCAACAGGTTGATAGATTCTATCCGTAGTAGAATCTGGCGATACTACTGAGCTGGCCGTTTGCGCTGTAAGAGTACCACCGCACTTGCGGCAATCCCCTCTTCACGTCCGACGAACCCGAGACGCTCCGTTGTAGTAGCTTTCACATTTACTTGCGATAGATCGGCCGCAAAGAGTTCGGCGATCCGGGCCCGCATGGCCGGTATGTATTCAGCAAGCCGCGGTGCTTGCGCCATCACAACCGAATCGCAATTTCCAAGTATCCATCCATCTGCCTGAGCCTCGCTCCAAATCTGTTGGAACATCTTGTCACTCGCAATTCCCTTATAGGCGGGATCAGTATCGGGAAAATGATGCCCTATATCTCCCTTCGCCAAAGCTCCAAGAACTGCATCAATCAGCACATGCAACAAGACATCGGCGTCGGAATGTCCAGCCAAACCTCGGCTATGAGGAATATCACAGCCCCCTAAAACAAGTTTTCGGTCATCGGCAAACGCATGAACGTCGTATCCATTTCCTATTCGAATTTCTTGCGTATTATCCGGTGAAGCCATAGCGATCGGGGTCCCGTAATATCATCGTCACTGCAATAAACTTATGAACAAATTCTGCGGTCTCTTTCCGAAAAGCACCTTTTTGAACCAACTCAAAAAAATCACGAGTGCCGTATTTCTTGATTGCGCGGCTCATCCGGGCAGGTCCAGCATTATACGCGGCGATAGCCAAAAACCAATCATCGAAGCGATCGTATAAATAACTCAAATACCTTGCCGCAGCGTAAGTAGACTTTACCGGATCTTTCCGCTCATCGCGAAGCAAAGTCACCTTTAGGCCATAGTGCCGAGCCGTCGGGCGCATGAACTGCCAAATTCCAACAGCACCGCTACCGCTTCTAGCTCTTGGGAGCAAGCGACTCTCAATCACTGCGATATTGGTAAGCTCCAGTGGAAGCGATTGCTTGCGAAACACCCCACGCATCATAGGCAAATACTGCTTTCGCTTGAGCGCATCTGATATAAACGACCGCTGCGACCCGAGATAGCGCCGCTGAAACCTTCGCACTTCAGGGTTATCGCGCAACTCAAGCGGTTGCATCTGCATCGCGGAAGGAGGGACAATTTCGCGAATCCCATTTACGACCCGCTCCTGCGTTTCTTCTACAGGGTCTTGGTCTGGCTCTGATGGCATAGGGGCATAGCTGAGCCCGCAGGCATTCAGCGACAGAACAGCAAAAACCAGTGATTGCCTAAGAAATCTATCCATCGGGCTTTTATAAGATATGTTTCAACCGGATTACCAGCTGAAATAGCTAATACAAAATACCCCTTGTTAACCGGGGGTTTTACACTTACACTCCGACACAGGCGACTTCCTTTGTCGCACTATTGCTTGGGATTGAATGCCAAGAAGAGTACGCGTATCGATTCGTCGAATTCGCATGGGCAGATGCGAGTTGTGGGCGGTTAGATCGTACAGTTGGCATAATTGAAATTTTTTCGGAGAACGAACCATGATTAATGGCGCAATGATTAAAACTGGCATCTGCATCGCCGCACTTTCTTTGAGCGCATGTTCGTTTAGCGGCTCGGCCGATACTGCGGATACGTTCATGCAGTCGGGAACAATAATTCTCAGTCACCAAGTGCCACAGCGATCGAGTCAAGAACCTCTTGAGCTTGCACAAAACACCTACACCGCAAGAGACCGCGCTCAACCTTCATTGATGGCGCCGCTGATTGGCTACTTCCCTCCGGCGACTGGTTATGTTCCAGCAGACAACGAAGCCTGGCTCGAAATTGATACGAGCAAGTCCAGCCTTACGGTCTTTCGAGGACGAGAAGTACTGGCGCAGCTTCAAGCTGAGGGCCAGGTAGATATTGCGCCTGGTGAGTACTTCTTGCGTCATAAGCAGAAAGAGCCAAAGTGGTATGCTCCAGACTCCTACTTTCATAACCGACGACTGGCCGCTCCAGCCAAGGACGATTCTATGAGGTTCAGAAGAGGTGCCTTGGGAGATTTCGCTATCTACCCTACTCCGGAGTTCCCAATTCACTGCGGTCCTGTTTGGGCTGATGAAGTGGGGGGACTTCGTGTAGACACTGAAGAGCTCAGCACGATTTTCTACATGCTACCAGTTGGAGCCCCCGTGGTAGTGCGCTAGCCCCCTTTGCTAGTCTCCCTAATATGTAGTAAAACTATCGGCTTCTCAGCTTTCCGCTGAGCATCTGTGGTTGTTTGCTGTAACCATTCGGTTTTATTGACCGTATTTCATGATGATACAGCCTGTAGAATTGGGGCAATAACGGATATATACTTCGTTGGACCCCTAGAAGAAAGTGTTGGATATGGGTAGAGAAGAACTT
>CBDUGV010000300.1:0-5004 GCA_965366815.1 uncultured Bdellovibrionales bacterium | reverse complement strand
GATTCGATAGTGGCCAATGCCCTGCGGGGTGAACGGACAGCTTACCGCCGCTTTCTCTGACTCGACTTCACACTCCTTCTCCGTGACCCACTCTGTTACGTATTTGGTGAGGTAGGCGTTACCAGCCCCCTTGACTCTTGAAGCCTTTACTTGCTCGCGCAGTACTTGCACTTTGATATCAGTTCCAGCGACCGGCTTTCCCTCTTCATCAACGACAATCAACTCAACTTTAGTTGGTTTCCCTTTCTCTACAACCCAGTTTTCTTGGCGCATGCCAACAAAGCGGTCACGCCCATAAAACGTGGCCTTAGACGATGCTGCGACATATTTGCCTCTGTCATCCCTCACTGCACTCTCAACAAAAAGAGAGCCGTATTCAACCGATTGTTCGGGGCTGATTCGAAAGCTCGTTTCGAACTCACCTCGCGAATCAAGCCTCTCTTGGACACTGTGAACCGTCTTCGGCGCGGAATAATGGTATTCGGATCTGTGAAAGGAAAAGCGAGAAGCTATAGGATCTGTACTTGAGAATACTCTTTGCTGTAGACGAGCAGTAACGCGCATGCCGGCGTCGACAAAAGGGCCACCCGCGTGGAGCTTGGCCGCAGTCTGCACTGTAATTTCCTCATCTGCGGTAAACAGCTCTCCTTCGATTTCCGAGGTTACTCGAAAAGGAGATGGGGTAAAATCACTGACGAGCACCCTCAACGGTTGCCAACTGTGTTTGGTAAAGTCGGCCTTTAGTTCAAATCGGTACCAACCGACCGCAGCTGTGGGCAACACTCGAAACTCTCCATCGAGCGCCCCAAATTCGTTTAGTTCGATATCGTTTACCGTTGCTGCCACCTTTCCCATCGGGTCAATTATTTGAAGTGAATAGGTAGACTTTGGCGCTTCGGAATAACGATAGGTATCTTGATTCCGCACATAAATCTTATACTGTATCGTATCTCCTGCTCGGTAGACCCCCTGTGCGGTTGTCCCCCAGGTACGGATGTGACCGAACCGCTTTGCCGAGTAACTCCATGTACCGTATGGCTGTGCTTTGAAATCGTAGTGCACTGGCAAGTAAGCGATATCTCCGTCCTTCTCGACTCGAACGAAGAAACGCGGGTCAAAGGCATCCCACTCGTTCAATAGTTCAAGGGAGGGGTCAAGAACACTTGTTCCTTCCAAAGAAACCTGACCAACCGCGTTGGTCGTCCCCTTCGCACGAACATCTCGCGCGGTCCGCAAGCGATTCAAGGAATCAACTACTAATTCTACTTTAGCGCCTTCTACCGGCTCACCAGTAGCCAAACGGGTCACCCATACCAATGAATCGAAATGCCCAAACTTAAAGTGTACATGGAATGGTGTAACTTGATTAAAATACCAATTGGGAGAATACCCTGTTGTAGGCTTTGTCGAGAAACGACCAAAGACAACCCCTGACTCTCCGCCGAGCAACTCGCGCATTTTCAAGGGATAGGCGTAGGCGATGTCCTGCGCTTTGGACAACTCGTAGCGTTCTTTCCCAGCTCGCTGAATATTCTTTCCCGTAAGCGTACGATAGTCGAGCGTAATATCTTCGAGATTCGTTATATAAATTGGCACATGAGTATCCACTTCCTTCTCAAGCACCGAGAGTGGACCGCCAAAATGAAATTTGGGGGGACGATGAGCGGTTTGGAAAGCGAAATCAACTGAATCAGCAAGTTCTCTACCGAAAGTATCCTTTATCGAAGCAGCTTCCGCTCGCAAGGTATAAGTATCAAAGGCCTTCAGGATCAGTGGGATATGAACTGGGTAATGCGCCCCTGCCTTATGCGGCTGTGATTGAGACCAATGGCTGTAGATGTATTGCCAAGGATCGTAGTCCTCTCGTCCACCAGCCAAATCAGGCTCAATTGACATCCCCTTTTTCACCTCTTCTTTCGCAAGAGGTGCTGAAAAGATTAGTTGAACTGACTCCATCGGATTGCAACGCGGTTGTTTCGCAAGGGGCAGATCCACTGAAATCAGAGACAGCTGCGAATCCTGATAGCCACATTTGACGCCAAGGAAACGGAATTCTCCAAAGGTATCAAAAGTGACTATCGCACGCTGCTCGATCCCCGGCTCATCACCCACCAGTGCCTGCACTCCCGGAGCAATACTGAGCGTAATCGCAGTATCGAGAGGTAACTCCTCAACCGGTTCGATGCTCCAACGCATTCCCTTATTATATTCGACTTCAGAAACCTGTAGGGGATACTCCCTGCCCTGTGCGTCTCGAAAGGACAGTTTTTCTTGGACTGAATCTAGTGCAACTTTCTGGTCAAAGGTAACTAGGATTCCTGGCCAGCCGGGAGATTTCCATTTGTGAAACCAATAGCGCGTTACTTTGGGGCGTTGGGTTATGAAACTGTGAGTGATTGACTCGGAAAGCTTGCTACCATCTCTCGCACGAAACGTGTCAGCACTCGGTCCGATTCCAAGTACGACGGAATACCGGGTAGAAGGAACAAGCTTTGTCTTCTCACCAAGCTGACAGGCGAGACTACTGGTGTTGAGCCAGCGCCACTCGCATTCCAACTCAGGTCGAATCTGAATTGGAATCTCATCCGGCTCGCGCTCCATCCGACCAATCGGCACTACTGGGCGATCAAATTTTATAACGATCTGTCTTGCCGCGGGAACGTCTTCACCGGTCGGAGTAATTCGGAGCACCTGTAAGCTGGCAGAATCGGCCGCCAGCACAAGAGAAGAGTGAACGAGTAAGAAGAGAACAAACAGAATGAGCCGAGAAGTCTTAGACATACGTGCAACCTAGGGATACCGGAGAATACAAATCTTCTACCTACTACTGTGCCAGATAATTTTGAAGTTACTATGAACTGAGCCGGTGTAATTGGTGAATTACTGCTCCTTACCGCAGCGCAGACTATCGTCAGTTTACTGGCTAGCGCTCAACTGGGAAGCAATTATATCCATTAACAATTACAATAAGTTACCATAGGCTCTACCCCTCATAGTTCTCCCCCCTAGCTTGCATAACCGACCTAAATTATAGATAATTGCGGCGGGGAGAAGAGTAGTACTGATGGTCTGCTTCGCGTCAGCGCGGGAGACCAACGGGTTAGAGGTTTACTCAATCAACGGTTTCACTGTTGTCTGGCAAATTGCAGCCACCAACTGGGTCCGGTCTACCGGAATCGTCAAATGCAACATACTCTAGTGCGAGAATCAGATGTCGAGCCGAGTTTTTACTCTTGACACTGGTGAGCGCAAGGTTGCGCTCACGGGTTGGCTTTGGTGCGTTTGCCAGAACCAATTCAAGTTGGAGAGGTTAGCCGGAGCAAAGGAGGAGCATCGTTGGCTCATATTCTTTGCGCCCGGAGTTCCGGTACAAGTGCCGGAGCGCCCCCAGGATGTGGAGGCGGAATCTCTCGATTGGGCTGCTCCCAATCAGAAGCAAGCGACAAAAGAGCAGTATCTGCGCAATCGAGCAATCGAGCAGCAGCGCGCCTGGGAACGACAGGAGTTCTCTGGGTTTACCGAAGCGCTCTACGATGCGTTCGCAGCAAACGAAACGCTCGACCGCTTGGCAGCAGCAGACATTCTCGTTGGAGTGATCACTGGCGAAACGCCTGAGCACCAACGCCATGTCGAGCTGTACCAACGCTTTCTGTGCGAGAAAGTTCGCACCTACAGCGATTGGACGAGCGAACTGGCGAATCTGCTTCGGCCGGGAACATTCCAATTTGGGATGCAAAAGTTCTACCGGCCATACGCTGTCGCGATCAACCACGGCAAAGTGACGCATACGACCCGTATGCTCAGGAGCCCGGGTGTTGCGATTGATGCCTTTATCCGCAATATGGATGACGGCTGACGCTTTGGCACTTTGTTGCGGTCGCAACAAGCAGAACTGACACCACTCGGACGAAACCCTAGCAACTTTGCTGGTTTCGTCCATGCAGAGTTTCTAAGGTTTCGCCCGTTGGTGTCAGAATTCTTTGTTTAAAGAGAGTTGAGTTAGGGAGATTGGTGCGTAGGCTCCAATTTCTCCCCCAGTTGGGTAGTCGCGAGTGCATCACTGCTACCCACTGTTTCATTACGCTGCGAGTCGCTGCTGGATCTCGTCGGACTCATTGCCGTCGAGCACGTCCTGCATCTCCTCGCTGAACTCGTCGTAGCAGCGCATGAACTCGGCGAACTGGTGTTCGTCAAGGACATCCACTTTCGTTCCCGCGTAGAGCGTTCTCAGCTCTTCGTAGGAAGCGGTCCATTTCAGTTGCCGAGGTGAGCCACTCATTGGCCGTCCCAGCAAGTTGATCTGCACGAGGAGTTCTCTATCCGTCTGCGGCAAATGAAAGAACATTGCGCGCAATTGCATCTGTGCCGCAAGGACGATCCGCATCACGCTGAAATCGTCTTCTTTACACACCCAGACCGACCTCGGCTCCGTGGGAATTCCGAGACCGTCGAACTGTTCGGTAATGTACCGAGCGAGCAAAACCTGCTCGCTGCTTCCTTGCTGTAACATGTCAAATCTCCTTGATTGACAGGGTGGAAGGAGCAGCGCGTGACCTGAGGCTTCATGCCTCACTAAAACCGATCTACGCACCATCTCCAGCTGATTGCGTTCAGCTCGAGAGGTGGTTGGCTCATCTTGAAAAAAGCTGTGAAAGATCGACAACTTGGTTTCCTAGTAATATTATGTGGGTATGCTTTTGTCAAATGTAAACCAACTCTTGTGATTGGGGTCGTTGATTTTTCGAAAGGAAAGATACAACAGGCTCAAAATACAGACTTTTCTGCATCTTTCTCAATCCGTGGCTCTTGCTGAGGCAGGAGTGATCGGGGAAGACATGCCCGTTATCAGACCTTCCCCCGCATTGCCGCGGCAAACAGCCAGAGATAGCCAATGAACATCGGAAGCCGCAACAAGGTCTGCGCTCCGGGCGTTGACCCATTTCGGCTTATGTCCACCAGCGGCGGCGCGCCGGTACGAACACTTGTGATAAATGCCGCCAGTTC
>CBDUGV010000299.1:0-5012 GCA_965366815.1 uncultured Bdellovibrionales bacterium | reverse complement strand
ACGCAAAAGCTTTCTATTTCGACAATGCAATCGATCTATCCTTTTTGATGGACCCGAACTATCTATGGTCTCATCCTGACTACCCGCCGCTGATTCCGCTGCTCGCCGCCTTCCACGCTGAAGTTTTCGGCGTCTGGGATGAAGTGTACTGCAAGAGCTTTATGTACTTTCATTGGCTCGCCTCTCTGACTTGTTTTTACTTCGCATTGCGCTCCCTTCGAGTCCCAACTATCTTTGCCGCGGGTGCGACAATAGTCATGCAGGTTCTCTTTGCGCGCAATGCGCTCCTCGGATATGGGGATTCGGTATACGGTATGGCCTGGACGCTTGGATTTCTTTTCCTCTGCACCCTGCTGCAGAACTACTCCGAATCCATGGCGAAAAATCGTCTCTTTGTTTCTTTGTGCACAGTTTTCTTTGCCTGCGCCGCACTGAGCAAGCAGGAAGGGTTGTTTTTTTCGGTCATGGCCTATGGTTTGGCCTTGGCTCTCGCACTTTGCAAAACTCCAAAAGCTTGGCGCCAGCTCACACTTAGCTTTCTCGCTTTTTGGATGCTGATTTCCCCCTGGTATCTCTATGTGTATATCCACGGGATAAGCGGAGAATACGGATGGACGTTTAGCTCAATATTTTCCTCATCCTTGGCCGAACTGATTGAGCGAACTGCGATCATCGGTGCCCACGGTTTCAGAATTGCCTTGGCCGCCTGGGGGCCCAGTATTTTTCTACTATACCTGAGTGCTCTTACGTACTCCGCCTTTCGATCCCGGAAAAGCGCCTATTCCACTGGCTTCGCGGGGCTCGCACTGATCGGAGCAACTATGGCAATCTACCTCATCTATCTCAGCACCCCGATAGACCTAACCTGGCATTTGAACACCTCATTTGACCGTTTGATTACGATACTCGGTATGATAAGTGTGTGCATTCTTGCTTTCGCTAGTCGAGAGCAAGATGTGGATCGAGAAGTATACGGGCAAGAAAAATGAGTTTCGTTTGCGATTTCCATGTGCACCTCTACCCTTGCTATGACCTGGACGCCGCTTTTGATAGCGCGAATAGCAACCTCTCGAGCTACAAGGCTCAAACCAAAGCTCTCTGTCTCACGGAACGAAGTGACTGCCACTTCTTTAGAGATTTAGCTTCTGGTAAACTCGATTCCAGCCTCAAGCGTTGGCGAGTTGAAAGTACAGCAGATCAAAGCTGTCTTCGTTTGAGCTCTGAGGAAAAGGCGGAAATATATCTGTTCGCTGGAAGGCAAGTTGCAACAAGCGAACGAATAGAACTTTTGGCCCTTCTGGTAGACGCAGAAATCCCCGATCGAATCCCTTTTGAACGGGCCAAGAGAATGGCATTAGAACAAGGTGCGCTTCCCGTTCTCAATTGGGCAATGGGAAAATGGATGTTTGCACGTCGTCCAATCGTCGAGCGCATTATTGCTACCGCAACCGCCACCGACCTGGCGGTATGCGACACCACGCTCCGCCCGCGCATCTGGCCCGAGCCGACTTTGATGCGTCGTGCCCGAGAGAAAGGCATCCCACTGCTCGTCGGTTCAGACCCCCTGCCATTCGCCGGAGAAGAATCGCTTATTGGCAGCTACGGACTGCGAAGCGAGCTGCCGTTTGACGCCCAAGCCCCAGTGCACTCGATCCGATCGCTCCTGATGTCCGCCAATTCCCCGCAAACGGTCGGTAGCCGATCTGGAACAAGTGCAACTATTCGTCGGAATTTAACCCTTTTGCATCAACGCTAATTTCTGATAGATTAGCTTACTATTTGGGAATCAATTGCAGTCTGATGTCGAACCAAACTACAGCTGTGCGAGAAAATGAGTTGGAGGATCTCTCTTCACCAGTTGCGCAAGAGGGCCCAGACGAAGCTCTTGCATTGGTTCGCAATAAGAGAATTCAATTCTCGGAAATCACGGTAGTTATCCCAACGCTCAATGAAGAGCGGACCATTCAGCCGCTGCTCTCACAGCTCTGTGAACAGTATACTGGTATCCATGTAATTGTAGTTGACGATGAAAGCAGCGATGCAACCGCTCGTATCGTCCAAGAGTTTGCCGCCCGTAGCGCTCAGACAAGTGTGCGGTTACTTGAGCGGCGACAGAGCAGTGTTCGCGGCATTACCGTGAGCGTACTCGACGCACTTGAACAAGTTTCGACCGACTACTTCATCGTTATGGACGGTGACTTACAACACCCCGCCACTGTTGTCGGGAGCATTGTAGATGAGTTTTCAAAAGGAATAGATCTTGTATCTGCCTCTCGCCTTCCGTACGTGGAGCAGCAACCATTTCATAGAGTGTTGGTAACCCGAATCGCTACGGCAGCGGCGAAGTATGTGCTTCGTCGGCGTGGGCTTGGGGTGAGCGATCCGATGTCTGGATTATTCGGTGCCCGAACCGAGTTAGTTCGCGCTTTGGTTGCCGCCGAGCGAGAACGCTTTGAGCTCGCTGGGTACAAAATACTTTTCGATATTTTGCGCTGCTTAAAGCCTGAGAGCTATCAGCGCGCCGAAGTCTTTTACGAGTTTGGCGTGCGATCAGGAGGCAGTTCGAAGCTTCGCCCAATTCACGCATGGTACTTCCTGCGCTCAGTATTTCGCTAACAGTAGACCACGGGCAATCTCGCAGATAGCCCCAGTCCCGTGGAATCACACCTAAAATTGCCGAGAACCAGCCTATCCATGAGATTTCTCAAGTAATTACCGGAACTTGACGATCCACTATACAAGGCTTTTGATTGGTTGGGGTTTATATGAACGAAAAGAGGTTTAATCCGCTTGGCATCGGCATGGGCAGCAGAATTGCTGACCGATACGAAATTGCCAAAATGGTAGGCGCCGGCGCAATGAGTGCTGTGTACAAGGCCTACGACAAGGAGCTCAACAACCAGCCTTGCGCCCTAAAAATTCTCTCTTCCGCATTGACCAATGAACAAATCGATCTGGAACGCTTTCGCAGTGAGGTGATGATAACTCGCACTCTCACTCACGAAGGCATTATACGAACGTTCGAATTCGGCCAAGCAGGAAACGGTCTCCATTACATTGCGATGGAGTACCTCGATGGGATCAACCTTGAACAACTCATTGGCCGCTCGGCGTTTGAACCACTCCCACTGACCGACATAATTGGAATCCTTAGGTCGATAGCAGTTCCCCTCGCCTACGCACATGCGAGAGGTGTGGTACATAGAGATGTAAAACCGGCGAATGTCTTGATCGGTGGAAACGGAGAGATAAAACTCGCCGATTTTGGTCTGGCAAAGACAGGGGATTTTCAAATCAAGCTCACGCAAGCCGGCGAAGCAGTTGGCTCCCCGGCCTATATGTCTCCAGAGCAAATGCGTGGGCAAAACGTAGACTCACGAACCGATATCTACTCACTGGGTGTCATCGCTTTTCAAATGGTCGCACGCAGACTCCCCTTCGAAGCAGCCTCGCCCTATGAGCTTGGTGCAATGGTTTGCCGGGAGAAGTTTCCGCATCTCAAAGATGTATTTAGCGAAGCACCCTTGTGGTTAAGTGACCTCGTCGACAAAGCCTGCGCTCATATGGCGGATGACCGATTCAGCACTGTTGAAGAATTTATTGAAATCCTGGATGAGAATGCAACCGGTTCCAAAGGGACCATGTTGTCACCGAACCTCGAAAAGCCCGGTGCGCAAGCCGTATTTCAATCGATGTTTAGTGGTTTGGACTTCAGCTTAATTCGCGTTGCACCCTTGATGACATTCATCTGCCTCATAGCGTTTGTAGGCCTAATCGTTGCTGGAACTTCAGAAAGACCTGTGAAAGACGTTGAGGCGACTATCTCGCGTAGCTCGCACATAATCAAAGATTTGACGCACAGTGTAAAAGAGCTGACGGAAGTCGCAGTTGAAGCGCATAAGCGCCGAGACCAAATAAAGACCTTTATCCAAGAACAGTCACAAGACGAACTGGATACAGCGGCGGAAGGTGCCGATTCCGAGGCTGCTAATTCAGAGGCTGCTAATTCAGAGGCTGTCGAAGCGATAGAATCAGATGTAGCAAAGGACCCGTCACTTGAGGCAGGAAGTTCGTTTGGGCTCGAGAATTCTGATGCAACGGAGGAACCTCTAGACGAGAAAGAGAAAGACAAAGACAAAGACAAAGACAAAGACACTGCCGATTCACAATCGCTGATTGAAGACCTCCGAAAAGCACCCAACTCACTTCTCAAACAGGATTAATTCTCTCCTTTTATTGCCCAAGCAAAGCAATTACTTTACTCTTACCTAGATGAATATTCTGCAAACCCTCGACGATCTTCAGATCGCCTATCAAAAACACGACCATCCGGCTGTCTTTACCTGCGACGAAGCTGAGGCCTTAGTTCCTGACCTACCTGCAGCCCACACCAAGAATCTGTTTCTGCGCGATAAGAAAGGAAAGCGGCATCTCCTGGTAGTCGTTGGATACAATAAGGCAGTAGACATTGGGCTACTGGCAAAGAGTCTCGATGTAAGCAAATTGAGTTTCGCCTCAGCTGAACGGCTCAACACATATCTGGGAATAGAACCAGGTTCTGTAAGCCTCCTTGCTTTGGCAAATGATTCTCAGGTGGCAGTCGAATTGATAATTGACGCGGAGATATGGGCTGCGGAAGCGATTCAGGCCCATCCTCTGATCAACACGAGTACCCTCGTTATTTCACATGCCGATCTGGAAAAGTTTCTCAAACACACGGGGCATACCCCGCTGGTCATCGATGTTCCGGCAAGGGTGAGCGAGTAGATATTGCGCCCACCTATGCCAGAATATTCACCCGAGACTAGTTAGAGCTATTTAATGTGAATGGTAATGCTTCGCTAGTGCTGCGATAGCATCATCAAGCTCCTTTACCGTTGCAGCATCAGCAGACTGTTTTGTCTTCATAGCAGCGACAATTACAGCGTGATGATCGGCGAGTGATGAAAGATACGCCGCCTTGTCCTTACCGGCCTTAACTCGTTGAGCGAGAAAATACTCGGCAACAACTT
>CBDUGV010000298.1:0-5028 GCA_965366815.1 uncultured Bdellovibrionales bacterium | reverse complement strand
GCAAGCTGATCCAAATGTAGTCTCAGTTCGAAACATCTATCCACAGAACGCAGCTCCAAATGTAAATCCGTTTGGCGGCAACCGCTATCTCGATGGCATTGCTGCGATAGTAGAAGCCGGGTTGGCGATTGAGATTTTATGCAAAGAGCGGCTTGGCCAGTTCCCGCATGTGCTCGATTTGATTCACGCCTTTCCGGATGGGCGGTTCATCATCAATCACTGTGGAAAACCGAAAGACGTTGAATCGGCTATTCCAAGCGAGGAGTACAAACAGTTTCTCGATGGGCTGGCGGCCGAGCGCGCAGAGGTTGTCGTCAAGATAGGTGGTCTCGATGAGGAAGCTGCCTTGTCGGGAGCTCGTGGGCTTCCCCTTGAAACCTTCGCTCCGTTTTACGAGGAAGTGTTCCAGCGACTTGGGCCAGAGGCAATAGTTATGGAATCCAACTATCCTGTCAGTATCATGGGTGCTCAGTATTCTGAGCAGAGTCAGGCAATTGCCGACTCATTTGCTCGGCAATGGTATTGGGTCTGGCAGCAGGGATATCAAGCGATGCTCCCCAAATTCATGTATCTCAACGCAGAAAGAATCCTGAAAATTACTTAACTGCTTATAGACTCAGAACGGAGAACTGCTCGGCTGCAATTGATCGGAGCGGGTTTCTGAGTGGTCTGCCAAAGAGGGCTGATTCGATTTCGAATACATCGCCATCCTTTGCCACAACTCCATCTGCGAAGCTCGCAGTGCCGGTGCCGAAGTAGTGAACATGAACTGTGCCGGGTTCACGAAAAATAGGATACTTAAAGTGGTGATACTCGAGATTCGATATACTGTGCGACATATTTTCTTCGCCACTTATGAAGGGCTTTTCCCAGAAGATCTCAGTTCCCCGAATGATTCGAGAAACACCTTCAATATGTGAGGGGAGCTCACCGAGTAACAACTCCGGTCCAAAAGAGCAGGTGCGAATCTTGGATGGCGCGAGCCAAAGATAGTTTTGACGTTCCATGACATGGTCTGAATATTCGTTCCCCAGTGCGTAGCCGATTCTATACGGAATGCGATCCGCAGCGATCAAATAGACCCCGACTATTTCTGGCTCTTCCCCACCATCGTCGGCATAGGCTGGCAAAGTGAGATCTTCTTCGGGGCCAACGAGTGAACTGCCATTTCCCTTATAGAACCACTCTGGTTGCACGCCGATTGACCCGTGGGCTGGCTTGCCATTTTCAACACCCATTGCAAACATCTTCATGCTGTCTGTGAGTTGTTCAGCATCAGTCAACTGATGCATCTTGTTTCGAGCATTTGCGCTGCCAAGATGGGTGAGTCCAGTCCCGGTGACAAAGCAGTGCAGTGGATCTGGATGAGCAAGTGGAGCTTTCAAACGCTTTTCTTGCACGACCTCGTCGTAATGCACGGTGGAGCTAAACCCACGTGTTGAGATAAGAGATGCGATATTGGTTTTTTCAGAAATCGCGTCCATCGCCAGCTGGTATGAGCTTGAAGTGTTCGCGACAATCTGTAACGTCTCGCCATCTGGGCTAACTACAGCAACATGCGAGGCGCCGCTTTCGTTCACAATTTGTACAATTCGCATAGTCGCTCCTTTGTTAGATCGTGACAGGCTGTTGTCTAGCACGATTCCGTCGAATACCATAAATAGTAGCGCTAAAAAGATGCCGTACTTCAATTGAGCTACCGCAAAATAATCGCTAGTCAAATTGATGTTGATATGGGCAAGAATACATACTGCTGTGTGAGTTAACAGGTGAGTCCAGTGCTAGTGATCTACTCTCGTGGAGGTCAATGCATTGCAAAATCAACGCAAAAGTTCCGATAGTTCTCGGACCAACGGAGTATTGCTCTTACTTTTTGTGAGCGGCCTGTTGCTGTGCAGTGCCGAGCTGTTTACTCGCGGACTCGTTTGGTATCGAACGCCAGACGGAATGCGATTTGACGAGCAGTTGTTATATGAGTATCAGCCGGGACCACGGGTGGGTGAGGTTCTGATCAATGGCATTGGTTGTATCGGACCCGAACTGCAGATTCCGAAACCCAAAGATCAGTTGAGAGTATTCCTGCTTGGCGGCTCGACTTCCTTTTCCGCAGTCTATCCAGCTGAGGTGCAGAAAATACTGAGCGACAGCTATCCCGGAGAAGTAGTGGTACACTCCTGTGGACGGCCTCGCTACACTTCCCATACAAATCGAGTCGTCTTCGAGCAACGCCTGCTTCAGTACGAGCCGGATGTCATTGCCCTCTATTTGGGGATCAACGACAATATCTACAATTCGTTTCGTTGGTTAAGGGATGTGCCGCAAGTCGGCTTTTTTAATTGGAAATCTACCAATCGATTGCTCTTCTGGGATTTTGTTCGTTACCATATTATTGATAAGAGAATTCGCTCAACTCCAGATTTCAAGATGCTTCCGATTCGAAGTGGAGCAATCTTTAAACGCAATCTCGAGGCGATTATCACTCGGGCCCAAGAGCTAGGAATTTCGGTAGTACTTTCAACTTTTGCTGTTGCTGAACCAACCACTGACAGTACGCTGCAAGCAGTAATCGAGAGTGAAGAGAGTCGAATGCAGCACTTTTGGGGCACACGTGCTTCGACTTTAGTCGGAGTAGCTGCACACAATGAGATAGTTCGACAACTGTCTGAGCAGCACCATATTCCAGCTGCTTTCACTTCGGGCCAGATTCCAACCGACAGTGTTCATTTTACCGATATGTGTCATATGACCGACAGAGGGAAGAGAGTTCTCGCTCGCAGTATCGCAGAGACAATTGCTCACACTATTGTTGAATCCGGCGATCTATCGTAATGCCGCGCTCGACGGTGGCTCGCGCGGTGGGAGTTACAAAAAGTCTATAGATGTTGCTTGGCGAGATACCTACTTCACTACTGTTGAAATCTTTTCATTTAGACCTAGATTCGATCCAATTTGCACTAATGTATGCCGACAAGGTGAGATGCATGCGAGTGCTTACTGCTAGCTCAAGGGAATTCTCTGAATTCTCGGGCACTTATTTCTGTTGAATTAACTCAGCAATCGGCGAATCCCCTGATTCTTTCCAGCAAAAGAGACATCTATACCTAGTGTCTTCGAAGTAGAAGTTGATTCAAACTGCAGAAAAGAGCGTGTCTTGAAATCGAAGCAAGATGCCGCCACACAAGCCGACCTAGAGCCATGTACTACTTTACCTATTCACGGTTTCTTCTTCTCTCCCTCCTTTGTGTATGCCTTAGCGTCGGCAGTGCAGAAGCGCAGCCAGAGATGGAAGTTCAGGGCAATAGCATTGTGATTGTCGATGGCGATAGCACACCGTCATCAGCTGACGATACCAACTTTGGGTCAACGAATGCCAACAGTGGTAGTATAATTCGAACTTTTGTCATTCTGAACAATGGTTCCTCAAACCTCAATCTGACTGGGGCCCCAACAGTTTCAATCGGTGGAACTCATGCAGCTGACTTCAGTTTATTTGTCTTACCGAGTACTCCGGTCAACCCGTCGTCGGCGACTGCGTTTCTCATTGAGTTTGACCCCAGTGCGGTCGGGGTGCGAAGCGCTACAATTTCAATTGACAACGATGATGCAGATGAAAACCCCTATAACTTCTCAATTCAGGGAACAGGCATTGCTCCCGAAATAGATATTCAAGGCAACAGCGTTTCCATAGCTGACGGAGATGTAACTCCTTCGGCCAGCGATCACACCGATTTTGGCTCGATAGATGTGGTAGGTGGCACATTCAATCGCACATTTACCGTTCGAAACACCGGTACAGACATTTTAAATTTAAATGGCACTCCTCGGGTTGCGGTCAGTGGAACTCATGCGGCTGATTTTACTGTTACGGTTCAACCGAATGCGACTGTAGCAAATGGGGGTGGCACGACCACTTTTACTGTTCAGTTCAATCCAAGTGATTCTGGTGCACGAAGCGCGACTCTGACAGTTGCGAATGACGACGGTGATGAGAATCCATACAATTTCGATATTCTCGGAACAGGTATAGAGCCAGAAATGGATGTTACAGGAAACTCTGTATCCATCTCAGATGGTGATGCGAGTCCATCGCTTGCCGATCACACCGATTTTGGAAACGTCGACGTGGTGGGTGCTACCTTTGATCGCGTTTTTACGATTGCAAACAGCGGCACTGACACCCTCAATCTGAGTGGCTCTCCTCGTGTCTCTATTGGTGGGACTCACGCCGCCGATTTTTCGGTAACCGTTCAGCCAGCAAGCTCTGTTGCTTCAGGAGGTGGCTCAACGACTTTTACCGTTCGCTTTTCGCCAAGTGTATCGGGCCTACGTACTGCAAATCTAACTATTGCAAATGATGACCGCGACGAGAATCCTTACAATTTCGACATCCAGGGAACCGGAGTAGAGCCAGAAATTGCCATTGAAGGGAACGGTGCAACAATAGCCGACGGTGATGCTACGCCTAGTTTTACTGACAATACAGATTTTGGTGATGTTGGAATTGACGGTGGTACTCGACAAGTCGTCTTCACTGTTACCAACACCGGTACAGATACTCTCAACCTCTCTGGCATACCGCGCGTAGCGGTGAGTGGCTCACACGCTGCTGATTTCACGGTGAGTGCTCAGCCAGCAGCAACTGTTGCTTCTGGTGGAGGGAGTTCTACCTTTACAGTTGAGTTTAGTCCAAGCGCGCTTGGATTGCGCAGCGCAACGCTAAGCATCGAAAACGACGATGCGAACGAAGATCCATACAATTTCGATATTCAGGGAACCGGCTCAACTGAGATTGGTTCAAACGATGTGCCGCTGAGTGAAGCGGGTCCAGCGGGTAATGCTGCGTTCTCAGCAACTCGAGCTGACATCGCCTTTAACAGCACGGCGAATGAATTCCTGGTGGTTTGGGAAGCCGACGACAACAGCGGTTCGCTCGTCGATGATGAGTTTGAGATATACGGTCAGCGAGTAGACGCCACTACTGGTGTGGAGATTGGAAGTGATTTTCGCATCAGTACTCAAGGTGTAGAT
>CBDUGV010000297.1:0-5036 GCA_965366815.1 uncultured Bdellovibrionales bacterium | reverse complement strand
CCATTCGTTATGAGGAAGGGTCTAATACAGTGACATTTTTTTTGCCCCTGAGCGCTACAGCATGGCACTAAGCGCTTGGTGGATGAGGGATGGGAGCGTGCAGAGTTCAGGATGGAAGGTTGCGCCAAGAATATGGTCTTGCTGTACTAACACCGGCTCGTCTTCGTGTTTGCAAAGGACGTTCACCTCGGGTCCGACTCGTGTGATACGCGGTGCCCGAATGAAGACCCCCTCGATAGGTCTATTTGCATTGAATTGCGAAAAGGTAGCTTTCCCTTTTTCTGTAAGCTCGAGTGCGGGACTCACGAAGGAGTCGAGCTGTCGACCGTACCCGTTTCGTGCGACCGAAATGTCTAAGAGCGCAAGCGACTCTTGCGGTGGATTGCTCACCTCAGCTGCAATCAGAATAAGCCCGGCGCAGGTCGCAAGAGTTGGGACCCCGCTCTGCACTACCTCAGCAAGTGTTTTGCGAAAAGACTGATCAGTGAGTCGTAATAGCGCGGTAGATTCGCCGCCGGGGAGCACCAAAGCGTCGACCGCAGCTAGCTCCTCTTCTTTGCGAATCAGTACAGTAGGGACATCTGCTCCCTGCAGCGCGAGACGGTGCTTTTCGAAGTCACCCTGTAGCGCTAGAATGCCGACTTTCGGGCTACCAACCACGGCGATGCAGCAGATCTTCCTTATTGATTTTCTGAATGTCGATACCGTCCATCGCGCTTCGAAGTTCACGAGAAACCTCTAGAAGCACCTTGGGTTCGCTGTAGTGTGCGACCGCTTTGACGATAGCTCTCGCACGAGCAGCAGGGTCTTCTGATTTGAAGATGCCAGAGCCGACGAACACCGTCTCAGCACCGAGCTGCATCATCATCGCCGCATCAGCGGGAGAGGCGATGCCTCCAGCGGAGAATAGCGGAACAGGAAGTTTGCCGTCAGCGGCAACCATTTTCACAAGCTCCACCGGGCAGCGATACTCGGTTGCGACTTGTTGAAGCTGCTCATCTTTCATATCCGCTAATCTGGCAATGGCAGAGGTAATTGCTCGCATGTGGCGAGTTGCTTCAACGATATTACCAGTGCCGGCTTCACCTTTTGAGCGCAGCATTGCAGCACCTTCAGCCGTGCGGCGCAGTGCCTCACCGAGGTCGGTTGCCCCACAGACAAATGGTACCGTGTAGTCGTGCTTATTGATGTGAAACTGTTCATCGGCTGGAGTTAGCACCTCACTTTCGTCGATAAAGTCGACGCCAAGCTCTTGGAGAATTTGTGCTTCTGCAAAATGACCGATTCGAACCTTGGCCATCACCGGCACACTGACGGTGGCCATGATTTTCTCAATGATATCGATCTGCGCCATTCGGGCGATACCGCCCTCGCGACGAATGTCCGCCGGGACGCGCTCAAGTGCCATAACCGCTACTGCCCCGGACTCCTCGGCAATACTGGCCTGTTCGGCATTCACGACGTCCATAATGACGCCGCCCTTAAGCATCTCAGCCAGTCCTACTTTCAAGGTCATTCCCTGGCTCGAGGTTGAATTGCTCATTGCTTATTTCCTACCGTTTGAATAGTAAATAGGTTGAAGGAACAATATCCTAGCATACTCATCCATGAATGATAACTCCGATCGGAAGAATTATGCTTGGCCCCAACCTGTGATAAAGACGCAGATTATCTGAGGCCCAATACTTATCTCAAGCGCTATTTGTTGGCTCTGCATAGTTTGGGCTGCTAAATTTTTCCGAAAGGCCTCTTGACGAGAAAATGCCTAATGACAATATTTTCAATCGATTGGCTTGTGTTGGCCGGCGGCCTGTTGGACAGTGTGCCCTTGCCGTAGCCGGCAAATTGGCCAGTAGATTCCTAAGCAACAGTACTTTCGTGAATTTCGGACGAGAAGAGGATTAGAGAACAGATGATTGAGGTAGATGGACTTGGCCGATATTTCGGTGACATCAAGGCAGTAGATGGTCTGAGCTTTTCTGTAAACCGAGGTGAGGTATTGGGTTTCCTAGGGCCAAACGGAGCAGGGAAATCAACTACGATGAAGATGCTTACCTGCTTCCTCACTCCTAGTTTTGGAACTGCGCGAGTAAACGGATTTGATGTTACCGAAGAATCTCTCCAGGTTCGCAAGAGCTTGGGGTATCTACCTGAAAGTGCGCCGCTCTATGGGGAGATGATCGTTTCAGATTTTCTTCGGTTTATCGCCGACGTGCGCGAGATTCCAAAGCTAGAGCAAAAGTCGGCCATCGATCGAGTGGTCGAACTGACCAGCCTTGACCGGGTAATGCAGCAGCGTGTTGAAACACTTTCGAAAGGGTATCGTCGAAGGGTTGGTCTTGCGCAGGCGCTTATTCACGATCCCGATATTCTCATTTTAGATGAGCCGACTGACGGTCTTGACCCGAATCAAAAACATGAAGTTCGAACCTTAATCAACTCAATGCAAGATAAGTGTTTGATACTCTCAACCCATATTCTTGAAGAGGTTGATGCGGTGTGCAGCCGAGCAATCATTATTGCCAACGGCAAGATTGTTGCTGACGACACACCGGAAGAGCTGAAGAAACTTTCTCCTTCTGGAAAGTTGGACGAAGTTTTTAGACAGTTAACTCAATAGTTGGGAGGCAGGTGCTGGCAATGGTAACTAGTGCGTATAAAGTCATTCTGAAAAGAGAGTTTGGCTCTTATTTCTCTACTCCGATAGCGCTGATTTTCTTAACAGTATTTCTCGTGCTGAACGGCTTTTTTACTTTTCGCTTAGGTAACTTCTACGAGCAGGGACAAGCCGATTTGCGGTCTTTTTTCGTATGGCACGCCTGGCTGTACCTTTTCATCGTCCCAGCAATCTCCATGCGGCTTTGGGCTGAGGAGCGGCGAAGTGGGTCGATTGAACTCTTGTTGACCCTTCCGGTCAATTTGTTTGACGCGATGCTTGGCAAGTTTCTCGCTGCCTGGGCCTTTCTCGGGTTTGCCTTGTTTTTGACGTTCCCGATTGTTCTTACGACTTGCTATCTTGGAGACCCGGACCTCGGTGTGGTCGCTGCTGGGTACATCGGTAGCTTCCTCATGGCAGGAGCGTTTCTCTCTATTGGGTGCTGCGTGTCGGCGTTGACCAGCAATCAAGTAATCAGCTTCGTTGTCGCGACGAGTATCTGCCTGGTATTTATTCTACTTGGATTCGACCCAGTGATTAGTTTGCTCGCGCAGATCTTCCCTTCGGGATTCGTGGATCAGGTAGTCAATCTGAGCGTCCCCTATCATTTTGAGGCGATACAGCGCGGGGTTGTGAATCTGGCGGACTTTGTCTACTTCGCATCAATTATTATTTTCAGCCTGCTTGCAGGAGTAATTATTATCGACCGAAAGAAGGCGAACTAGGTAGGAAAGGGATAATGCAACGAACGCTACTTTCGATTTCAGGGATAGTTATTTTAGCAGGGATCGTCCTGTTAATTAATAGCATTAGTAACGCTGCCTTTAGCAGATTCTTTATTGATCTGACTGAAGAGAATCTCTATAGCCTGTCGCCTGGTACGAAGAATATTCTCGCGTCCATCGACCAACCAATCAAGTTGCGGTTCTATTACAGCAAAACCGATAGCTCGCGCTTTTCCGCGGTAAAGCTGTACGCCACGCGAGTGCAGGATTTGCTGAAAGAATACGACCGGGTTGGCGGCGATAAGATAGATCTCGAAATTCACGATCCAAGACCTGATTCTGAGGATGAAGAATGGGCCCAAAAGTATGGCCTCACGCCAATGCAACTGCCGACTGGAGATCGCCTGTTTCTCGGTTTAGCTGCGGTGAATGGCCTCGGACAAGAAGAGGTAGTGCCAATCTTCAATTTGTCTCGTCAGGAGTTTCTTGAATACGACATTAGTAAGGTCATCGTTTCGCTCAGCGATCAAAGTAAGCCGAAGATTGGGATTATCTCTCCACTCAAGCTGCAAGGAGAGACTCCGCCGGCTCAGCCAGGGATGATGCCTCAACAAGGCACACCGCCTTGGGTACTTGTCTCACAGCTCGGACGTCTTGCCGATATCGATTACCTCGGGACGGACATTGCTTCAGTTGCAGATGATGTTGACGTCTTGATGGTGATTCATCCGAAGAATCTTCCAGAACAAACTCGCTACGCAATTGATCAATACGTCATGAAGGGTGGAAAGCTGTTTGTCGCGGTGGACCCCTATTGCTCGCTGGACAATGAAGCCGGACAACCCGGCAATCCGATGGCTGGTATGTTTGCAGATAAGAGTTCGAACTTACCAGAACTCTCTACCTGGGGTGTTGGCTTCATGGGTAAGAAGATGGTTGCGGATTTGAATCTGGCGACCAAGGTTGCTTCTCGACAAGGTCAGCAACCAGAGAATTTTGTCGTCTGGCTTACCCTTAATAATGCTGATGAGCAGAGCGGACTGGTCAACCGCGACCAGGTAGTTTCTGCGAGCTTGGACAACGTGCTCTTTCCTTGGCCAGGTGCATTGGAGCTCACTGACCTTGAGGGAGTAGAAATAGAGCCGCTGTTTCAAACGACGAAAGAGGCAATGCTGCTTGAGGAGCAGGACTATAAATTTGCCGCACAGAATCCGACTGAGTTGTTGCGAAAGGCCCGCAGAGGCACTGAGTCGTATGTGCTCGCTGCCAAAGTGCACGGTAAGCTCAAGAGTGCTTTTAAGAACAAGCCAGGTGCGGAAGGGGATGCGGCAATGTCTTCTGAGGGTGGACATCTGCCAGAGGGTGTTGATGATGCCACCATCATTGTTGTTGCGGACGTCGATTTTTTAGCTGACCCCTATTCGGCGGCTGTGCAGAGCTTCATGGGCACAAGAATTGTGTCGCTGCTCAATGATAACCTTATTTTTGCCGCAAACTCTGTTGAGAACCTGACTGGTTCGGATGACCTTATTGGACTGAGATCTCGCGGCAAGTTCACACGTCCATTTACGAAGGTGCAGGAGATTGAGGCCCAGGCTCAAGACAAGTGGCGACTCGAGGAGCAACGCCTGCAAGCGAAGCTCAATGAGGCCACC
>CBDUGV010000296.1:0-5039 GCA_965366815.1 uncultured Bdellovibrionales bacterium | reverse complement strand
ATACGTATATCCATCAAAGCTAAATCGGGTAGATGCGTTCGGGCCAAGCCCAACGCCTTGTTTCGAGACTCAGCGATGCCGACAACTTCGTGTCCGGCTTTCGTCAACGTCCTGGCGAGATCCTTTGCAACAATTCGTTCGTCCTCGCATATCAATATGCGGCCGGCGTCGCGGGATTCAGCTACTTTACTGCTTATACAGGTTTCCATGTGCAGTAGTGTCCTCTAATGAAGTCCAATTACTCAATCTTGAGGAGTCATCAGACAATTGGAATATCGCGATATTCTGTTCGAGCTGTTCTTCTAATGTAAGTTGTAAAGCCTCGTCATCTACAACAACTGCAATTCTTATGTCCGCTTCGATAGATTCAATACGCTCAATCCATTTCTTGACATTGTGAACGTCATCGCTCGTGCAACGAAGCACGATACTATCGACCACACCTTCTTGACGTCCGCACCAATCCACCGCCGAATTGATCTCGGAGAACGTGAATAGCACTGTACCTTCTGAGCCCAGACACTCCTTTACCCGTCCAACTGTGCCCTCTGAGCCAACCACAACGACCACTGAAGGCTCTTCTGGACTGATCGCTAGGGTTGCTGCGTGCATACTGGAGAGAAGCTGGGGAACTTCGCTACGGACTTCCGGCAAATAGACGGTGACCGCGGTGTATCCGCCTTCGTCTGACTTTACCTCAACCCAACCTCCGTGCTCACGCGCCACTTGGTCAACAAAAAGGAGCCCCATTCCTTCGGCATCAAGTCGATTTGATTGCGTAAAGAATGGTTCGAATAAATGAGGTTGCATCTCAGAAGCAATGCCCGGGCCGAAGTCAGTTACCTGAATCGACACGTACCAACCTCGCTGTCCCTTGGGGTTAGACCGCTCAGGGTAGTTCTCAAATTCCCGACTTGTTTCAATAGCGATCACTGGAGTCTCCTGCATTGAATCAACGGCATTTCGGAACAATTCACAAAACAATTTCTCAACTAGTGCGTTGTCAACAGAAACAACGAGCGACTGTTCGGCAAAACCCGTTGCAAAGGACACCGACGTTTCTAGCGTCTCTGAAAAGTTTTTCATGGCTCGCATTAACAAATGTTTTATGTCGATCTCGGATAGATCAAGCTCATTTGGTTTAGAGGTTTGCAAGAGCTCATTGGCAAACTCTGAGAGAGATTCATAGCGAATAAGTGCTCCGCGTATTCGTTTGATCTGCGATTCCGAAAGAGTATCATCGACGCCAAGCCGCTTTAGCAGTATGCCTAACACGTTGAGTTCCTGCCTCAGCGTATGGCCGATTTTCGTCAATATTCGTGAATGTGAGTCGCGGCGTTGAATATTCGCCAGATTACGCTCGAACAATTCGACACATTCAACTAGTTCAGTCATTGAACAAGGGTCGATGAAATGCGTATGTGCCGTTTCAATCAGCTGCTGTTGCTTGTTAAACCGATATAAACCGGTTTCAATAGTAGTCCTCAACTCAAACCGCTTGAAGGGCTTTAGTAGATAGCCTAAGGGCTCTGCGACTTTGGCATTTGCAAGGGTGGTGTCGTCCGCATAGGCGGTAAGAAATATGCTAGGAATATTGAATTGCTCTTTGAGAAGCTGTGCCGTCTCAATCCCGTCTAGTGGTCCTTTGATGCGAATATCCATTAACGCGAGGTTTGGTCTATGCTGATCGGCGACCTCCAATGCTTCCCGACCGCTCGCGGCGATTCCCGCCACAGAGTATCCTTGAATCTTTAGAGAGCGTTGAATATCCTTTGCGACTAAACACTCGTCTTCACACACTAGTATGTTCGCATTCTCCATTGAACTTCTCCATTTTGTCGTCATCTATAGCGTGGGCAAATCGCACTCTAATCCTGGTTCCGCCTTCAAAATTCCAATCCACTTCAGCATTCAGTTGCTGGCATAGAGTTGAAACAAGCTCCAAACCCAAAGTACTTGGCATTAAAACATCAATATCGTCTTTGAACCCACATCCGTTGTCGGATACCATGAGAATTACCTCCCCTCCGTCGCTCACAAAATCCACTTGAATTACTCCCTGCGTGCGATCTCGGAAGGCATGTTTCAGTGCATTGCTTATCAACTCGTTTACCAACAAACCACAGGGTATCGCCTGTTCAATGGTGAGCTGAATCGGCTCAATGTTGGTAGTTAGCTCAATTGACGACTGTTCCACGGAATAAGTGCGAAACAGATCCGGCACAAGGTGCTCGATGTAGGACGAGAAATCGATCCTCGACAGCTGTTCAGATTGGTACAAGCGTTCATGCACCAACGCCATAGATTGGACCCGCTGCTCGGAGGTGCGAAAGTATTTTTGAAGTGACTTATCTTCTACATACGAGGACTGCAATGAAAGCAGGCTCGAGATAATTTGCAAGTTGTTCTTTACGCGATGGTGGATTTCTTTGAGCAGGGTCTCTTTCTCCCGGAGGGAACTAAGAATCTGCGCTTGCTGATGCTTCTGTATCGTAACATCTCTGCTAATCTCTGAGATTGCTACTATCTCGCCTGTGTCATTTGTCAGTGGCGAAACCGTAAGCGATACTTGTATGCGAGAACCATCCTTGCGCAAGCGGTCCGTTTCGAGGCTACTTATCGGCTCACCGTTGGCGATTTTACTGAGAATTTCTTCAAGTTCACCAAGATGATCTTTCGGAACGATAAGTGAAATCGGCTTGCCTATTGCGTACTCCGCATCGTAGCCATAGATATTTTGTGCCGCTTCATTCCAGGTGAGGATAGTACCGTCTAAGCTTTTAGACACGATGGCATCATCTGAAAACTCAACCATGGAAGCCAGTCGATTTCGATTAGCCACAGCTTGTTCTTCGTCTCTCAGGTCGCGGATGAATCCAGTAATGATCGGTGAATCAACACCTTCAACAACGCTGGAGACAACCTCGACGGGAATTTCATAGCCATCTCTATGCAAGCCCAGCGCCCTAAACCGTTTGCCAAGTAGCGACGACTCACCTGATTCGGTATGTTGCTGAAAAGCACGCCTAAATCGTTCTCGAAACCTAGGGGGAATGATGTATTCAACCAGTGAGTTGTCTAACAACTCGCTTGACGAGTAGCCAAATACCCGCTCGGCTGAGGGATTCCAGTACAATACGTTTCCATCGATATCCATCGATACTACCGCGTCAAGACAGGAATCTAGAACTGCTTTTGTTTGTTGTTCGGCAGCCTGAATATATCCAAGGACTTCCTGAATTCTGCTTTGCGACGTCGTCAGTTCAGTCATCATGCTGTTAAACGCAGAGATCAACTCGCCAACTTCACCGTCTGCCTCGGGTGCAACCTGGCTTGTAAAGTTTCCTTTCCCGACTAAACGTGCAGCATGTGCAAGTTTAACTATCGGACGAGCAATAGTACGTGCAAATAGAATTGAAATCGCAACTGCCGCCGTCGCGGCGAAAGCCAGGAACCAAACCAGTGCCGTTCGAAAGCGAGCCAAGGGAGCAAGAGCCTGGCGCTCGTCGACCTTAACCACCACGATCCAGTTGAGCGGCTCAATGATACGAGAGGAGGCAAAGACTCTTCGTCCGTTATGGTCAGTCAAACCAGCAACGTCTTCCTCTATCCCCTTCGCCCCTCGTGCAAGGGGCATGGTTTTGTGAAGCTTTACCTTTTTGGCGAGTTGTTCGCCGACGGGTTCATTAATCGCGCCATTTGAAAAAAGCACCATGACGTGTTCGTCATCCAGCTTATCGGCGATTAAAACTTCCTCCGTAGATCCGAGGCCAAGCGGTTTACGCAAGGCTTCAAAAATATGGGATGGTTTAATTGTACAAATGACTTGGCCTATTCGCTCTTCACCAAGAAAAAGTGCTTTTCGAACCACCAGACGGACTATCTGGTTCTTATCTACTTGGATTGACAGATTCGGAGTTACTGTTCGAAGTTCACCTACCGGGCTTAACTCTATAGAGACGTTCGTTTGATCCGTTGTGGCAACCAAGCTGCCATCATTGGCAAAGACCTCAATACGCTCAATCGTTTCGTCCGAGACTCGGGCGTCTTTAACTATCGCCGTGATTCGTTTACCAATGTTTGCTCTCTGAACCCCTTTGCTACTGTTATAACCCTGCAAGCTAGATCGAAGCTGAGTCCGAGTTGCAATTAATGAAATCCATTCGTTGTAGCGTTGAGTCGTGTCTAGGACTCGCGATTCAATTCGTTCTGCCGACGCTCTCACTCGCCGAAGCGCTTGTTCAGTCAGAATGTCAGTCGCAACACCGTACAACAGCACGCTAAGTGAGACTGCACAACCAATCGTCAAGGCAAGTGAAAGTATGGAAATCTTTTGAACGAGTTTCACGAGTTCTTCTCTCTTCAAATGGGAAAATGCACTTTGGCTTGACTGGCTACAGCTGCCGGACAAAAGCCACAAAGTAGTGCCACTGCTATTTTACCAGTATCGACCTTTAGATGGGGCTACCCTAGTGTCTGGGTCTTATGTGAGCGAATATGTAACCAATGTAGGTTGATCTAGATCATAAGGAGTGCATAGTTGTCGGAATTTGTTGGAGAGTTTTGGTGTGATCGAAGTCAAACAAATGACTCAAATGAAGCCCGCTAGGCTGCTGCTATGCGTTTTAGTTCGTCCGGCCGTATAATTTTCACCGACCCGGGTCTGCTGCTCTCCAATACCTCTCGTGCCTCTAGTGATTTCATTGTCCGAACAGCCGTTTCTATAGTTAATCCCGTCATTGCTGCGATTTGTCGGCGGGTTATTGGCAGCCGCAGCTCTCCACCAAAGCGACTGTTGAGCCGTACGAGCACTTCGGCAATTTTACCTTCCGCAGTACAAAGGGCAATTGTCCGTAAAAATTCATCGGATTCACGGAGTCGTCTGCTCATATACTTAGCTAGTTCCAATGACATCATCGGAAATTCATCTAGCAGTAATTGAAAACCCGTGCGGGGGAGTAGCACGACCTGGGACTGGTCTTCAAATCTAACACTGTAGGCGGCGGCACCATCATCTAGCGCGGAAATCAGACCCAATA
>CBDUGV010000295.1:0-5050 GCA_965366815.1 uncultured Bdellovibrionales bacterium | reverse complement strand
GGATATGTGAAAAGTGTGACAGCCGACTCTCCGTTCAATATGCTCAAAGCAAAGGGCGCCGTGTATGGCGAGTCGTCTGACGCCTATACTGGCGCACACGCTGAAGGGGCGACTCGACTCTATGCACTCGAGCAAATGATTTATCGGCAGCTGTAATGATCGCGTTACTCGAGAAACTGATCTCGACCGAATCGATCTCAGGCAACGAAGACGAAGTGGTCACGTTTCTTGAGTCGTATCTTGGCGAGCGTTTTCCGCTCCCCCCTGTGAGAAGCGGAAACAACCTTGTGCTTGAAGTTGGTAAGGGGACCAAGGGGCCCACGCTGCTACTTTGCTCACATATCGACACGGTTGCGGTTGCTGACGGATGGACGAAAGACCCTTTTGGCGCAGAGCGCGAAGGGGACGCCATCTATGGGCTTGGGGCCAACGATGCCTTGGCATCGGTTGTCGCAATGGTGAGTGCCTGCGAAGCCTGCCAGAATGTTTCAGGAAAAATTGTTCTCGCACTCGTCTGCGAAGAGGAACGTGGATCGAATGGGTTCTATACCCTCGAGCCGTCGCTTGAATACGATTTCGGAATTTTTGGTGAACCGACCGACCTCAAAATAGGCTACTGCATGCGTGGGTTGATGCGAATCAAGGTATTCGTCGACGGAAAAGCCTGCCACGCGTCACGTCCTTGGGAAGGAGACAACCCGATTCTAAAACTGAGCAAGACGCTTGATGCAATTCGCTCCCTACCTCTGGCGGACGACTCCCCGTGGGGAGGGGCGACGGTTCAACCGACGGTCATCCGGGCCGGCGAATCAGTAAATCAAATTCCCGATCGAGTTGAGCTGACGGTAGATGTGCGCCCAACTTCTTCGGTCAATAGCGAGCGGATCTTAGATATGCTCGACGAGCGTGGCATCTCATACGAGGTGGAAGTTGCCAGGCGTAAAGCCCAAGAATGCCCGAAAGACTCCGAGCTGGTTCAGGCAATAGTACGAGCGGCCCCTGAGAGTGAGTTTTATGGCTTTGGCGGCTCCTGCGACATGGCCTTTGCCACTAAGCCATCAATTGTTCTCGGCCCCGGTCAATCGAACCGTTCGCACACCGCAGATGAATTCATTACGATTAGCGAACTTGAACAAGGCAAAACCCTCTACCAAAAGGTTCTCAACGAACTACTTTCCTAGAGATATTGTAACAATTGTGCTAACAAGCATTATCTTACTGCACAATTAAAGAGATTACCTATGCGCAAGCGACTTTGGGACAAAGGCGAAGCCCTTAATGAACAAATGCACAACTTCACGGTCGGCAATGACCCGGCGCTAGACTTGCGGCTCGTGGAATGGGATGCCCTCGCATCAGCTGCGCATGCCCGGATGCTGGCCCGTATCGGCGTCTTGACCACGAAAGAATCCCGGGCATTGGTCAAAGCTCTTGAGGCGGTCACCGATCTCAACCAACAGGGTAAGTTCGACATTCCCCCCGAACTGGAAGATTGCCACACGGCGATTGAGACTTTCCTCACTGAGGAAGTCGGCGAGGCTGGTCTTAAAATTCACACCGGAAGGTCGAGAAACGACCAAGTCTTAGTGGCGATGCGCCTCTATATTCGACATAACATTCTAGTCATTTTAGACCAGGCAATTCAGTGCTGCACTGCGACCCTTGAGCGCGCAGAGCCGCTCCTTGCCAGCCCAATGCCTGGCTACACTCACTTTCAACCGGCGATGCCGACAAGTGTGGGGATTTGGCTACACGGTTTTGCCGAATCACTCTTAGATCAAATTCGTGAGGGAATGGAACTCGTCGAACGGCTCAACGCGAATCCGCTTGGAGTGGCTTCCGGGTTTGGCGTGCCACTCCCACTCGATAGAGAGATGACTGCCGAACTGCTTGGCTTTAGTCGAGTGCAGCGAAACCCGATCAACGTGATCAATAGTCGCGGCTTCTACGAGTTGAAATTCATTCGTTGGTGTGTCGATATTGCAAGTGTCCTGGAAAAGATTGCCTGTGATGTCGTCCTCTTTACTTCATCGGAGTACGGATTCTTCAGTCTGCCAAATGAGTTCACAACCGGCTCATCCATCATGCCGCAGAAGCGGAACCCAGACGTCATGGAACTCATGCGAGCCCGAACAGGTAAAGTTCGCTCCGCCGAGCAGGAGCTTACTTGGATAATTGCGAAGCTTTCATCTGGCTACCATCGGGATCATCAATATTCGAAAGAACCAGTGCTCAAGGCAGTCGAGCATATCCAAGAGATGCTGCCGATGTGCTCAGCGGTGATTTCGAAAATTGGCATTAACGAGGAACGGCTTAAAGAAGCAATGATTCCAGAGCTTTATGCAACCTACGAAACCTACCGCATGGTCAAGCAGGGGACCTCGTTTCGCGAGGCCTATAAACATGTGGCGGGCCAGATTGCCGACGGTGGAATTGACCGGGTCGAGTTGGCGAAAGACTTCTCCTACATCGAAGAGGTGGCGAGAGCCGAATTGGCATCTTGTGCATCAGAATTAGGGGCATTACATGGCCAAGTTGGAGCATTGACGGCTCGACTCAAGGAAATTCCAGCCCAGGTATTCGCCGTAGATTAGAAGGTTAAGGAATGAGTCAAAGTTTATCCAAGAGTTCTCATGTCGACATCGCCCTAGCGGTTGGTACTTTTTCTTTGTTACTGCTGCTATTTTTTCCAACGCTCAAAGAGATTGCGTTAATTTGTTGGAATGATGACGACTACTCACATGGCTTGCTGCTACCAATCGTTGCTGGCTTCATGCTTTGGGACAGACGTGCAAGTATTGTCCCACGATTGATTCGTGCGAGTTCTCCAGATCTACCGGTCGAAAAGAAAAAGAAAGAGAATAGTGTCTTGCTTGCCGAATTGCTGGTGCTCGTTGGCATGTTTATTTTCTTCCTCGGCGCAGCGTCCGGAATTTCTTATGCGAGCTGGATTGCCTTTTTTCCTACAACCTTGGGAATCGTTCATTTGGTGTTTGGACGAACTGCAGCGCTCACGCTGGCACCACCGATACTTCTTTTGTTTATGGCGAAACCGCTCCCCGATTCACTTGTGGTGCGGATCTTCTGGCCCCTACAGGTTTTCGCGGCGAAGGTCAGTGCCTTTGTTCTAGAAGTATTGAATGTACCGGTCTATCTCTCGGGGAATATCATCGAGATCCCATCTATGCGGCTCTTGGTTGAAGAAGCTTGCAGCGGAATGCGCTCTGTCATGGCACTGCTGACATTGGCATTCATCGTTAGTTATTTTATCGATCTGCGAAAATTTTCGAAGGTTCTGCTCGTTCTATCAGCATTACTCGTCGCGATTGTAATGAATGTCTTTCGCGTCGCCCTGACCGGCGTTTTGGCCCACTTTTATGACCCGAAAACTGCGACGGGCTTTTTCCATACCTTTTCGGGATTGATCGTTTTCATCGTCGGTTTGCCGATTCTCTACTTTATCGGTTGCCTGCTGCTGAAGTGGGATAGTCGTGGGAAGAATACGCCAGCTGACGCGTAGAGGGTATCCAAGACCGTTCACTCGGTAATTTTTTTCTCCCAAGCAAGTATCTGTATTTATTAAGCAATACCCTTAGACCGAAGCCTACCTTTTGAATTCTGGCTATTTTCAGTAAATCCCTTACCTTAACAGTATTATGAGGAGTATTTTGGACAACCCGTTTCGCTTAGCATTTGCCTCGAAATTTCGATCTCCGCTGGTCCGCGGCATCGTGTCCATCTGCTGCCGAGCACTGGAATGGGTGCTTGGGCTGACTCCACTCGCCAAACGATACGACAGGCTCACACTTCGAGACTTTGATTCAGCCGAGGAGTTTGCCGCAGCCACACTGGAAGAATTTGGTACTAGCTGGGAGATTGTCAAGGGTGACCTGGAACGCATTCCAAAAGACGGCCCAGTGATACTAGTTGCCAACCACCCGTTTGGTTGTATCGAAGGAGTACTGCTGATTCATCTCCTGTCAAAAATTCGCAACGACTCTCGATTGATGGCTAATTTTTTGCTCAATCGAATACCAGAATTTTCCGGCGCCCTCATCGGTGTGGATCCCTTTGAAACTACCGCATCGACGACCAGAAATATCAGAGGACTGTCCCATTGTATTGAGTGGCTCGAAGATGGTGGGCTTCTGACTATTTTCCCTTCCGGCACCGTCTCTCACCTAACCTGGGAAAAGAAAGAAGTTCGGGACCCAATGTGGAATCCCAACGCTGCGAGAATTGCCAAGAAAACAAATGCGACAGTAGTTCCTGTGTTCATTCACGGACGCAATAGCACCCTCTTCCAATTGGCCGGGCTCATCAGCCCCTGGCTTAGAACCTTGCTGTTAATCCGCGAATTCTCGCGAAGCGCAAGGGGGCATGTTCAATTAAGCATTGGTGCGCCGATACCAGCAAAACGGCTGAACGAGTTTGAAACCGACAGAGATGCAATCGAGTACCTTCGACTGCGCACCCATATTATGGTGAGTGCCGAGAAAAATGAAAAAGCGCCAGTGAGCGCTGACGCAGGTAGTACCCAATCTAGTTTTGAAGCGATCATTGATCCGATTGACCCGCAAGAGTTGGCAAGGGAAGTAGACGCACTTCCCCAACGGCAATGTCTCTTACAAGAGGGTAGTTACGATATCTACTATGCGGAGGCAGCGGAGATACCGGCTTGCCTGCGAGAAATTGGGCGGCTACGCGAAGTGACCTTTCGCCGAACCAATGAGGGGACTGGCCGATCAATCGACCTCGACGTATTCGACAACATCTACACCCATTTGTTCATGTGGAACCGCGAGAAACGGCAAATAATCGGTGCCTATCGCCTGGCTCGTGCCGATGAAGTGCTTCAACGATACGGGAAGAAAGGCCTCTATACCTATACCCTGTTCAAATACTCAACCTCACTCTTGAAGCAGCTCGGACCAGCCCTAGAAATGGGCCGATCATTTGTCATAGAGCAGCATCAGCGAGACTTCTCCGCACTTGCTCGGCTCTGGCAGGGCATCGCCCGCTTTGTCGCTGCACACCCCCGATATACTAT
>CBDUGV010000294.1:0-5151 GCA_965366815.1 uncultured Bdellovibrionales bacterium | reverse complement strand
AGAAGAGAATACGTAAGCTGGGTCGAGTCGCCGAGACGCGCGGCAATTCGACCCATGCTTAGGTGTGGATAGAGGTTTACGACACACAGTGGTGTTTCGTCCCTTGCAAACAAGTATTCTTTTTGGGGAGATGCCGATGCATCGACTTACGCAAGTGATTACAGCCTTTGCTGTGATCGGACTATTTGTTGTGACGGCGGAGCCAGCACTTTCACAGACGTACGGAGAACTCAATCAGCGGGAGATCGATGCGGGGCGACCACCGCTCCACAAACAACTCCCACCGGCACCAACGTATGGTGCCGCGAACGCGCGCTCGATTGAGTCAGGTGCTGGACCGCTGTATCGCGGTTCAGTCCCAGGGGCGAATCGGCAGTACAATACGGCAAACACGCGGCGGCGAAATGTTCCCTACCGTCCGCCCTATCGCACGAATTGGAACGGCTACACTGGAGGACGGAGCGGCATTCGGGTCTACCCCGGCGGCTACTCCGGCAACATTTTCGGGTTCAGCGTCGGCAATCGTTTTCGGCGATGAACGTTGATCCCGGCTGGAAGCTTGTCGCTTGTCACCGGGCGACCGCTGGTCCGACTGGGAGCGATGCTTGCATCAATCCCGGTCGGCCAGTGTTTTTTCTTTTCTGCCGTCTCGAAACTTTCTGGTGGTTCTTGGATTGGACGTACCACACCTCTAGCATGGAAGATGTTCCATACGATGAGAGTAAGATGTAGTTTGAAGAAAAAGGGAAAATGGAGCGGGCGATGGGGGTCGAACCCACGACCTCCTGCTTGGCAAGCAGGCGTTCTAGCCACTGAACTACGCCCGCGCAAAATTGTCTTACGCGATACCCATTAAAAAACCTACCCGTCAAAAAGGTCTCAGTGTTTTAGATTACCTAGCTAAGCGCTGTCAACTTAAGCTTAGTTTCCCGACCACGTTACTCGGTATTACTGCTCAACTAACTCAAGAGACGTTTCAAGGCGTCATCGATCCGCGACAAAGCTGTTTGCAGCAATTCAGTGTCCAACGCAAAGCTCAAGCGAATCGCACCATCATCGCCAAATGCATCACCCTGGACCGTTGCCACGTCGTATTCCTCTAGAAGGTAGCGAACCACATCAAGTGAACAAGTAATCTCTTCACCGCCGATCTTTCTGCCGAATAACTCACCAATTCGCATGTAGGCGAAAAAAGCCCCGGAAGGTTTTGCCGGCTCGAGTGCCACTCCTGGCATCTGCTGCAATGCCTCAGTGATGATATCTCGCCTGACTGAAAAATGCTCAAGCATCTGTCTTGGAAACGCGCCATCATCTTCGTAGGCGCGCAAGGCACCATATTGCGCAATCGAGCAAACGTTTCCAGACGCATGGCTTTGTAAAGCTGACATCGAAGAAATGAGATTTTGCGGACCAACTGCATAGCCGACACGCCATCCAGTCAGCGAATAGGCTTTGCTGAAAGAATTGACGATAACGGTTTGCTCAGCCAACTCCGGTGCGACGTTCAAGATCGAAACATGAGCCACACCGTCGTAGATCATATACTCATAGACTTCATCGCTTAGGATCACCGCTTTTTCAGAACCGGGCAGTGACTTAAAAGCGTCAGCCAATGCTCGCAATTCCTCTGGCGAATAACATGCGCCAGTTGGGTTCGACGGGGAATTGAGAAACAGCATCTTGCTCTTCTCTGTCCAAACTTCTTCAAGCTGCTCGGGCGTCAAAACATATCCGTTCTCGGGAGTAGTCTGAACAAACACGGGCGTTGCTCCGACAGAGCGAACCATCTCTGGGTAACTCGTCCAATAGGGAGCTGGAATTATTGCTTCATCGCCGGGGTTCAAGACCGCGAGACATGTTTCAGTCAACGCCTGCTTTCCACCACAAGTGACGAGCACCTGCGATGGGCTCACTTGAATATTCTGATGTCGTTTGAGCTTATCAGCGATCGACTCGCGCAACGGCATGATACCAGGGGTAGCAGTATATTTAGAGAACCCCTGATCCATGGCGTCAATGACGCCCTGTTTGACGTATTCTGGAGTATCAAAATCCGGCTCACCGACTGTGAGAGAAATGATATCCTTGCCCTGGGCTTTTAGCTCTCGTGCTCGAGCAGCAGCACCCTGGGTAGGCGAATCTTGGACTTGAGTTGCGACATTTGAAAGAGAAACCATGATAGCTCTTTGAGAAAATATGGGACTAGTGACAGGAGAGACTTCTAAAACACCACCTATACGAAAAAGTCAATAAATATCGGCATAAACTATACCAGCCGCCAATTGGATTATTGGTCGGTACAATACCTCCGACGGGAACTTCTTGGCTCAGCTACACTTCGCAATCAGACGGTCTGCAACCGTAGAAGTAACCAATTCGGAAATGTCGCCACCATTGCGCGCAATATCTTTGACGATGCTAGAGCTGATGAATGAACAGTGTTTGGAGGTTACTAAAAAGACCGTCTCTATCTCCCCATCCAGGTGCCGGTTAATATGGGCCATCTGTGCTTCATACTCGTAGTCTGAAACAGCTCTTAGGCCACGAATCACTAGTTTGGCACCAACAACTCGGACGTAGTCGACCAACAAACCATCGAATCCATCGACCTCAACACGTCTCTGATACTCTGGTTCGAGTTCAGACACCGAAGCACGAACCAATTGTGTTCGCTCCTTGACGTCAAACATCACCGATTTAGAGGTACCAGCTGCAACGGCAACATGAACTCGATCAACAACGGTCAGCGCCCGCTTAATGATATCCAGGTGACCAACGGTGATCGGATCAAACGTTCCGGCATACACCCCCAACCGTTCAACTAGTTCCTCGGCCATGATTTTCCTCTCTAAGATTCTGACTTAGTGAACGTACAATAGAGCAAGCTCGTATCACCCTGGGACACCATCTTAGTGCCTTCCAACACGAAGCCGGCCTCATTCGCGGCCAGGCCGAGTGAGGAAAGGTCGGCATTTTTCATCTCAGCCTTTCCCTCCAGCACTATTGTTGACTGAGAGGCTAGCAAATCATTGGAGAGAATGGAACGAAGCAGGCCAACGCCAGGGTGCGCGGTGTAGGGTGGATCTGCCAAAACCAATGCGTATTCCCGAGGCTCGGCCTCCGAAAGAAATGCCTCAACTGGGCGGCAAACCACTCGCGACCTCTCAAATAACCCCAATTCTTTGAGGTTTTCTTCAAGGTGCCAGGCTGTTTTTCGATTCGACTCAACAAAGACCGCTGAGGCGGCGCCGCGAGACAGAGCCTCGACTCCCAAAGCCCCGGTGCCTGCATAGAGATCTAGAACCCGCGCACCGGAGAAGCTACCTAGAGAGAATAAGGTAGAAAATATTGCCTCACGGTTTCGCTCAGTAGTTGGGCGTAGCTGAGCCGAGCCGGGCGCTCTTAGCTGCCGACCTTTTAACTCTCCACCGCTAATACGAATCTGCCTCGTCTTCGACGACATACTCCTCCCAGGCCCTCTTGCGGTTAAACCTTTCCATTTTTCACTACAATCAACTATGTTCCATCACGCTAGATAAACACTTACCCCCAAACAAAGAGAGTCTGATGGAGGAAAACCTTTCACTTTTTTTGGCAAGACGTCAAAAGCGTCTCAAATATTGGCAAGAGCGATTCGACGCCGAGAGTCTGGATCCGAGCGAGCAACAGCGATTCAGTCAGATTTTTGGAGAATACAATGCGCTCATTGCGAAAGCGGCAAGAGCGACAGATCCACAGGAGCGAGACGAGGCCTGTCGCGAGTTGGAAACGATCGATCGCGAGATGACCTCCTTGTTTGAAGCCCGTCGTTTGCTGACAGATGATCTGGGAGTTGGAGCCGTTACAGATGAATCAACCCGTGGCTCCGGTGGATCGCTTAGTAAAAATCGATAAATTAAATGCTATTTTTACGATTTCGGGCTTGAGTTTTCTCTCTTATGTATCTAGGTTCTATTCCTGCGTCGGCACCGTGTTTCACTCGCATTTGCCAGTAAATCAGTCGACATATGTGGGGCGTTAGCTCAGTTGGTAGAGCAGCGGCCTTTTAAGCCGCGGGTCGCTGGTTCGAGTCCAGCACGCCTCATTCTCCACTTTTCTAGATTCTCATTCATTTCCGATTCCAAGCGTATTTCGAACCTCAGTTCCGGAAACGAGTGACTCGTCGATCTCCTGCGCCGAAGAACATACATTCTAGCGGTGTCGAAATGAGAAAGAAGTCCACGACGAAAAAAAGGTCTTCCGAGAGTGACGCTCGGAAGACCTTTCAACTACATTTGCTTTCAGCGGTGGTATGGACAGCTGTCAAGCAAGTTCAGTTTCGACAAGAGATGCAAAAACCGAACGAAACATATCCTCTAATTACTAAGAGTAGCTGAGCTACCGAAGCGAATCTAGTCACTTGCGTCGATTTTTCCTGCCACATTTTCGTGCTCGAAAGGTAAGCAAATTGATACACTCTCTACTTGAATAGCACTTTCTCCTTGTGCTTATCGCAGAGCTTCTCCCCCACAATTTGCGCTGCGATCGAATGACCCGTTTCATTCCAATGTCCAAACCCAAGCTGCATGTTCTCAAATCCATGCAGTAAAACGCCGTTTGATTTGGCATAGGCCTCCATCGGTTCCGCCAATTGAATGAGAGGGATTGAAAACCTATCTGCAATCTCTTTGAGTCGATTGTCAGCGTATGACAAACTTCCCACGCGAAATTGTCGCAGATAGCGCTGTTGCAAGACCGAATCGCGATGCACTTGAATTGCGCTGGTCAACCCCAGCAGGAAAAAATCCCTATCCTGCGATCGGACTTCTCGTTGTAGTTCTTGCAGAACCGCTGCTGTCACCTCCCAGGCCTCTTTCATTTCCGGGGTCGTGGGAGGAACTGCGGCAAGCCATTCTCGATATTCCTTTCCAAGGCGCTTGCTCCAAGCAGCTGTTTGCTGCGCCGACTCAGAGGAGAAAAACCCATTAACATACCGCCAGACAAGCTTCGCCACCCGAAATCGATTAGCAAGCCGAACCAGAATTCGACGTGCGCGAAACAGAACCGGGGCATCCACGCCCGCTGGCCGTAGCTCTAGTTTGCCTTGAGACAGAGTGAAATACGGAGCGAGTTCTGGGTTGGAGGGATTCAAACTGCGAATGTTATCGTAGA
>CBDUGV010000293.1:0-5208 GCA_965366815.1 uncultured Bdellovibrionales bacterium | reverse complement strand
TTTCAAAATCTAATTTCTTTCTTTTTCACGACATTTCGTTACGAAAAAAATAGTTCTTCATAGGTGATTAGGTATAAATGCGCTGCTATAATTGCGTTTTAGGCCTGTAGGTACCGTTTTCAATCTGTTCTTTTCTCGTTTTTATAGGGGTTTGGAGGTTAGTAGTTAACGCTAGGCCAGCCGATCAATCGGGCTTGTTTCGCGTTGACTACAGTTGCTCATGGTTTTTTTGCTGCTGATTTGAGTTAGTAGCAGGGTGCGTTTGCTCCCCGGTTTTTGTGAATGGTGACTGCTTGTACTTTTTGCAAGTCTGCTCGCCGCGTCCGTTGGCACGGTTCCAATCCTTTCCCAACTTCTATTCTATTCTGCTTTTTCGTGTGTTCTCACTAGATTGTATTCACTGGTGGGGTGGCACTGCGAATTGGCTGAATAGTCTCGTGGTAGGCGACTGCCTGTCGCAGTCAGAAGACGATGGATTGTCCACCGTATCAACGGGCGCGGTAGAGCGTAAACAGTCACACATTCGGCAGAACATATCTCTTGAGATATGGACTGGTGTGGCCCTCGTAGTTTTACCGCGCCCACGGATATTCTACCTTGTGAGAGTATCGCTTCTCAAATCATTGTCTTAGAGTGTTGATACCCTAGTGGTATTCGCATCTACAGATAGGCTGGAGAAGAGTTGTTTATTGTGCGCGTTGCTTCGGGGTTGTCTGAGGAGGCAAGAGCGTTTGTCTTCCTCTTGTGCTCAACCTGTGTTTCACACCCGGTCAATGCTCGTGGTATCCGGCATTTCTCGAATTACTCGTTCTACGTAGAGCTTGCCTTGCTCTCGCGTCGCTCTAATTCTAGGTCTGTTGGAATAGATGATGTTCGCTACACAGATTCTGATACCCTATGTAGCTTGAACTCCAATCGCAGCTCTCGCCGAAATTTCACCTGGTTCTCATACGCATCCCATGCCGAAGGATCTACTGCATCTGTATCAACTAAAATTTGCTTCCGCCAATCGCCTTAGAGATAGCGATTGTGCCAGACACTAAACGAAAGTAAGGCAAAAAGCTTTTCATCGTGATTGCGTTGCCCGCGCATATGCTCATCGAGAATTTGTTGTACATACTTAGTATTGAAATACCCCGATCGGGTGAGTGAGTCGTCGGACAATACCTCAGTAATAAATGGCTTGAGTGCGTCTCGAAACCAGATAGTGAGGGGAACGGAGAAGCCTTTTTTCTTTCGGTAAATCACTTCGTGCGGAAGTACTCGCTCAGCCGCTTTTTTCAGGAGATACTTTTTATTCGTACCCTTAATTTTAAATTGGTCGGGTATGTTCCAGAAGAACTCAACCATTTTATGATCGACAAAGGGCACGCGCATTTCCAATGAATGAGCCATGCTTGTTCGATCGCTCAACGCCAGGAGATCGTCGACAAGATAAGTGTCAAAATCCATTTTCAGCAATCGTTGGAGCGTGCTCATGCCTTCACTGCGGGCCCAATACTGATTGTAGAGGGAATGACTTGCGTCAGAAGAGAGTGAATTGCGAAAATCATCACTGAGCAGGGATCGTTTGTCTTGTTCGGTAAATTTGGCGATAAAATGAAAGTATCTATCGCCCAGCGGCATTGCTGCATAGCGCACAAAACGCTTTAAGCGCTCGGGTAGATGGGAGCCCTTTTTCGAATCTGGGAGGCTATCTACGAGAGGCCGAATAAGCGGGTTTGTGACTAGTGGAGTTACCGCCTTAAACCGCTCTGCTAGAAGTGCGCCGAGATATCGCTCATAGCCGCCACAGACTTCATCGCCACCCAAGCCGCTAAGTGCAACCGTCACAAAATTCTTCGTATACTCGCTAAGTAAATAATTTGGGATCACCGAGGCATCGCCGTAGGGCTCATCAAGGCGGGTGAGTAACTCCGGAAGACGTTCGGTCACTAGTTCTGGCGTGACAATCAGTTCTCGATGGTTGCAGTTGAAGAGATCGGCAACTTGCTTTGCATATACCCGTTCATCGAAGCTCGCTCCCGCGGCGTCATAGCCGATCGAAAAAGTATCAACTGGGCGGTCCGATAACTGACTCATAATTGCAACGACGAGGCTTGAGTCGATTCCACCACTAAGGAAGGCACCTAAGGGAACTTCACTGAGCAGATGGCCACCGATAACTTCCTTCGCAGTCTCGAAAAATGCATCTACCCACTCCTCACTCGTGCGCTCAGGCGGGGATTCACTTGGCAGCGTGTAGTACGATGCAATGCTGAGCTGCTCATCCTCAATGGTAAGATGATGTCCTGGTAGGAGCTTTTTTACGTTTTCAAAGGGGGACGAGTCATGTGGAAAATACAAATAAGTGAAAAAATGGCTGGCGGAATTAAGATCGAGTCTTTTTTGGACAAGGGGATGCTCTGCGATGCTCTTGGTTTCTGAGGCAAAGAGGAGCGTCGATCCATCCCAGAAGTAGAACAACGGCTTAATGCCGAAGCGATCTCGCGCAATGAAGAGTTTGTTCTTTTTTCTTTCCCAGATAGCGAAGGCGAACATGCCTTGCAAATGGTCGACGCAGGAAGCCCCGTATTCTTCATACAGGTGAAGTATGGTTTCGGTATCAGAGGTAGTCTTGAAGCGATGGCCCTTCTGGAGAAGCGCTTCGCGAAGCGCTGGGTAGTTATAGATCTCTCCATTAAAGACAATGCACATGGATTCGTCTTCATTGAAGATCGGCTGTTTCCCGGTGCTCAAATCGATAATGCTCAGTCGGCGCATACCAAAACCGAGCGGCCCTTCGACAAAGACTCCACGGTCGTCGGGGCCCCGATGTTCCAAGAGATCCACCATGCGGTCTACCGATTCGGCATCTGGTGCGCCTGTAAAACTCAGTATTCCGGCTATTCCACACATAATTAGTTCAACTCTATCAGTTCGATTATTTCGAGGTTTACTTTATAGGACGGCCTTCGAATTTGAATTGATTACCTTCAGTTCGATATCTACGCAACCAACAGCTCTCTGAAAGCGGTACTTTCCTATCACTCGCCCATTTCTTTAACGACCTACCGATGTGAATCAGGTCGTTGCGGTTGCTGATACGGTTGTCACTCAAATTCCAACCGGGGGGACTGTTGCCAGAATACCCGTTTATGGTTGGAATACCACTTTCTATACTCGCCCACATGGCATCGAGTTGATATTTCCATGGTTCGCGCTGGCCGAGCCAGGACGAATAATAGAAACTCCTGCAGGTGGAGCTTGAAGCGGCAAGACCACTGGTGAGTATCTGCACCTGGCGTCTCATCTCGGGCTTGCTGTAGGTGTAGCTGATGCGACTTTGCTCAAACATACAAAGGGCCGCTATCGCAAAACCGATTAAAACCGGTTTGCTGCTATTGTAGCTAATTAGTTGTCGGTCGAAGAACAGCGCGAAGCCGAAGGACCAACCGATAAGCAAGACAAGTTGTATGCGAGAAACCGCCCGCACCGCTGCTGCACCTGGTACATTCAAATAGATGTAGCTCCAAAGCGAGTGGCCATTTGGGAGCACTGTGCTGACTACGACAAGGCTAAGCGCGGTCAGTGCGACTATTGTCGACGTCGTGTTTTTTCGGCTGCGCCAAAAGCCGAGCGCCACTATTGCGATTGTGCAAATTCCAAGTCCGAGCTGCTGCTCATGATCAAGCGGAAGCTGCGAGAACAGACTCAGCTCTGAAAACCAACCATAGACCGAACTTTCTTTGCCCATATAGAGCCAGCCGGCTGGACGAGGGAGAAAGCGATGCACATGTCCAAACTCCCGTAGCCCGAGTTCTTTTGCGGCATCGTGGTAGCGTTTGGCCATCGGATAGAGCAATGCGGCTCCCGACACTGCGGCGAGTGAGCCTTGGAGCCAATAGCGCCTTGCCATTTGGAGGCAAAACAATCGCGAGCGCTTTATCAAGATTGCCCAAACGGCTGCCACACCCAGTGAAAAGGTGAGGAGCCAACCGTAATAGAAACTGGAGTACCACTGGAGGACAAAGGCTAGACAAGCGACAGACATCCAAATGGTGAGTTGCCAGCCTGTGCGTTGCTCTCTGCGATGTACTGCCAGCGCCAATTTGCCGGCAAAATAGAGGACGATGATGCTGTAGAACTGCGGTAGAAACTGCGGGTGGAGAAAATGCACCATTCTCGGGCTTGCAAATGCAAAGAGAAAAGCCCCTAAGCCACAGGCCCACCAAGTGAGATTGAAGATGTGGCGTAGGAGATAATAGAAGGCGACATAGTTCAGGGTAACGACTGTGATTTGCCAGAGTTGGAAGCTCGTGTCGGGAGCAAATTGGGCAAAGCGGAATATCCAATAGATAGGTGCGACGCCTAAGAGTATGTCCCCGTAGGTCCCTACGTTTTCAACCGGGAAGTAGAACGGGAAATTCCAAAACGACTGATGCCCCGGCTCCCGCATGACCCAGCGAAACGAGTGCTCTAACACGTAGTTATTAAAACGCGTGTCCCCGAGGTCACCCTGGATAAGTGAAAATCGCGATAAAAAAGTCGGGTAGAAGCTCAGCCAAAGGCCAATCAGCCAGCAAAATAACGGTGCAACAAACTGCGGAAGTGCAATACGGTTCTTCATTATTTTGCAGTGTCATCTATTTGGCAAAGAGTCTCAATACTTATCCATCGCCGTTTCTGGTGCCAGGCTCTTTTAGTGGGCTTTCAAATTGACGCAATGATTAGGTGTGGCTTTCAAACGCTCTTTTTGTGATTTATTTGCATGGCATACCTAACAAAGGTTTGACTCACATTTTTAACGCGTGGTATGCCCCTATGCGATTCTATAACAACTTCTCAGATGGATAGAGAAATGAAACATCTTATAACCGCATTAACTACTCTTCTTCTCTTGAGCAGCTCTGCTCTTGCAGATGATCCAACACAGGCTGAGCTCTTGAGGGAACTCCAGGAACTTAAATCGCGCATGTCTGAACTCGAGGGCAAGATTGCTAGCGACGAGAGTGATGAGGATGAGCTCGAAGGTATGTTGGATGAGTCGAGTCTTGATCCAGAGGAAGATGATAGTTCCGCCAAGCCGGGAACTTCTTTCGTGCGAAACATTCTCTCGAACACCACTGTCGGCGGCTATGTCAGTAGCGAGTTTGAAAATTTTGAAGACAGCGATAGCGCTTTTGACCAGCATCGACTGGTGCTCAATGTCGCCTCGCAAGTTCATAA
>CBDUGV010000292.1:0-5232 GCA_965366815.1 uncultured Bdellovibrionales bacterium | reverse complement strand
GAATTCAGTGCACATCATCGTGGTAAATTATAATTCTGGAGCCCGGCTTGGTTCCTGCCTACAGAGCTTGTCGACAGCTATTGCCGACCTCCAGGACAAACTTGCGGTCCACGTCACTATCGTAGACAACGCATCAACCGACAGCAGCGCTTCCCGCGTTCAACCGTTGTTTGGGCCTCTCGCTGATTTCACCTTTATCGCCTCTGATGAAAACTTGGGCTTTGCTGGCGGCATCAATGCAGCGGCGAGCACTCGAACGGCAGACGCCTTGCTCGTTTTGAACCCAGATACCCAGATCAAATCAGAAGCGATTGTAGAACTTGCACGCGCGCTCGACGAAAACGGAGATTTGGGTCTCGTCGCTCCCCTATTGAAAGACGAAAAGGGAACTCGCCAAGCTGAGTTTTCGGTTCGTAGCTTTCCCTCTCTCGGCTCAACACTGGCCGAATTATTTTTTCTACATCGCGTTTGGCCTAATAATCCATGGACGAGCCGCTATCGACTTGCCAGAGATACGTTCGTACATCAATATCTCACTCGCCTCCAAGGGGGTCTTACAGTACCTCATGAGTCCCTGAATCGCCCGCTACTCGTGCCACAACCCGCAGCAGCATGTATTCTTATTCGCAATCAGGCGTTTCAAGCTATCGACGGTTTCGACAGTAGCTATTGGCCTGCTTGGTTTGAAGATGTCGATTTTTGCAAACGTCTCAGCACAGCCGGATGGCTTTCAGCTGTCACTGCATCTGCCGAAATTGTTCACGAAGGTGGTTACAGCGTTAAAGCCTTGTCGGCCTCTCGTTTCTTGGAAATCTGGTACCCCAATCTGCTTAGATACTGGCATTCACACGGCACTCCAGCTGAGCGCCTTACTCTCCGTTTGGGTTTCCCAATTGCCTTGCTACTTCGCAGTATTGTCCAGCTGGCATCAGCTGCCCGATCAGCAGCTCTCGGAAAACCACATACCAACGAATATCTTCAGAGTTCAGCCGCTTTATTGAAACTAGCCTGCGCCGAAACCATCTCTGTAAAACGCAGCCCAAAGTAGCCAAAAACGACAAATTAGCGGTTTTGTTTGCCAATTTCTGAGCGACCTATTATACGTGTAAAACGGCCTTTGGCTGTTTGTAGGCTGTACCCCTTCATGAGACTTTATTTAACCAATATAAGAGTAAATCACTCCGGATTAGAAACTAATCCCACCCGCCAATGAGCTCATTACAATACTTCAAAACCCTCATCAAAGACGTCAATGTAGCTTCGATTGCGCCAACCTCTGGTTTTGGGGTTAACAAAATCTTTAAGTGTATCGACTTTGATCGCGCGAAATTAATTGTCGAATATGGTCCAGGTGGTGGCGTTATCACCAAAGCCCTGCTCAAGAAGATGCGGCCCGATGCCAAGCTCGTGGCGATTGAAACTAATAATGACTTCGCAGATCTCCTCGAAGGCCAAATCGACGATTCGAGGTTTCATCTGTTCCGAGACTCGGCTGAAGAGGTGCTCGATATAGTAGCTCAGGTCGACGCGACTGTTGCAGATTACGTCATTTCAGGTATTCCGTTTTCGCTATTCGAAATCGAGAAGAAAGATCGAATTCTCAAAGCCACCAAAGAAGTTCTTGGGGATGATGGTTCGTTTTTGGTCTACCAATTTCTTGTTTCACCGGGCACTCCAAAGCACGATATCAAGAAGAAGCTCAATGAACATATGCACATCATTCGATCAGATTTCGAAATGCTTTGCATCCCTCCGATCCGCATCTACCATGCAGTAAACGGGACCCTCGCAAAACAACTCAAGAAACGAAGCGGAGAGTAGACACTGGGGATCTTTTGGTGATCTTTTACCGGTGATCGTTTACCGGTGATCGTTTACTGGGGCTCCCAAGTTACAACTCCCCGCGCCTTCTAGAGCTAGCCGGCCGTATAGTAGACTGTTGCAAGCATTGCAGTTGCTTTATTCGCAACCAAGGCAGCGTCGGCTTCCTTGCCGATGAAGACGATCATTAGACCACCCAAGGTGCGCCCTTCATTCAGTTTAAGCGCGTTCATCACGACATAGCGTGTCTTCTCACTAGAAGGCCCTCCGACTACTATTTTGAGTGGGGTTTTCTCCGAACGGGCGATAAGAGAGGCAAGCCGATTAACAATATCCGACCCACCGTACAGAATCGTATTGCGATAAAACTCTTCATCATCTTCACTCCCCGCAGAAGGAACGTCGAAAATGACGTACTGTTGCTGAGGACCAAAATGCGATGCCCCGGCCTCTGCGAGAAACTGCTGCGAACCAACTCTCGGGCTACAAGCAATCATCGAACTGAACAGCAACACCAAAACAACTGACCGTATATAACTCTGATTTCTCATTCTGTACTCCATTCCTTTGCCCCGCCTCAAGCGGTGCCTCGCAGGGCACCCTTAAGGTGCTCTATCGATGTGATCACACTTTGAAACAACGTGCTCCAATCAATAGTTTTGCCATACTTGTCTATGAGCATACTCAAAATGGTAAAAACGACTGGCGCAACTAAAGCGGCAGCAACTCCTCGCACCTCAATACCTGGCAATACCTTGACAAGAATCCAAAATAACACGCCGTTGCTCAACAACAACGTAATTGCTTGCATGGTGAAACTACTCGGCACACTGAAAAAAAGTGCGGCATCCCAGACTGTAGAATTCACAAACCCGAGACAAGCAACAATCCCAATCGCGCCAAATATACTAGTAATACGCAGACGAGGAATCAACGCAGCAGTTAGCAACATGGCCAGCGTCTGCATAATCCAATAACTGTAATATTCTGATAGCGCGCCCATAAACCCATTGTGAGCTAACATTGACTAACTCAATCTTCACCTCAGCAGATTAAATAGAATAATTGCCTCTCTGTCACCTAATTCTGGTCAGCTCATTCTGAAATTCACGGACAGATCTGCGCTTGGATGGTATATAGCGGCCTATGCCCTCTGAACGGAAGAACAGCATTCCAGTGACCCTGTTTCTGCTGACGCTCTGCGTCTACGGCTATTTCTATAACGGTGGCTCATGGAATCAAAATGCCCGCTATGACGTCATTTTCTCCTTTGTTGAGCAAGGTGTAGATCAATACACTTTTCGCATCAATCGCTTCCTGCCTCGTCCAGAGGAGAATCTCAACACAGGAGATTGGTCACTCTTTGAAGACCACTACTATTCCAACAAGGCACCTGGTACGGCCTTTCTTGGAATTCCGATCTACCTGATACTTCACAACATGCAGGGGCTCACCGGAGTTCCTCCCGACAACCCCTACTTGGCTATCGCCAACGCGTATCTGCTCAATCTTTTTATCTCGGGCGTGCTCCTTAGTCTCGCCGTCGTAGTCCTCTACAAGATGCTGCTGCACTTCAAGCTAGAGTCTGCTCAGGCTCTGTTTCTCTCATGTACCTTCGCCTTTGGCACAATGTTGTTCCCCTACAGCACGCAGCTTTGGGGGCATCCTACCGCAGCTGCCTTTGTCGTCTTTGCAATGTACGCAGTTGTCGTATCATCCCCAGGCTTTCTACTCCTCGCCGGTGCCTCAATTGGGGCAGCCGTGCTTAGCGATTTTTTGGCAGCACTGCTTGTACCACTTTTTGCCGTTTGGGTATGTGCAACCGCCTCTCAGTCTCAGCGATTAAAGCACCTCTTTTATTTTCTCACAGGTGGCTTTCCGCTTCTCCTGCTTGGCGCCGCGTATAATTACATCTGTTTCGGATCACCCTTCGCACTCCCGACCGATTACACTAATCCGGAGTTCATAGATCCAGGACATGCGCTTGGACTGTTTGGTTCAATCTCTCTTGAAAACCTCTGGCATTTGACCTTTGGCTGGATGAGAGGCCTGTTCGTGACAATGCCGGTATTGCTTCTAACTCCAATTGGACTCTACCTTTGGTTCCGCCGGGCACCGCGCGACGTGCTTGCCTGGATTTGCTTGTTCGCAACAACTGGATTTCTTTTAATTAACGCTTCGTTTAATGGCTGGCACGGCGGTGCAACCGTATGTGCTCGATACCAGATACTCGCTCTGCCATTCTGGATACTACCGCTTCGAGAACTGCTTGCTGGTGAAACGCTGAGGAAAGCACTGGGGCTCCTCAGTGTACTATCAGCTTTCGCCATGCTCTTGGTGAGCGCAGTTTCACCGATAGCCCCCGACCTCTATGAGGGGACAAAGACCCTACCCCATCCTAATCCATTCTTTGGCTGGGTTCTGCCAAATTTTACCAAGGCCCAATTGGCGCAATTCAAGTTCCCACTTCGGCTACAGTTTGATGACCCAAATTTTCGATATTACGTGCAGGACACTTCGTGGAATTGGGGTCAGGTCTTTGGACTACCGGGTCTTTGGAGTTTGCTGCCGCTCGTATTACTTGTAAGCTTTTTCTCTTGGCGACTTCTCTCCTGCCTCGATGCGAAACGCTACGATAGGAAGTGGCGAAACACCTTTTTGCTCAAAGCAGCGATTCTCGTATTGTTTACCTGTGCAGCCTTCGATAGGAACCGCTTACTCGCCTCGGCTACCTCAGTCTATCATTCGATAGTTCAGGCCGAATCAACTTCGGTCTCCCTACAACAAGAACTCCGAAGGGCCTTTCCACAGTATCACGAGGTTGTTGCCCTGCGCGATCAAGTCCTCGAGAACCATGGTCCTATAACGCCCGATGAAACAATCTATCTGCAACTGAGCTTTCGTGACGAGAGACTCCGAGAAGAAAGAGGACTTCAGCAGAGACTAGCTGAGTTACTGTTCCCGATAAGACTTAGTGATTCGGCAAAGACCCAACTACTTGTCGGAGTAGAAGGCCGTGCTTTTACCTTTGCCCTCCAGGAGAGTGAATAATGACCGCTGCACTCTCCCACTTATATGTGCTTATCTATGGCACACCCTTGCTCATAGTCTTTGCTCGAAACTCCGGTTTCCGCCAGCTCTCCCCGCTTTTCATTTTCGCACTGACCTACCTCTGCGGTGAGTTAGTGCTCGTGCTCACCCTCTGCCTCAGCTCACATTTTTTCGGCGCATTTCACTGGCTAACACCGCTGATCCTACTAGTGCTCTCTTGGTATGGAGCTTGGAAATTGCTTCCCCCCGCTTCAGAGCCGAGACCAAGGTATTCCCTCGCGGAGATACTCGGACCGCTTGCCTTTCTCGGCCTACTCGCGGCATTCAACTACGAACTCGCATTCGAAGCACCGCTTATCG
>CBDUGV010000291.1:0-5242 GCA_965366815.1 uncultured Bdellovibrionales bacterium | reverse complement strand
AAATCTGGCTGAATTTTTAGGCTACTGAGTTAAATCGCTTCTCGAGCTCAAGAGAGCGAAAGGTAAAAATCTTCTCGAGGTCTGGCTTGACGAAAAGCTGGTGAACAACTCCACCGCCTACTACTTGGTAGCGCACTAAATCTTTTACCAAGGTTTTCTCACCTCTGGCCTCAAATCTATGCTCGTGAATCCAATACCGATAAGGTCCACGAATCTGCTCGTCGACAAAACGAAACGGCGGCTCCCAAGCACTAATCAATGTAGTCCATCCTATCGGTACTCCTCGGACTCGAAGCTTATATTCGATGATAGTATCTTGAGCCATTTTGATATCGCCTGGAGTAGTAATCTTAAACTGAAGATGATCAGGGGTAAGCTCCTCTAGATTTCGAGCATCCGAAAAGTACATGAATACACTTTCTATCGGAGCAGCCAATTCCTGCTCGCTATAGAGGCGAAACTCACTTTGAAAGGATTCTATCCTGATGTCCATGGCGGTTTTCTAACTCCGAGCAGTATACCAAACACAATGTACAAGATCAGAGTGCCGTTGGGAATACACCTCAGTCAGAACGCGAAACCACTACAGTCACGGTTTCACCCGTGGCACCGCCGACAATACTATCGGTAGTTTCCACCATTTTGAATCTGATCGAAAACTCTGAGCAATCAACGTGCCTCGGGTACTTCGATCATTTGTCTCCCATCTCCCACGAATGATTTTCTCGTAATTGTTGGCTTTTACCATCTGCGTAGCTACTGGCCCACCATCAAGATTGAGGGCAGTCATAATTCCAAACGGTCGCTGTTCTAAGAATGAGCCAAGTCTTCGAAGCGAGAAGAAGCCTTTCTCGGTAGTGCCAAAAATCACTCGCTCTTCTACATCGATTGCAACAAAAGTTCGATTAGCAATCCAATGGGCTTTCCCCGCAGCACGCGAAGTCTGAGCGTCATCTAACAACAGTGGGTAAGAGACCATCGCATCTGAGTATGGTTCAAGCGCTTGCGACACAATCTTTTCGTTCAGATCGAGAATCTCTACTTTCTCTCCAATAACAATTGCGCCATGCTGAGATACATACTCCTTAGGTCCGAAAAAGCTGCCTTGGCTCTTGATCGGAGTTTCGGGACTTCTATTCGGGAGGTAGAAACTACCATTTATGATTGCGACTGCGTCGAGACTGCGCTGCCAATCCTCAACACGTTTGGGGGATTTTGGTGAATAGTGAACATCGAGTTCATACTTTTCCTGATCGAGTCGAACCAAATGCATTCGATCTACAGTTGCCCCATCACAAATAATCGAAACGACGCTGGTTTCGAGTCCATCGCGCCGCGTGGTCCAACTCGGGCTACTGGACCGCAACTCACAGGACTGATCGTTTCTCGCAGTCTCCGCCCATCCTGGATACAGATACCAATCGGCGACGAGGACCAATGCGAAGATCAGCGCAACCCGAGTAGTCAGTTGTATGGCAAATCGCCCTAGCCAAGTCTTAATTGTCTCTTTCATACTGTGAGACTATCAGCTCGATGTGAAATGCTCGTGAAATTCGCTTGAGAAGTATGTGAGCTTTCATCGAATTGCGGGTTTCAAATTGACTTAGGACCGAAAGTCAACAAACCTTACTACGATATTGCAGTCGCACCATGGTTCTCATGTCGGGTACTCTGGCCAGTACGACACCAACATGGGACAGAACGAAGAACGCTCTATCACTCTCTCAAAAAATAGCACTTAATAAACAGTGCGTTGAAGTTGCGATGTGAGAAACATCGGCCGCACAGCACAAATCCACCAGAGGTAGTATTTGCGGAAGCTGGCGGCGGGAATCCTATTGCCGTTTAGGCAGTGAATATTGTGAAGCGCCCCATCGCTCACAATGACGAGTTCAGTGACAGGTTTCCCTGGCTGCTCGTCGACGGGCTCGATCTCCCGACTCACCTAAGCGGTCCTACCCTCTGACTGCATTTCAGAGGCCCCAGGCGGGGCAAAAGAATCAGTACTGAGTTCTCTTGACCCGCCGGGGGAAGAAGCCACTAGATGGAAATGAATAGAACCAACTATTCAACCTCTAGCTCTCGGTCCTAAGTCGGATGTCGGTATCGCTCGATCCGACAGCCGACTTAGTTCGATTTCCTTTTCAACCCATATTCAAAAGCTCAACGATCAAGACGCCTGTTTACCTCAGAGACCACCCTCCAAGTTGCACAGCTGATGTATCTATTTTATGCACTTGGTAGTAGGAAATTGATAGGTTCGACTGAATATGCAACTGAAGTTCTATCTAACTGTGATAGCGAGCTACAGGAGCCACGTTTCTGGCTTATGAGGCCTATTCGTAGTAGCAACTACAAGTGAGAACTCTGTATCTTTTCCAGAAGTCATATTTGGGTAGTGGACAACACACCTCCTATCGCTTGTAGTCATCTCGCTTTGATTACACCGATAGGATCAGTGGTATTTTGAAAGGATTCTCGTCAACTCTCATTGCGAGGTGATAACTATGGTAAAGATTGGATTGGGAAGCGCCAGCTCTGGGATTGCAAGAACATCCTTGCTCCTGGCGCTGCAAGGCCTCGGTGCCGAAGTGGTTGCAGGAAGCGCCACTAAGCAGGATGCGGCACGGCAAGCCCTGGATCAGCATGGCTACACTACTGCCAAAGTCTATCCGGACTTTGCTACGATGGTGCGGGATGCAGATTTCGACACGGCGATCGTTGGCGGTGCAAACGGAACACACGCCCAGCAAGCAGAGCTCGCATTGCTCGCTGGCAAGGACGTGTTGGTCGAGAAGCCGCTCGCACTGACGGTCGCTGAACTGGGTCGCCTGCTACTGGTTGCAGCTCGCTCTGGCAAGCGTCTTGGCGGCATAGTCCAGAAATGCGGTACTCCGCAGTTTCGACTGGTGCATGCTGCGGCGTTGTCAGGCCTGTTTGGCAGCGAGCCGCTGATCGAAGCGGAACTGCCGTGGTTTCGCGGCAAGGATGACTACTACTATTCGACAAGTGGAGCACCAACGGGCTGGAAAGGAACCGAACTCGACGGGTCGGTGCTGCATAATCAGGGCTATCACCATGGCGACATGGAGATGAGGCTTGCTTCAGCAGTGGAGTGTCTCGACGAAGCCATCGGAGTGAACCCTTTGGTCTCTGTATCTGCGACTGGCGAAACTCGACTTCACACCGAAATCGCATTCCCGGACACAGTGGAAGTCGAAGCTCGGCTGCGCTCTGGTGGCCAGCTCAAGCTTCGGGTCACCACGGCGGAGCCCAAAGAAGGTCTTGATTGGCTGCGAATTAGCGGTCAAGGCAACGAGGCAAAGATCACCAGCGACGCTCTGACGGTCTGGCAGTTTGAGAAATCGACGCGATTTGACGCCGAAGCTGCCCAGCATCTCGGGCAAAAGGCGACGGTGCACACTGCCGCAGACCCCTTGAGTGGCCTTGGACATGGCGCTCACCAACGTGTCCTAGATGCTTTCTTGGCCAACAAAGACCCTTGGCTATGGCATCCAGTGCGTCACGGAATGGCTCTGACTCTGATCGACGCCGCAATTGAATCGATCGGCCAACAAGGACAGGAAGTGAAACCAGCCGATCTCAGCGAGTTTGCTGCCTGATGCTGATTCGTATCTCTCACTCGAAAAGAAGGAGTGCCTATGGCTCAAAAAGGTTGGACAAGGAGGTTCTATTCAAACCACTGGTCCGACCACTTTAGTTCGTCGAATCTGTTCTCTGGCATGCATCTTGCTTCCATACATTACTTGGCTTGCGAAATACTCTATAGGGCAAATTCATTACCTTTCAGATGCCTAGGCTATGCAAAATTATTTCTATTTTACTCTCTTAGCGCTGATCGTTCTCACGACACATAGTGCTTCAGCTCAGGCAGCTACGTTTCATGTAGACCCCACAAGCGGCAAGTCTGCCGAAGAAGGCGGCACTGGCACCGCTGCAAATCCCTGGAGAACCTTGGAGGAGGTCTACAATGAGGGCCTGATCGAGACAAGAGACTGGAGTTCCCTGCCCTACCAACCCGGTGCAAGCTACCGCGTTGTTAATTCTGGGGCACCGATCAAAGCAGGAGATACTATCCGTCTGCGATCGGGCTACCACGGAGAGTTTGTGGTTTCTGGTGGATACAATAGTGCACCAATCACAATCGTTGCTGAATCAGGGCATACCCCTCGACTCAGTCGTATCTTGTTTCGCGCGGCTCAGCACTGGGTGGTTCGTGGCGTTTCCATAAGCCCGTCATATGCTCCCAGCTATTCGAAGACCACCCTAGTTGATATTGATAACCATAATTTTCGCGGCCCCAGCTCCGATATTACCATAGAGAACTCCGAGCTATTCAGTATGCAAGATAGTTCTGCTTGGACCGCAGCCGATTGGCTCGCCCTCGCACCAAATGCAATTACGGTCGATGGTGATCGCTCAAAGATTCTCGGGAATACTATTCGCAATATTCGTTTCGGAATCTCCGTAAACGGAGAGAGCGTGACGGTGCGAGGAAATCGAATTTCTAACTTTGGCGGCGATGGTCTTCGAGGCCTCGGTGACTACGGTCTCTTTGAGAATAATATTGTTGAGAATGCTTTTAAGATCGACGACAACCACGACGACGGATTTCAAAGCTGGTCTTTTGGCCCCGGTGGCGTAGGAACTGGGGAAGTCAGAGGAGTTGTGCTTCGCGGCAATACCTTTATTAATAACCGCGATCCGAACCAACCCCTCAAGACACCTTTTCAAGGCATCGGCTGTTTTGACGGATACTTCGTCGATTGGATAATCGAGAACAATGTGGTTATCGTGAATCACTGGCATGGTATCACCCTCATGGGAGCGAGAAATTCGCGAATCGTAAACAATACTGTAATTGATGTGTATGATGGCACTCCGGGACCATCATGGATTCGCATCGCCCCGCATAAGAACGGAAGCTCTGGAACAGGTAATATCGTCCGAAACAACTTAGCGAGCAATTTTGCCAACAGCGGTCCAGGCATCACTGAGGATAACAACCTCCAGGTAAGCGATCCAGGATTGCATTTCGTAGATCCGACAACCTTCAATTTTCGATTAAAAGCAGATTCCAGCGCTATCGATGCTGGCTCAGCTCTCAATGCCCCGGCCTTCGATAGAGACGGGGTATCCCGCCCGCAAGGAAACGCAGTTGATCTCGGGGCATTTGAACTACCGGGTCCCGATACCGTCCCCCCAAATGCTCCGAGCAGCT
>CBDUGV010000290.1:0-5253 GCA_965366815.1 uncultured Bdellovibrionales bacterium | reverse complement strand
GGTACTTCCCTTAGCGGTCGAGCATGGAAAAATGGAAGTCTTTGCCTATCGAATTGGCGATTTCGCCTATGTGACAGACTGCTCGCACATTCCGGAGGAAAGCATGCAATTACTCACGGGAGTCAAAACGCTCGTCTTGGACGGATTGCGCCATCGTCCTCATAAGACGCATTTTACTTTGGAACAGGCAGCTGAGATCGCCTCTCAGCTCGGAGTTGAGCGCTGCTTTCTCACTCATTTGTCTCATGAGGTTGAACATGAAGCAGGCAATGAGTTTCTAAAAACCACAACTGACGCCGCTATCGAACTCGGCTATGACGGACTCGTATTGGAGATCTAGTACCCTGAGCCTTTTTCTTGATATAGATCGCACGCGCAGCGTCTTTCGACTGCTCTTTCTTTGTTGCTTAGATGAAGCATGCGCCGACCCTGTTCCAATGCAGTTTGACGAAGCGCTACGAGAGATCACGCTTGGCGCTCAGGTGCCGTCGACGGCAATGGAAAAATTGCGTGGAATTCACAGCGAGATTCTCAGTAACCCCACATCGATTGCACATGAGGCGAGACGAGTTGCAGCTGAATTTGCCGAGCAACGAGACACGGTGATTACCGTTTTTCGCATAGTGCTTCGGATCGCGAATGACGAAGGAATGCTCTCACGTCGAGATTGCACGAGAGTTCGAGACATCGCCCTTAGTTTTGATTTTGCGATGGCCGAGCTCGAACAGCTTTCGGTGACTGAACGCGTTATTTTCGACAGTTGTTTCAATAGCAAACAGGAGGCAAATCTCCTAGAGGGTCTAGAGCAGCACTTCGAAACACTCGGATGTACCCCTGACATGTCGCGAGCCGAAATTAAAAACCGCTATCGTACGCTTGCCAAGCAGTATCACCCCGATACATCCTCAGCCCGAAACGATGCGAGGCAATGTCGAGAGCAATTTGTCAAAATGCAAGAGGCCTACTCCGCAATCAAAGAACTTCTTTAGCTGCCGACCCCTCTATCCGTTACACCGTTTAGTGTCGTAATACGGTAGGGAAATGAGTACTTCTTTCCCCTTTACCTTTAATGGAATAGAGCCAAGCGTCTCCCCCAAGGAGCTGAGCCTTTTCACCAGTGACTGATAATCCTTCACATCAGCGCCAATCGAATTCATATAGCTTTTTAACTCGGCATAGCTTTTCTCATTCATTGGCGATGTGGGAACGAGCAGCTGATCTTCTTGCGCGATGACGAAACGAAAAAAGTAGATTTTCTCGTGCGCGACGTACTCTGCTGCTTGCTTGTATGGCGCAGGCTGAAACGTGCCATCTGCACCCAAGGCCACATTGATATCCACTTCATGCGGCTTGCTCATCTCGGCAAATGTCATCAGGGCTTTCTCTGAGCAGGGACCGAGCTTTTCCCCGTTCTTCTCGACAGCCAGACAAAGAAAAATCCCGAGCACAGTCGGCCGATCAAATACGGGAACATCGACTGTAAATCGCCGCACACCTCCTGTCGGCTGAGCACTCTCTGTTGTCGATGGATAGAGCACCGTTGACCGCGATGCCTCAAGCGACTCGACAGATAGCTGTAGTTTGCTCGAATCCGCTGCGCGCTGCAGATCTGCGGAAATAACGTCGAGATCACCAAACATACAACGCGAGGTACCAACGACCTGTAAGGTAAGCTTCCTCTTTTGATCAATAAGCGGCAGATAGTACTTATCGAACGAAAGCGAAGCAGCTGCCGTGCTCTCTCGTTGTCCTACCTGTTTCGGCGTCTCTTCGCCCAGCCTCGAAGAGTCAAATCTCTCTTGAGCAAAACACAAGGTGCTGCCAATGAGCCCCATCAACAAAAAAAAGAGAACCATAGTAGAAACTTGGGAAAAATAGGAAACCTGTTTAGTCACCGTCAGCACGTATGAGGGCCTGTTGCACTATTAAATCACCAGTCACCACGCCGTCAGCGAGGACCATGCGGCCATCATGGCCGAGGTCGGCTCGTGCTTCAAGAATAAAATTAATTACCGTTTGGCCTTCATTTGCGAGCACAGCTTCTAGTTGAGTCAGTTGGTGAGTATCACCCGACCCATCGTACACTAAATCAGCTAAGGTAAGGTCTCTCGCTTTCTTGATACCCTCGCCAGTTACCACAGGGTGCTCCTGCGAGACCGTGAGTGAGACGTCCCCATAGCCGAGGCGGATAAGATCGTTTTCTTCTGGCCCCTCTATCACTTTGAGAACACGGACACGCTCTTGTGTCTGTGGATTCCAAAGAAGATCACCAACCGCAATTTCTTCAACTAAGATATCACCGCCTTCTGCATCAGTTGCTATGCGGACACCCGGAGGAAAACAGCCGCTACTATTGCGTATAAGGCCACAGACATAACAAGCATTTGAATTGCGGTTTCCAATTGTATCGAGATAGGCGTCACCTGTATCGAGCCTTCCCCCGACATCACCACGCCCAGCACCGCTTCTCATCCAACCGAAATCGGTAAACAATTGTGGATTGCGGTTCCCTGAGTCAACAAAAGGATTTGCCTCACAGACATAGGTCGATCCACGATGATCGTTGTACCAAAGGTCGCGTGAACTATCGTATCGTGCTGACTGCCCGTTAAAATTAAAGCGAACGCCGTCGTGGCGCTGGGTTCCCGAGCGGATATCTTCAATTCGCATGTCGGCACAAGGATCGAGCGCCGTTAACTGGGGAGCTTCTGGTAAACTTGGTGCTACTTGGGGATTCGCCTGCGCATCAGTCTGGACGAAGGCAAGGGCAATACAACAGACGCCACTGTAGATTAGACTTGATAACCGCACGTTCATACTACTCCCTCACAAGGAACAACAAAATGACTGTGCTGACTAGGGCAGCACAACCAACCGTAATTACAACACTTTCGCTCCAGTGCCGATTGAAATCGAAATATAACTCTCTTACATGACCCGGCTTTCTTATCGTCAATTCTACCGCAGATGTTAATAATTTCAGGCGCTAAGAACTAAAACTCTAAGAATTTATTCTGTCATCCTAAGCAAGATCCGCTGTGCGATGTTCTCAAAAAGCAGTCGAAGCTCAGATGGATCGGGAGTGGCGAGATAGGTGCCCTGTTTTCCAGCGGTATCAAGATTTCTCTCTAAGGCATCAAAATCTTGATACCCATCATATCCCCACTCTGGGTAGGGCTGGGTGTTGGCTATATAAGATGGCAATTGTGGACGAGCAAGGGCGCGATTCTGATCATCTGCCAATCTCGTGTTGAAGATATCATGACGCTTTGATACATCAGCAGAGTTCTGGTAGGCGTCGATCAATGTGCCATCACCGTCAGTTCCATCGCCGTCACCATCGGTTACGAACTGAGCAGCGGTGCCTAGACCTATTACATAAACTATGCCTTCTTGCCGAAACTGATCGGTAAGCTGAATAGCGCAATTATAGTATTGCTCCTGCCAGTTGGTGAAAGATTTTGATCCTGGCGCACCAGTATCAAGACCATAAACTGTTCCGTAGACTCGCGACGAATCGCCGGGGAGATGGGCCCCGAAATTGTTTAGACAAGGAGAGAGTACATCTTCTGCAACCTGAGCCACATGCTCCGGGTCTCCCACAGTATCACTAGAAACAGGTCTCAACGGGGCTGGACTCGCACCCACGGCCTTACTACAAGGGGGAGTCAGTGCTGCTGAAGGAGCGCCACCATCGGTCTCACCCGAACCGTCAGCAGGCGGGAACGGATCGTCCCAATTCATCCGCAATAAATCGGTCTGAATCAAAACACCTGGACCGTAGCGAACCACGTCCGGATCATCCACCTCACGCCATTCTACTGAGTAGTGGAGATAGTCGTGAGTGCCACCAGAACCGGTTCGCGACCATGCTGGCAGTGCCGCTTTCGGATTACTCAAAAGAAAACGGCCTGCGGTGGGGGCGCCATCGGTAAACAACACATGCGACATTTCTGTTCCCGGGAGCAAACCGTCTCGCTCGAGCCGCTCTCGACCCCGCATCAAGGCATCGCAAATGTTAGTACTCCCCTCTGGTGAAAACAGCAGCTTCATCTTCTCGATAATTGCGTCGACCTTTTGTTCGGTCAGTTCATCGAGGGGACCAGTGTAATTCTCGAGTGCCGCGGCTTCCTCCATATTATAGCTTACCCCGCGGACGTTAAAGGGAACCATATAGAGACGATCGCGACCTGGATCAAACTTCTTAACAAACGTCTTAACTGCATCAATCAATTCATCCATTTTCGTCGGAGTTGCACAGGGACCCATATTCGGCGTAGTCATGCAGTCGCAAGAACCGCTGGCTGGGCAGTTCATTGAGTCCGAGACATCCAAGTAGGCCATGACATTGGCAACCTTCCTTTCTGTCTTAGCGACCGCACGCAAATCTTGAAAATTTCTACCAATCAACGGGATAAGATCCATAATGAGAAAATCGATATTGCGGGTGACGGTCACACGATATTCGTACACGACATCTGGATTGACCGTCGGATCTAAGGTCGTAAACTCCCCCACTGCGGATATTTGGAATGAACTCGAAGGCATATGCGGAAATCCCGCTTGGGTCATTACTGCACGAGCTACTTCGTTCGTTTTTGGCTCAAGAAGTTGAGTCACTTTTTGGTCGCGTTGGTCGTTGTTTGCCCAAATTCCATATTTGGCAATGACCTCATCGTCGAGTTCAAACTTGCCGCGACGAGCGGTGTAGCCAACCCCAGAAAGCGAGGCTGCATCGGCTGCGTTTTGCAATGCAATGTGTGCTCGATAGAGATTGCCGGTATCCAGCGCCAAGCCGCAAAAGAGCAAAATGACTGTAAGAGTTAGGGCAAATACGACAATTGCCGCCCCTCGTTCAGAAGTACTTTCTTTAAAAACCATTGAAGTCACCACTTTGCTCATTTTACATCACCGTAACTGACTGAGCTACCTCAGGTATGAGAATCCGCATGCCGGGCAAAAACCCTCCAACCACTGAGTCCATCGGAATATAGCAGGCGCCAACAGCAAGAATTCCATTCTCAGCAAGCGCCCGTCCTGGGCTCCCCAACTCATTATCGTCAATTTGTTGCTGCAAACTCGTCGCAGTAAAACCCGAAGAGCTGAAATTGGAACGAAACGTGCCACCACCACAGAGCCCTTCCCGTCGCACCTTTGGGTTTCGAGTTGCATCGTAGGTGAACAAGGCTACGACAAACTCCGTACCGGGCGCGAATACATCGATGCGCTGGCTTAGCTTCTGCACGACCTGCA
>CBDUGV010000289.1:0-5282 GCA_965366815.1 uncultured Bdellovibrionales bacterium | reverse complement strand
CAGAGAATGGCAGTAGTGCTCATTGAGCTTATCTGATCGAATCTGGCTCCTCTTGGTCATTCCGAACTAAAAAAATCGACTTCGAACTGAAACAAAGTCCTGCCATTACCCGATTAGTGGACAGGTGTTGTTGATAGAAGCGACTTTTTGTCTGTATCCACAGGTAGTGAAAACGAGAATTTTTTCCAGACAGAAAGAAAAACATTTTTTCTGGGGTAGAAAATATGGAACTTAAGATATTGCTCGCAGTAGCAGTCTTTGTCTGCATAGGTGGACTGGCATTCATCGCCTTTAGTGTAAAAAAACTGAACGGCATTAAGTCCGCAGTTGATCGTCTCGTCGATTTTCGTCATCAAGTAAACGGCGCACGACGCAGAGTTACCTCTATCCAGCGCGTTGCAACTGCCCAAGGGAGTTCGACAAACACAGGCGGCGTGTTTGCGCTCTACGATCTACACAAAGCTATAGAGTTCGCAGATCAAGTAATCTCGACTGCAGAGAACCTTATTGAAGCGAGGACTTCAGCTTCTCTCCAGGCATGCTGTGAACTCTTTGAGTGTCCGGAGCAAGAGGCCACTACAAGCATATCGGCTGAGTCGAAATACAGCTGGTCGCAGGGCTTTAGTGCTACTTCCTGGAAATCCGAAGTTGATCGCCTGCTCGAGCGTGCAGAATCCAGCATTCTCGGCGAAATCGAATCGAACGAAGACCAACAGCTCGCAGCCTAGCGGCGAGAGTTGAACTCATAGAGAATTCCTGCTAGCTGGAGCCTATGGACTACCAGCGAATCGGCGAAACTTTCTCGAAACTCATTGAAACAATAAAAGCACTCCGCACTCCAGAGACGGGCTGTCCCTGGGATCTGGAACAAGACCATCAATCGTTGAGGCCCTACCTCTTAGAAGAGGCCCATGAAGTGCTTCAAGCAATTGATCAGGGCGACGATGTCGCCTTTTGCGAGGAACTGGGAGACCTCCTCCTGCAGGTAGTGTTACACGCGCAAGTTGCCAGTGATCGCGATAGCTTCGGCATCGAAGAGGTCGTTCGAGCCATCGACGAGAAGATGATCCGTCGGCATCCCCATGTTTTCAAAGATGTACAGGTCAGTGATTCAGCCGAAGTTTTGAAGAACTGGGAGGCTATCAAGCTGGCAGAGCAAGCGTCGAGCACTACAACGGAAGGTCCTGATTCCCTCCCCTACTCAGCAAAATTGCTCGACATTCCGCTTAGCCTTCCAGCACTGGTCCGGGGCCAACGCATCGGTGAAAAGGCTAGCAAATTCAATTTTGATTGGCGCTCGATAGAAGGGGTGCACGCAAAAGTAAAAGAAGAGATGGCCGAACTTGAGGTCGAACTAAAGAATTTGCCAAAACTGTCTTCGAAGAAAGATCACCCCGATCGCGCCAAACAAGTAATTAGCAAGGCACAGCATGAACGACTGGAACACGAAATCGGCGATCTCCTGTTTAGCGTCTGCCAACTGGCGCGCTGGCTTGGCGTCCACAGTGAAGACGCCTTGCGCTTGGGCTCAGATCGCTTTCTAAAGCGATTTAGCACTATGGAGGAGAATCTCTCTAAGCCGCTCGAAGATATGTCGGAGGAAGAGCTTGAAGCTGCTTGGCAGAGCGCCAAGCGATCTATCCTCGCCAAAAGCTAAACTCTAATCCCTATTTACTTTCGGAGTAATCTCACGTATATACAAATTCCGCATCGAGAAGTGCGTTTTTATAGTTCGTTGCAGTTAGAATAATTTCAAGTACTTATGGCTAATCACAAATCAGCAGAAAAGCGGCATAGACAGAATCTCAAGCGTCGGGAGAGCAACCGAGGCGCAAAATCTACTATCCGCACCTCGATAAAAACCGCAATTGAACTGGCCAAATCTGGCAAGCGCGACGAAGCACTGCTTGAGGCCAAAAAGGCGACTTCTCTTTTAGACAAAGCGATTGTTCACGGCGTATTGCATAAGAATACTGTTCAGCGAACCATCTCTCGCTTGCATCGCAATATCGAATCACATTCGAGCTAAGATTCGCTAGAGCGTTTGAGTCAATTGCTGCCTCCTCGCAATTCTCTAATTTCGTGCAGGTACTCCAACATCCGATAGGATCCTGCGCTGATCTCAGGCCCTTCAGTAATGGTCCGACCGTCTCCATCCCGAACTCCGTGAATCTATGCTGCATTCTCGTCTCTCGTTGACGAGCAGTACAATTCAAGCAAAACTCCTCTATCGACAGCATACCTGTCTTAATTCGCTTTTAGGAGGCGAAACATGCTCTGCAACAGATGCGGACGAAGCCTTGGGCGCGATGCACAAGTCGGACTCTGTGAGGAATGCTCCAACGCCCAAGCGGATGCTGCACAATTCGACAGCTCAGTAGCTGCAAAGCATTTGCCAGATGCCTCGAAACGAAATGAGCACTATGGCTACGCAGGGATTTGGCTTCGTTTCTTCGCAATGTTGGCCGATGGGAGCTTGCTGGCGATAGTGAGCCTGCCGCTCCTCTATGCCGTTCCCGATCTCACGAAAGCGATTTCAGCGCTGTTTGGGAAGAATATTGCGAGTCCAGACAATTCCGCAGAACTACTCCACAGCGTCGCTTCGCTCCTCACCGCTGTGATTGCTGTTGTGTTTTTACAATATCTGTTGGGTCTTGTGTACTATACCGCCTTCGAAGGCTCTCGATTGCAATCGACGCCGGGCAAACTGCTGTTTGGAATACGAGTTGAACAACTCTCGGGTGCTCCATGCTCATACCCCAGAGCATTTGCTCGAAATCTCTGCAAAATTCTATCGAGTATTACCTTCGGCATCGGCTACCTGATCGCCGGAGTTACTCAAAAAAAACAAGCACTCCACGATATCTGCACTGATACATTGGTTGTCCAAGAAAGACAGCAACCATTTGCTCTTCGCGCAGGGTTGGCGATTATCGTTGTTATTGCGTACTCAGCCATTTCGAATGCAATACCCAATTCTAACACGAGTCGGCTCACCGCGAATCGCTCTCAGCGAATGAGTTCGACAGCGCAGAACAGAAAAGCGATCCCGATCCAACCCCACTCCACAACAGCGACTCCGCATTTGCGCAACCCGACCGGCAGTCTGGCCGCTACCGAGCTTCCAGCGAATCGTTTTACTGTTGCGGGGACAACTATCGCTACTTCCGATGCAATTGCGGTCTTTCGAGGTCCCTCGGGTCTGTTTCCCGATGTCGACGTTGTTGAGATCTACTTTTTCCGCACCAAGCTCGACGAAGACCAACGCCAAGCGGTTGCCGCTCTAACAGAAATAACCTCGACCTCAAGCATCGCTCGACTTGCCGGTCAGTATCCAGTTGCAGCACTCGGTGTTTGGTCCCACAGAGGGCCGAAATCGTGCACGAAACAGGGTTTAAAAAATGTCAATATCAGGGTGTTTGATGCACCAGAGTTTCGAAACAGCCGAGCAAAACTCCCGGTTTCAATTGGTCTCGGCCTTGGCCGCTCAGCTACCTTCTCCTGCGACCGTTTCGAGCCGGGGGGACGTCTCTCTATTTCTGCCAGTGATGAATGCAATTTACCAGGCTACACTTCCAGGTGTAGCTGGCACGTCAAACAGCGAATTGAGATTCAATAATGGCAATGGACCCTCTCGATGAGTTAGAGCAACGCAGTATCTATATTATCCGCGAGGGATACTATCGCTTCAAAAAGCCCGCTCTGCTGTGGTCTATTGGAAAAGATTCCACTACGCTTCTCTGGCTTTGTAGAAAAGCGTTTTTTGGGACACTCCCGTTTCCCGTGCTCCATATCGACACGAGTTATAAATTCAAAGAGATGTATGAGTTTCGCAAATACTATTCAAAAGAATGGGGCCTCGACCTCTTGATTTGCCGTAACGACGCAGCGCTCGCAGATGGCATGAATAATTCACGTGGAGTGATCAATTGCTGTGGCGCGCTCAAAACCGAGGCGCTTAAGATGGCTCTTGCCAAACACCAACTGGATGCACTCTTTCTCGGTATTCGACGAGACGAGCATGGCATACGCGCAAAGGAGCGCTACTTCTCTCCACGAAATGCAGATTTTCAGTGGGAGTACCAAGATCAGCCGGCGGAGTTCTGGGAACAATTCAATTCCGGGTCAAAGCCAAATCAACATATGCGCATACACCCACTACTCCACTGGAGCGAGTTGGATATATGGCGCTACATCAAAAGAGAAAAGATACCAGTGGTTGACCTCTACTTCGCTCGAGAAAATAAACGATGTAGAAGTATTGGATGCCAGCCTTGCTCGGCGGCGATTTCCTCACCGGCGACAACAATTGATGCAGTCATTGCAGAACTCGAGACAAGCACAACAGCCGAACGAGCCGGTCGCGCTCTAGACAAAGAAACAGAAGGCACGATGCAGAAACTCCGAAGTCTCGGATATATGTGACATGCTTAGACGCAAGAAAAATACAAAACCGCCATTGCACGTCATATGTATTGGCGAGATCGACCACGGCAAGTCCACGCTGATAGGCAGACTTCTTCTCGACAGCAATTCGTTGAGTCCTTCGCTCACCAAAAACCTCAAGCGGGTAACGAAAGAGCTTGGTGGCGAGATTGCTCTTACCTACGTCTGCGACCAACTCAAAGAGGAACGCGAGCAAGGAATCACTATTGATACTACACAGCAGTTGTTCTCAAGTAAGTCGAGAGAGTATGTGATTATCGATGTCCCGGGACATCTTAAATTTATCAAGAACATGCTGACCGGAGCGACATCAGCAGATGCGGCGGTGCTTGTCGTCGATGCAACTGCTGGCATGCAACCACAGAGTCAGCGCCATGCTGCGCTGTGTCAACTACTGGGCATACCCGAACTTATCATTGCGGTTACTAAGATGGACGCGATCGCCTACGACCAAGGTCGCTTTTGCGAGCTTTGTCGTGAAATCGAGAAATGTCAGCTAGAAGCACCGCTTGCTGATCTGAAGATTGTGCCGACCTCGGCAAGTGATGGCGCTCAGATTTGCAAACGAGATTCGCGCCTTTCATGGTATCAAGGGCCGACGCTCGTCGAGGCGCTTGATGCAGCGAAAGGCAAATCTCGCAGAGAAAGTGCAAGCCTCTGCATGCCAATCCAAGACGTCTACCAAATAGAAAGCGAATCAATCTCTGTCGGAAAAGTTCTCTCTGGCAAAATAGTTCGAGGTCAGACCGCTCGTATCTGCCCCGGCGGCCAAACTGTGACAATTCAAAAGATACTTGAAAGCAACCAATGTCCACAGCAGGTCCAGGCTGGCTACA
>CBDUGV010000288.1:0-5368 GCA_965366815.1 uncultured Bdellovibrionales bacterium | reverse complement strand
CTTGTTCTTCTTTGGCTTCGGGTTGAGGCGTATGCTGTTGAGAGATTGGACGTGTAGGCAGGCGAGCTGAGGAGGTCGATTCTTCATCCTGCATTTGCGTTTTCACCAGCACTCCCTCCGGGAATACTACTTCACGAGCCTCGTCCGGCATTGAGATCCCTGCCGATTCGAATGCTTGCTTGACCAGTCGAATAACAGATGATTTGACTTTTAGGACACTGAAATCTTGGCCATCTACCCAAAAGTATAGTTTGAGATTCACCGTTGCAGCACCAAGTTCGTACGCTAGTACCATTGGCTCAGGTTCATCGAGCACCGCAGGATGAACGCGTAGTTGCTCAAGTGCGATCTCCTGTGCAGTGGACACTGGACAGTCATAGCCGATTCCCACAGTGAAATCTAAACGAACGTTGGGATTCGCACTGAAGTTGGTTATCACTTCCTTATAGACTGTAGAGTTAGGGATTTGAACGTGATTTCCTTCAAGCGTCATTAAAATCGTTCCGCGATTGGTAACACTCTGCACGTATCCGTCATGTCCAGAGATCAACACTCTATCCCCTTTGCGAAAGGGGCGCTGAGCGCTGATCAGTAAGCTCGCGAGAAAGTTTTCAGCGATATCTCGGAATGCAATACCGATTACGATACCAGCGATTCCAGTTCCGCCGAGCAAAGTGGTGGCGAGGTGAGAGAGTCCGGTTATCCGAAGTGCGAAATAAATTCCCAGCAATAAGAAGGGTAGGGCAATAGCCTTTGAGATAACACGCGCCAGCATCTGGCTGTGTAGTTGTCGTTCCAGAAAACGTGCAGAATAACGAGCGACTCCAATGGTTATCAAAGTTGTGAGCAGCAGTGTCACAATACCAAGCACAACCAAGGGGAGGGCCTTTTGAATAGTTACTGCTATATTCTGAGTCTCGGCCCAGGCTTGATCAAGATTCCACATTTCTGCCTTGCTTCTCCAAAATTGTGTTCCAAACGATGTATCTACTATTCCCTAAGAGAAGCTGGCACTACTCGTCTCTTGCAGGTTTAGTGGGTGGTGGCTCGATTTCTGGATCGGAAGTATCTGGCGGTTTGATTTCCGGATCGGATGAGTTTGGCGGTTTGATTTCCGGCTCTTGGCTACCTGGCGGCATCTCTCTGGGTGGCTTGCTGGGCATCGAATCCTCTTGTGGTGGGGATATCTCTTTTTGTGGTCGAGGTTTTGGATTTTCATCCTGACTGCATTGGCTCATGGCATTTTTCCCCTGGTGGAAACGTGGACTCAATAGTCGAAGAAGTGAAGCTATCCTTCTTCGTCCAAATGCGTAGAATAAGTAAGGAATTACTCCCTGGTTACCAGGGTTGCTACACCAAAAGCTTAGGGGAGCATTGATTTCTCCGCCATGATGGCGATCATGGCCGCTACTTCGAGCATCCGAAGTTGAAGACTGAGGCTCAATATCGTCTCGCTGGTATCAGAGATCTTGCTTTCGGAGGGTTTATTAGGCAATTCTATATGTTTATGCTTAATAGTATTTTCGCCCCCCTTACTTTAAAGCTCTTTTCAGCCCTAATTGAAATACGAGTCGTTAACGCCTGTTCTAGACCAGCAGCAATTTGAAACAGTGAATTAAAACAGGGCTTCAGAGAATGCTCTGAGCGCATTGTATTCGCTTCCTTGTCGGTGCAGAACCAGGCGTGGCTTTGCAAAAGGATTTATCCTTTCGGATTTTTCATGAAGTAGCTGTGAGAAAGTGCCGTGGAGCGTGGCCTTATCGAGAAACTTGGCTCAATCGATTAGACACTGACCAAGTTTCTCAGATGGTCTAGTTGCGCGGTGCTTTTTTACTAGAAACTTCAACTGGAATTTCGAAGGAGAACTGCAATGGGAAAGAAGAAACCGACCCGGAGCACTGCAGGAAAAGGTTGGGTTTTCATCACTTCGACGTCGATACTTACGGAAGGCAAGGAAGGTCGGCGCATCATCATGCTGCCCCGCGACCATGCTGCTCATGCCGCGGACATTAAACGTGATTACGTATTCGATGGGAGCGTGGGCAGGGCTCTTCAAAAGGCCGTGGAACTGGGGCATGTCGAGTTTGAGTATCGAAAGGCGCCTTGGGCAAAGTTCTACAAATTGCTCGAGCGAACCATCGGTATTGAGGTCACGGATGCCGACTTGCCAGAAGGGAGAGAGTTAGAGCGATACCGGCCTGGTGTTTTTGATGCTGATCAAGCGGCTGAACTCTGCAAGCTGTTTGGAATCAAAATCGTCTACCCATTGCCCAACGATCGATTATCGGTCAATCCACAGTGGGAACCATTCGGGAAGAACGCGACGGGCAAGAAGTCGCGGCGGGCAACAGTTGCTGATGAAGCAGATGAACCTGAAGAGGATGAATCTGAAGCGGATGAACTTGAAGTGGATGAATCTGAGGATGACTTCGATTGAGTTCGACTTCTGGCTCACGCTCGCATGTCCACACACCAGGCGTTGTATTGCAAAGCCACGCGCCTGGTGTATCGCATTTCTCGTCTAAGCCGGTTCAAGCCTCTTGTTATCGAGCAACGCGGCACGGGCCTTTTTAGTAATTACTATCAGTATTGCTAGACCGAGCATGACTGCTGGTCCGTGAAACCACCAATTGGTTTGTTGAGATTGCTCACCAAGTCTGGCCATATCTCCAACCAGATTTCCGGTATACACGTAGAAAAGTGCGCTGGGAAGAGTTCCAAGCCAGGTAGCCCAGAGAAACTGGCTCAGTTGCACTCTTGTAACGCCAAACAGATAACTCGAGAGTCGAAAAGGCATGAATAGACACAATCGGCACAGTAAAACCGCCTTCCAACCGCTTTCAGACACTAGATTGTTAAGTCGTTCAAGGCGAGCATCTCCGTTCGCCCATTTGGAAATCCTCGTTTGCAGCAAATATCGGCTTACAGTAAACCCCGCCAATGCACCGAGGGTCACTCCAATTGAGACAATCAACAAGCCCGTCCCAACTCCGTAAATTATCCCAAGCGCGGGGGTGAGTACACCAACCGGGATAAGCAACACACTGCTAAGAATGTAAACCACGACCACGACCAACATACCCCAACTTCCTTTGGAGCGAAGCAGCTCGATCCACTCAATGATGTTTTCTCGCTGCCATAGAGTTGCGATCGCGATGAGTGCCCCCCAGGCCAGGGCGAGTAGAAGAACCCGTAGTATTGACTTTCTCGTTTTTGTCGAATTAGACATAGATGAAAATATTAATACCGTACGCAAGACCATTTGCACCTGAGCTAGATCATGGTCGATAGCTCAGCGATGGGTCATCTTAGTAGCTATCAGCGTATATAAATAAGGAGATTTATGAGAAAAATCTGGCTTCGTTTTTTGCCTTGGCGCTATATGATTAAGCGATTGGCTCTCGGCCATGGTTTTATCGATCCCCTCAATGTGTTGGAACAGGCTCGACAGTTTGCGCAAACTGCCGAAGTCTCTGAATCAACTGAACTGCTTCGCGCCGGTGTCGTCTTTCACGCCCGAGGCTTGATAAACACGCAGGCGATTCAACACAATTTAGACTGGGTTTGGCCCTATTGGGTGAGAAAGCAGTTCGACCCGTTAGACGAATCTTTTATTCCCCGGGCCTTCTCGATTACCCACGTCAACCTCACTCACCGAAACTGGACTGCCTTCGGTGTTCCGGATTGTGATTGGCTGCCTATTCAGGATGAGCGTGGACTGTTGACCCCATATTGGGATGGTTGGTCAATCGATGTGTGGTTGATGCCGAACAGCAACGAAGAATTGCTTCCGAGCAGGACAGAGAACTGTAGACAAGAGATTAAGGTTGACTCGGGCCTGCAAATTGAAACTGTCTCTACCGATCGCAATTCCTCCCTCTCTCAGATTGTGACAATGGAGCTCAACGGGAACGAACAAGTTTGTTCTCAGAGAATCGAAGCAATGTCTGCTGAGGATGGGATACTTGCTGTTTCAGTTCGACCATACAACCCAGAGGGCGTTAGTTTTATCAATTCTATCCACTTTGACGACACACAAAGTGTATGGAGCATCAACGATTCGGAAAAAATACAGCTAGGGAAACCACCTGAACGACATATTGTCTCAGATTACCGGGGTGGAGACGTGTATGGGATCTTGAGTGGCTCTTCTTCTCAAAGTGGACTTAGTGAAGATACTGACATCACCTGCAACGTTGGGCTAGCGAGTGCTGCGGCTGTGTATCCGATCAAGGCCAATGAGAAATTTGATCTTGAAATTTTTTGTCCCTCAACGCCCGATACACGGAACTCGGGGTCGGCCGCCTTTGGAAGTGCCCGTGCTGCTTGGGAGAGCGCGCTTTCTGGCGCGGCGGAGCTCTCAGTGCCCGATGCGAGAATGTCGCACTTGTACCGTGTTGCGTTGCGGACCCTGGTTTTGCTATCCCCCCATGAAATGTACCCAGGTCCCTATACCTACAAACGCTTTTGGTGCCGCGATGCGGCCTTCATGGTACATGCGCTCCTACTTGCTGGCTTGGCCGACAGGGTGCCGCGAGTGTTTCCGGCGTTTATGTCTCGGCAGACTTCTTCCGGTCACTATTGTTCGCAAGATGGGGAGTGGGACGCGAATGGTCAAGCGTTGTGGATGGTTGCGCAGTATGTTCTCACCACCAGAAGTGAGATCGATTCGGATCTGCGAAAGTCCTTGGTCAGAGCGGCGGACTGGATTCGCAAGAAGAGAACTTCTTCCGATGTGATTAGTCCCCATGCGGGCCTGCTTCCAGCAGGGTTTAGTGCAGAACATCTCGGGCCAAACGACTATTATTACTGGGACGACTTTTGGAGCATCGGTGGGTTGAGGAGCGCTGCCGATGCCTTCGATCTCCTGGGATATGAGTCGGATGCATCGAGATTTCGCGAGGAAGCAGACTCTCTAAAGAAGGCAACAGACAAGAGCCTCGAACATGCCTGTTCCAGCAACCGTTATGGCGCGATTCCAGCCTCGCCCTATCGAAGAATGGATGCCGGTGCAATTGGATCACTCTCCATTGACTATCCTCTGCATATTTCTCCACCTGGAGATGAACGTGTTTTGGCAACAGCCAATTATCTACGTACACAATGCAGTATTGAGAATGCGTTCTTCCAAGACATGATTCATTCCGGCCTGAACGCCTATCTCACGCTTCACGTAGCCCAAGTCTTACTGCGAGCAGGTGATTCGAGCTTCTTTGACCTCGTGCAGCGGGTGTCTGACCTTGCAAGCGAAACCGGACAGTGGCCAGAAGCCATTCATCCCCGTACAGGCGGTGGCTGTATGGGCGATGGGCAGCACGGTTGGGCCGCTGCAGAGTGGGTAGTGATGATACGCTCTATGTTTGTTAGA
>CBDUGV010000287.1:0-5469 GCA_965366815.1 uncultured Bdellovibrionales bacterium | reverse complement strand
GCTCATGCAACGTCTCAGCAAGTCGACTGTAGACCAACTCAAGCCTCGGGCGCTGGAGATGATGGGCTGCATCGAACGAGCAATGACACGCTTGCCTGCTGATCAATTGGTAGAACAGCTCCTTCACCTCGCACATATGACTCGGCATACTCGAAGCCAGGAAGCATATGCGTTGATTCTTGATGAGCTCTACCACCTTCAGCTGTACCCCAAGCACCCAAGCCCGATTTGGAAATCGCTTCACCAATCTCAAAATTGGTTGCGGCAGTTTCGCTTTCGGAAAAAGACAAGTCCCGAGTGCGTGGTGCTTGGGATCTGCGCCGAACAAGAACTCGGACTGATCTCAATCGAAGAAGCCAGATCGCAAATGGGAATTCGTTTGAGCCAAACGGAGTGCCAAAGCTATAGTGCGTACACGTTGTCGCGTCTGTTACCCTTCTATAGCGCTGGTAGACGTCGCAGTGCGATCATTGAACTCTTGTCAACTCGGCTCAATGAACTCGAGGGCTACCCGCTTGCGCTTAGTCTTGTGCATGCGGCCAATTTCCTTGGCGCGAACCGGCAATTCAAGAACTTGTGGCGCAGAGTTGAGCAAAGTCTCAACGCGACGACTGTGCGGTCTCTTCCCACCCATCACCTCATTTCTTATCTCGGAGTTTGGAGCCGAGAAGAGTTCGTGTTTCTCGATGGTGCAGGCGTCGATTCGCTGCTCACCCGCGAGGATCGCCACCTGTTTCACTACCTTCTTCCTCTGTCTCAGCGGGCAGAGTCTATTGCAAGGACGAAAAGCCTCCATTCGCTGGTGCGTGAGGAACTGGCAACTCTGCCGCAAGATTCAGAATCTGCGATCATGGTCGCATCCGACCTGGCGCGCCATCGAATTGTCCCGATGGACTATTTGGCTCGGCAAGTCGGTGACCTGAGAGCTCATCTGGATCAACTCAATCCTCTCATGGGGACGAAGCTTATTGCGGCCCTGGCGGCACTTGGCATGGTCGAACGGCCTATCTTCGATCACGTCCTTGGCTCATTGAGTAGCTGGGTAGGTCACTCTCCGATGATTTTCTGGCTTCCAGACGTGTTGTGGTCGGCTGCAATTTGCGATCTACACTGCTCCACGAACTGGACCGAAACACTGTTGGAGATTGCGGAACCGGTGATTGAAGAAGCGCATGAGGATATCGGCGATCGGATGTTGATTCAGTTGCACCGTGCAGCTGGCAGCATTGGGCGAACACTACCCGGAGCGGCCGGTTCACGTGCGAGTCGAATCGTTGCAAACATTCGCTCGAATCGGCCTCGACAGGATCAGCCCGAGGACGATTTCATTGCCCTCTTACGCCGCGCGCTCCCCGATGCACATGTTGCAGCTGAGGGGTTCGCGCACAGTCATCACTTTGATGCGGAAGTGCAGATTGGCGATCGTCGAATTGATGCCGAACTTGATGGCAGAGTTCACGAAACGTTTGATTTGCTCGGTCGTTCCCGTGGACGACGTGGAGAGGACGACCTTCGGGACCGACTCATCACTCTCGAAGGATTCGAAGTGCTGCGATTTACTCATAGTGAATTGCAACGAGAGGATGTGATTGCGCATATCCAAAGGAGGTTTGGTTTGGAATAAACACGGCGCTGGCATGAGGCCACGCCGGTTTTTTGGCTTCTCCATCCGACCTTCTTCTGACTTCTTAGAACTGACGAATCTCGCTTTTCGGATAATAAATGTCTTCGCAACGATTATTACGGCAAGCGAAACCGCTGCTGCATTCCTCGTTCACCTGACACTTACCTGTATCTAACTTTGGTTTATACAAGGGACAGCCTTGAAAACCGAGCAACAGAACACAAGCAAACAGAAACGTCTTTAGGTACGTTTGGATTGGATTCAATTGAAGTAGTGTAGACATCAGTTTCCCCAGTTCTCTAGAACAGTTCCTCAAGTGTGCCAACGAGATCATAGCCCGCAACCTCGGTGATTCGCACTTTCGCGAATCGACCTTGCATCTTCGCAGAATCAAAATCTCCTTCGCCATCCCAAATATTCTCGGAGAGTTCATTCACAATCACTTCTCCATCAGTTTCGGGTCCTTGCCACTCAGTCCGCCCAACGAGCAAGAGATCACTCTCAGAATGGGCACCTTCCAGTAACACTCGAACCTCTGTACCACAAAAATCGTCGAGCCGTCTCGCGACTATTTCGGCTTGGGCCTCCATCAGGCGGGCACGCCGTTGCTGTTTGAGTTCCTCTGCGACCTGATTTGGATGAGTGTACGATTTGGCTTCCGCTTCCTGTGAATACGTGAATACGCCCACATGCGTGAAATGCCCCTCTCGGATGAACTGCTCCAGTCTGTCAACATCTTCTTCCGATTCGCCGGGAAATCCCACCACAAACGTCGTCCGCAGAGATAGCTCAGGAGCGCTATTTCTGATTTGCTCGATCAAACCACGCGTTCCACGCTCACCAAGCGGTCGATGCATCCGCTTCAGCACATCGTTGCTAATATGCTGGAGCGGCAAGTCCAAATAGTTACAAACATTCGGAAGTTCAACAATCGTTCGGACAAGTCGCTCATCCACACCGATCGGATAGGCATAGAGCAGCCGCAGCCAATACGGCGGGAGTGTTCGCGTCTTCTGATGAATATCTTCAAGCAGGTCAACGAGCTGCGGCTTCTGAATTCCAGGTTTCTGCGAAAGATCCGTGCCGTAGGCCGTTAAATCTTGTGCGACAAAGGTTATCTCTTGGACATCGTCCTTGAGTAACTCCTCGACTTCAGCCACGACGGAACTACGCGAGCGAGAACGAAACGCCCCGCGAATTTTCGGAATGATACAAAAAGAGCAGGGTCGATCACACCCTTCGGCAATTTTCACGAAAGCCGAATGTCCACTCGTCGATCGAATTCTCGGCATACTCTCGTCGTAAATAAAGTACGGACGCCGCGCTCCCTCGAAACAATCTTCGCTCGTTGAGTCGACTTCGCCAATCTTGAGTAATTCATCAGTCGAGAGGAATTGATCAACTTCCGGTAGCGATTCTTCGAGCTTTGCTCGGTAGCGCTCAACCATACAACCAGCAACCACTAATCTTCGACAGCGGCCCTGTTCTTTGTATTGCGACAATTCGAGAATCCGGTCGATCCCTTCTTCAACAGCGGATTGAAGAAACGCGCAGGTATTCACCACTATCAAATCTGCTTGTGCCGCATCCGTAATCGGACGAAAACCACGCTGATCAAGCACGCCAAGCATCACCTCTGAATCAACAAGGTTCTTGGCGCAACCCAAGGTGACCAGCAAGACGTTTCCTGCAAAACCAGCCTCAGCATGCACGCCGCTAGGCTCCGCAACGGTATTCATGCCACTTGCCGCCGCAGCTCCGGCAGAGGAAGGTTCAGAGGGTTCTACAGAACAGCTCGATTTACTTGGCCCGAGTACAGGCAGACGGGTACTCACAATAGTGTTGCTCAGTTCATTGGTTTTTTCACACGCTGATCAATAATGTCAACGCCACGGGGTATCTTGTAAGAGAATTGCTGCTCATCGAGCGTTGCTTTCGTATCAACATCGTTGAAAGTGATTTCCGTCTCATTCCCTTGGATATCGACAACCTTCGCTCCGATAGGAATTCGTTCTTTATTTACGAGAAGCAAAAACTCATCAAGTGTTGGGTCTGGCGTCCGCGGTTGTAAAGTAAGGATAGTCCCCTTCTTACTTTCACAGCTCTGTTCAAGTGAAAAGTTCTCATGCAAGCTCCCCACCCCTAGCAAAAATGAAACTGGAAGACCTGAGTTAAAAGAGTTTTCAAAAGTTCCCAAAGTAACTTGATTCAGTTTGGGCTGGTAGAACCATAGTGTTCGCCCATCAGCAACAAAGCGCTGCGGCTCAGGGTCTTCATACCGCCAATCCATCATTCCCGGCTTCTTGAAAAACAACGTGCCTTGGCTTTTCACTCGTTGGTTGAGACCAAGAAAGAAAGACTCCTGAACAAATTGTGCCTTTAAATCTGTGACTCCTTGATAGGTCCGCTGCACCTGCTCAACGAGTTTGCTGGTATCTTTCTCGACAGATTTCCCCAAACAAGAGAAATCAGCCGCTGCGCTGCTCTGTAGCAGTAGAATACTGAGGGAATAAAGTAATAGGCGTTTCATTAGCTCTCCAGTCGTATAAAGGCGAGTTTTTATATCATAAAAAGTAGTAGCTGCCTACGCACACTAAGATCCCGTTGCTGTACAACTCACAGCAGCTTATACGTGGTGCTAGCGCATTGCGGGCGGTTCTGCTAACTATTACAAGACGTTTGAAGTAAGCAGTACATTCGCCTGAATTTTATCTTAAACCTGTTGCTATAATGCCATAGTGGTTCGTCGAAAAATGCATATGAACATCGCTTTACGATTAATTTTAGTATCCTTCTTTTTAGGATTTGCCGCTTGTTCTGCTACCTCATCGGGTGGGCAGAAGGGTGACGGAGTGCCAACCTTTTCGGATGAAGATCTGGCTCTGGCCGAAGGTCAACGTTACGGCGACGGGTCTATTCCTGAGGCAAAAGAAGGTGGATTATTTCAGGATGTCTACTTTGAGTATGACTCCGCGGTAGTTCTCCCTGAATACCAGGAAATGATCCGTCAGAATGCTGCCGTCTTGCAAAAGGATCCTACGCTCCATGCCGAAATAGAGGGGCATTGTGACCGACGAGGAACGAATGAATACAACCTCGCACTTGGCGAAGAACGTGCCAAGTCGGTAGCTGCGTTAATGGTCAGTTTCGGTGCGGCTCCGAGTCAGATAAGCACCATCAGCTATGGCGAGGAAATTCCTCTCGACCCCGCGGATAATGATACTGCATACGCGAAGAATCGCCGAGCTCATTTCGCGCTGTATCGTGTGAAGAAGAATAACTAGCTGTTACACATGGCTGAATACATCGCTGAAGATGCACAGCTTGAGCGCGAGCTTGAAGCTGCGAGAGGCGTCGTTGACCGAATTCTTGGTGAAGTCGGTCGGCACGTTATCGGTCAGGACCACCTAAGACGGCGCTTAGTAACCGCGCTCATTACACAAGGTCATGTCTTGCTAGAAGGCGTCCCCGGTCTCGCCAAGACTCTCTCGATAAAAGCGCTAGCGAACGCAGTCGATGGCACCTTTCAGCGAATTCAGTTTACCCCGGATTTACTACCGGCTGATATCATCGGGACAGAAATCTATCGTCCTCAATCGGGGAATTTCGAGACTCGCAGAGGCCCAGTGTTTGCAAACTTCGTTTTGGCCGATGAGATAAATCGTGCCCCAGCGAAAGTGCAATCTGCCTTGCTCGAAACGATGCAGGAGCGCCAAGTGACGATTGGCGATGAAACGATGGCTCTCCCTGAGCCATTCTTTGTCTTGGCGACTCAAAACCCGATCGAGCAAGAAGGCACCTACCCCCTGCCTGAAGCACAGGTCGACCGCTTCATGATGAAAGTC
>CBDUGV010000286.1:0-5476 GCA_965366815.1 uncultured Bdellovibrionales bacterium | reverse complement strand
AAATTTGAAATTCTGCGATGCGCACAACGAGTTTCAGTGGCTTTAGATACTCGTTTGCCATCGCGATACTCGTTCTGGCGTCAGTACGCAACTCTTCGCGACTCATATTGTTTGAAAGATTGCTATTGGGGTCACGGTTGAATTCGCTTGGAAGTACGACTACCGTTTTGATTTCTCGCCATTGGAGTGAAGAAGTTTGAGCACTTCGAGCTGTTGCGCTCTGAGAATGTCCCGTGGCCTGAGACGCTGCGGCAATGGGGAGTTGTAGTTTGTGAGAATCGCAGTCACTGTGGTCATCGGCCCGAACCTCACTGAGGTTGAAATAAAACGCCGATACCAGCAGCCAAACGGCCGTATGAACCACACCTGCAATCTTCAACTTCCCGTCACCCCACTTCCACGTCCACCACTCAATCTATCAACCACTAAGGTTACAGAAAGAAAGTCAGACTACTGTATACATATCAGCACTTCGCTGGGAGTTACTTCGAAAACGCAGGGAATAGTCGTGCAAAATGATCTGATTCGAACAGATATCAACAGCATATTGGCTAAAACAGGGTCTTGCCGTCAGAGTAAGCCTGGGTGAGTTGCTCGTAGAGCCCAGTTGTACTGAACTGGCTCGAGAGGCTTGGTAGCTTTCCTTCGGTGGTGAAGTAGTGGCAGTCTTGTGCGGATTCGATCGTAAACCACGAAAGACCGCCATCACGGATAAACTTCTTCTCAATATAACTCATGAAGGAGTCATTTCTCGGCAGAATGAAAGAAATCGCATCTCCATTGAGTTTCCGTCCGAGGAATTTGAACTCAGAATCACTGACCAAAAGGACACCAATTGCCTCCCAAGGCAGCAGCCGAAAAAGACGCCGATGGTGGCTTGCGGTACCGTATCGAACAGGATAGCAACTCATTCCCGGCTCAACTAATTTTCCTCCAAGAGTAAATTCCTCTACCGGTATAGTGCTTTTGCGGTGAAACTTAATATAGGCCAGGCTTGCGAGGCGAGAAAAGAGAATAGTAGCGAGGGCAACACCGGCAACGGTAAGAACTAAGGTTGTAACGGACATGGACTCAATTCATCAAAACTAACTGGTTTGAATGGATAAACTCTAATTTCTATTAGAACACCGAAGTTTTCAATAGGAAAGCCCCGCGTCTAGTTAGTTATTAGTTCTCGTAGGCCTACTGTTGCATGGAGGGAGCCAGGAAACCACTAGAATAGGCGCTTTGCCATGCCGAGGACATCATCAACAACAGAGCCGTCCTTATCAGCGTCCAGAAAGCTGGTGAGCAAGGAGCCGACGCCAGAACCTTCTTCCGAGCCCAGGCTCGCCTCGCTTCCAGTGTTGCTGACTTGCTTGCTCAGCGCTCCCATCGCGGCGGCCGCTAGGACGGGCAACATCTTGCGGAGAACGGTGGAATCTAACCCTGACTCCTTCGAGGCATGAGCGGCGACGTTGCGGCTCACATCTTTACTACCCAGAATATGACCAAGAATGGAATTCCCTTCTTCGACTGTTTCGGCATTTGAAAGTTTGCTGGGATCGTCGAGGTATCGATCGTGTGAGCCGCGCTTGATCGCGCCAATCAATGAGTCGAGCCCAGTAGGAGTTGCCGTGTTCTTTGCAATTCCCCGACTAAGGGATGGAAGTAAGGCGCCAATCGCACTGCTCGCTTGTTCTTCACTAATGCCAAACTGCGTTGCAAGTTGACCCGCGAGTTTGCCGTTTCCAGATTCTAATACTGCTTGTAGAATATTCATTGTTTGATTCTCCGGTAAGCGCGGGGCATGAAGAGCCCTTGTGGCATAAAGTGTTCTTTCAGCACTGAGATTATGAAGGTGCTACTGTAAGAATCCTAGACTATACCCGATGGCTACCCGCACTTCAACAGACAGCCTAGTGTCTTTTAGGCAGTAGGCTGTACGGTCTGACTCGACTCCGCCGTGCGACCAAAAAAGCAGCTCCCAACTACAAGGTTGCCTCTGACTTCTCGGGGAGTGCGAGAGGTTCTTCTTCGGGAGAACGCCGACCAAAAATGCCAGCGATGCGGGAGAAGAGTTTCTTGATACCGCGCCAAAGTCGCGGGAGAAGCCAGGCGACTAGAGCCATAAAGCCAATAAACAATCCCAGGAAAATCCAGGGATGATTGACGGCAACCCAGAGCCCAGCTATGACGGAAATGTCTTCGGAAAAAGACGCAGTCCAATTGCTCACCGGTTCGGGGGAGGTATTTATCAAGATTCTACTTCCAGCCTTAGTCGCATGGGTTGCCGCGGTTACGCCACCGCCGATGAGTGCGGCAGCGATGCTCAGCGCTGGCGAAACATCACCGACCGCACTTGCTGCGAGAACGGCTCCGGCGGGAATTCGAATAAATGTTTGAATACTGTCCCACCCCGAATCAACTCCAGGAATCTTGTCGGCGAAAAATTCTACGCAGAACATCAACGCCGCAGCCGTTAGGACAATCGGATCTTGCACCAGTTCGAGTGAAGGGGGCAGGTCGACATGGCCAGAGGCTCCAAGCCAGCCCAACGTAAGGATAGCGGCATAGAGGTTTACTCCACTGGCCCAAGAGACACCCATCGTTAATGCGATGACGGCAACTATATTATCAAGATGCTCCATGTTCTATCTCCTCCTTGCGCTTGCTTTCTAATCAGACGAACTTGCAAGGTTTTTATTTCGCTCAGGAAAAACTGTAACCCATTCAAAATACAGGCATACCACGAAAGCGAGTAATTAACCCGCAGTAAGGACCTTGGAATGCCCAAGAATTGCATCTCGTACCTGTTCAACCGACTTTCCGTCGGTCGCAATGACTACATCTGCAAAACGACGATATTCAGGGTCCCGATCGGCGAGCAGTTGCTTCGCCGCTGCGTCGTCGGCAAAGAGCGGTCGTTCAGTATCTTCTGCGTCTTGCGATACTCGACGTTTCGCTTCTTCGAAAGAAGTCTCAAGATAGACAACGAGAGCGTTTCCAGATGAGAGAGTTCGCATATTGTCTTCTCTACCGATGACTCCTCCGCCCGTAGAGATAACCGCGTTTTCTAGTGTTGCTGCCGCAGCGGCTGCTTCGGATTCAAGCTGTCGAAAATGTGCCTCTCCAAACTGACTAAATATTTCTTGGATAGTCTCAGCTGCGGCGCTTGCTCTAATATGGTCATCCATCTCGAACACCTCGTATTCTAGTGCCTCGGCAAGCAGTTCAGCTGTGGTAGATTTGCCGGAGCCCATAAATCCAATTAATACTAGCCGCATTTGTAATGAATCCTCTCTTCAAACTTCTACTTACTTGCTGTTTCGAACAGCGTAACCCTGATTGTATACGACATAGCCAACGATAAATAAATCATGAGCAAACAGATAGCTATATATTGGTGCCGACTCGATTTGCGATTAGCCGACAATCCAGCACTACGAGCTGCAATTGAAGCGGCGGATGCCGTAATCCCACTATATATATGGTCGCCAGAAGAAGATGGGGAATGGGCACCGGGTGGCGCGGCGTCCTGGTGGCTTCATCAGTCGCTCGACTCCTTCGATCAGTCACTGCGCGGTTGCGGGTCACGCCTCATTATTCGGCAAGGTGGTTCCTTAGATGTGTTGCAACAGGTCATTGAAGAGAGCGGGGCGACATCGGTCTATTGGAATAGGCGGTATGAACCAAGTGCGAGAAAGCGAGACAAAAAAATAAAATCTGTGTTGGCCGAGCGAATTTCAGAAGTAAAGAGTTTTAACAGCGCTTTGCTCGCGGAGCCTTGGCAGGTGGAGAACAAGCAGGGGAAGCCCTATAAAGTATACACTCCTTTCTCGAAGCAATACTTCAATGAATTGGACATTGAAGAACCGCTCCCAGGAGTTCGAAAAGTCTCTGCTCCCGCATCGTGGCCAGAAAGTGAATCACTTTCTTCACTGAAGCTTGAGCCCAAGATAAATTGGGCCGATGGAATTCGAGATGCCTGGGAGCCGGGTGAAGCGGGTGCTGCCAAAAATCTAAAACGTTTTTTGAAGCAGGCGGTGATTGAATACGATACCGCAAGAGATATACCGGGAGAGCGAGGGACTTCGCGCCTCTCGCCTCATCTGCATTTTGGTGAAATAGGGCCGAGACAAATTTGGCAGGCAGTCCACAAAAATGCGGCAAAACAGATGCGAAGTGGTTCGCATACGTATCTGAAGGAAATTCTTTGGCGCGAGTTCGCCTATCATTTGTTGTTTCATTTTCCGCATACCACGACGAAGCCGTTGAGAGAGGAGTTCGCGCGCTTCCCTTGGAAACGAAGTAAGAAACTGCTTACCGCTTGGCAGAAAGGTCAAACGGGCTATCCGATTGTCGATGCGGGTATGAGAGAGCTGTGGGCGACAGGCTGGATGCACAATCGAGTGCGAATGATTGTCGCATCGTTTTTGGTAAAGCATTTGCTGATTCGTTGGCAAGAGGGCAGTGAGTGGTTTTGGGATACCTTGGTGGATGCCGATTTGGCGAGTAACACGCTTGGTTGGCAGTGGACTGCTGGATGTGGGGCGGACGCCGCACCTTATTTCAGAATCTTCAATCCGATCCTACAGGGGGAAAAATTTGATCCGCAAGGTGAATACATTCGTCGTTGGGTGCCAGAGTTGAGCCGAATGCCCAACAAGTGGATCTGTAAACCCTGGGATGCACCTGCTGATGTGCTGAGTAGCGCCGGTGTTACTTTGGATGAAAATTACCCTTCTCCGATTGTTGATCACAGCGAGGCCAGACAAGCCGCTCTTGAAGGCTATGACAGTTTAAAAGATTAAAATAGTGTCATGAGTTTAGATCAAGTTAGAAGAACTAAGTTCTCGTTCTGCTAATCCATCGAAATTGTGACAGTTTTGTTTTTTCTGCAAGATACCGCTGTCACAGCCTAAGAATCTTTGCCCTTGTTCTCCAAAAAAAATTCCGATCACTAACTTTGTTGTGGAACCTTGTGATATCTTGGGACATCCTAGCGCGTATCCCTTTTTGAAAGGGGGGGGATTGGATCACCATAGAACACGCATTTCATGTCTCAAACTAAACAGGACTATAAAATGAAACTCTCATTCCTGCCGAAACTTCTGGCTGGTGTGCTTTGCACCCTATGTACGTTTTTCGTATTTGTGAGCAGCGCTCTTGCTCAGCCGGAACCTCTCTTGACGGTGAGCGCCCCGAGCGCGCCCCTGTTGAACGATCCGGTGACCATTGACTTCTCAATGCTAAACAACAGCGTGACGCCGGGGGATACGGGTTTCTACCCTATTATTGAATTGGTCATTCCCGACGGGTTGGACGTGAGTTGTCCGGTGACAGTGGTGAACCCTCCTGGTGCGAACGCGGACTGCAGTAAATTTGGGCCAGCAGGTGGTGGTGGCGCAAGCTTTGTCAATCCGATCACTGGAGAGACGGTATCGGTAGGAGCGGGTGAAAGCTTGCTTATAGTAAAGGTGCCTACCGGGACTCT
>CBDUGV010000285.1:0-5492 GCA_965366815.1 uncultured Bdellovibrionales bacterium | reverse complement strand
GGCCTGGGTAGACTCGAACTACCGACCTCACGCTTATCAGGCGTGCGCTCTAACCGGGCTGAGCTACAGGCCCCCACAGACTCATGAGCTAACGGCTCACGAACTTTGGCAAAGTAGTCGTAGCACCTCTCCCTGTCAATCCCTCTACTGGAAGTATGGCGAATAAAGATTCATTTGGCGTATTTCGACGATTTTCGCCTATTCTTATGTAATATCAGCAGCTTAGAGATTTTTAGAACAACATTCTCGCATTAATCATCTAAAGATTATCAGCAATGCCAGATTTTTAGCTTCCTCTAGAGCAGCTTGTACCCGTAAGCTATTGATATAGAGGATTTAACTTAAGGATATAGCGGGGTACCTTGGATACGACGTTATTACTCAACGCCAGCTATGAGCCACTGAGAGTGATATCGTGGAAACGTGCCGTAACTCTGCTTTTTCTAGGAAAAGCAGAAGTGGTCAACGAGTATCACCGAGAGGTGCGTTCTGTTTCTCTCTGTATCAAGGTTCCAGCAGTTGTCCGACTCCTCACCTACGTAAAGCTCGGGCGACGAAAACCTCCCCTTAGCAAAGCAAACTTATTGGCGAGAGATGAATCGAGTTGCCAGTATTGCGGCGACTACCTCACGCGAGGAGAGTCGACCATTGACCACGTGATTCCTCGTTCACATGGAGGCTTAACAAAATGGGACAACGTGGTTATCGCCTGCGCGGACTGTAATCGAAAAAAGGGTGGCCGCAACCCACAACAAGCGCGAATGAAGTTGCGATGTAAACCGATCGCTCCAGAATGGCTCCCCGTGTTGAGCATCCGGCTCCATAGTAAGGTTCCCGAGGCCTGGCTCGTATTCCTGCGTTAGCTCTTCTATTGTTGAAACGAAATTCGCAATCAGGCATTCTTCCGCACAAATGACCATACAACTACCTGCGCAAATAAGAACCCTGCTCACTGATGAGCGGGTGAAGATCTTGCTTCGCTGTCTCGGCGAATCAGCTGACCTACATCTCGTTGGCGGCTGTGTTCGGGATGCGCTTCAAGGCAGAATGGTCAAAGACATCGATCTCTGCTCAGCGCTTCCTCCTGATGTCTTGAGTGCACAACTGGAAAAAGCCGGAATTCAAGTTATCCCTACGGGACTTCAGCATCAAACGGTAACTACCGTACCCATCGAGGGAGAGCCGGCGATTGAGATCACCACCTTTCGTGGACCCCATATGGACCCCAAGGGTGGAGTGGTTCAAGGGAGCTCAATTGAAGAAGATCTGATCTATCGCGATTTTACGATCAATGCGATGGCCGTGTCCCTCAACTCCCCTCGCCTTCTCGATCCTTGTCAGGGCCAAACAGATATCGAGAACCGCCTCATTCGCTGTGTTGCTAGCCCAGAGCAGCGCTTTGCGGAAGATCCCCTGCGAGTGCTTCGATTGATTCGATTTGCCTGCGTGTTGGAGTTTGCAATTGACCCGGCAAGTGCGCAAGCGGCGAAAGCCTTTCGCGAAGCCCTCTCCCAGGTCGCAATTGAACGGGTAAGGGATGAATTCAATAAGATACTCGTCTCACCCCAAGCGGTGCGCGGGATACAGCTTCTGCAAGAATACGGATTTCTCCAGGTATTTGCCCCCGAGATCAGTGCTATGTTCAAGTTTGAGCAGAACCGTTTCCACCACTTAGACCTCTTTGATCACACGATGGAAGTCGTTCGCAATTCTCCACCAGATCTCTTGCTTCGACTTGCCGCGATTTTACACGACATTGGCAAAGTTCCCACGGTGAGTATCAATGAGAAAACTGGCGATAGGAATTTCTACCTCCATGAGAAAGTTGGTGCAGAGATGGCCAAAGATTTGCTTGAGCGTCTCAAATACCCCAGCCAACTGAACCAGGATGTCTGCACGCTGGTCAAGACGCATATGAGGCCGCTTACTGCAGGCGCTGGCGGTCTGCGTCGACTTCTACGAGATACTGGAGAGCTCTATCCGCAATGGCGCATACTCAAACAAGCCGACGCAACCGCTTGTAAGCTTGACGAGGAGAAATTACTCGTCGAGCTGGCAGAATTTGATGTGGCGATTGAGCAGGTGATGCAAGGACCAGATGTCTCGCCTCTCAAGAATTTGGCCATCGGCGGACAAGAGCTGATAGACCTTGGTATGGAACCCGGCCCATTGTTTGGTGAGATACTGAGGGCACTACATGAGCTGGTCCTCGATGACCCAGAACTCAATACCAAAGAAACACTGCTAGGACTCGTCCCCGAGGTGCGCGCCAAACTTGCTCCGGAGGCAGAGGTGGCACCCTAAGAGTAGTTCTTTTCGAGCTGCTTGTAATCGATCTTACCAATCGCAGTTCTCGGCATTTCGTCTACTAGGATAATCTCATCTGGAACTTTTATTTTGGCAATATGTTCCCGGAGGAATGCTACCATTTCACTTGAATCGAAGACTTCTGGCTGCTTCGCCTGTACGAACATCACCGGACGCTGCCCCCATTTTGGATGTGCAACCGGAATCACCGCGCAGTATCGAGCGTTCCCATAGCGCAATCCGATTTGTTCGATTTCTCCTTTGTGGATATTTTCACCACCCGAAATGAACATGTCATCTTTGCGACCGACAATTCGCAAATAGCCTTGCTCGTCAAACAAACCGAGATCTCCTGTGTGCAACCAGGAATCTACAATTGGACTGGCGCCGACACTCGCGTCTATGTACCCCCTACATACCGTTGGTCCCGACACGAGCAACTCTCCGACTTCACCGGCTGTCAGCGTCTTCCCGGTATCTCCAATCGCTTTCACCTTTGTATGGGCAAAGGGGCGCCCGACGCCTTGGATTCGGTCTAGGCTGTCCTCAAGCGACATACAGGTGCAATGCGCTGTTGTTTCGGTCATGCCCCAAGCACTCAGTACCGGCAAACGATAGCGGCGAATTTTTTCTAGTAATGATTCTGAGGACGCTGCCCCCGCAATGATAATCGCTTTTATACGAGAGAAATATTCGCTTACCTTATCGGGATGCTCACGCTCAACGATATCGACTAAGGCATCGAGCATCGTCGGGACAAGCGAGAGATGAGTAACCCGCCCCTCGCTTACCAATTTCGCAATGTGATCTATCGAAAAATTGGGAACAAAATATCCATGAGCCCGAGCCAAAAGAGTACGATAGATGATTCCCAAGCCACCTACATGGTAGAGCGGTAGTGAAACCACCCAACTATCTCCAGGAGACAACTTTGTGATTTCGTTTGACGCCGTAGCACTGGCAATAAAGTTCTGAACTGAAAGAAGTACTCCCTTTTTATGTCCTGTGACACTCGAGGTGAATATCACTACGCTCTCCTGCTCAAGCAGCAGCCTGGGTACTGACGAGGCGTCTATTCGTGATGAGGATGCAAGCAGATCGTCAAATTCAGAAAACAGGTGAGTATCACCGCTCCAGTTCCCAATGCTATCAACAAGAGCGCTCTCGGTAATCAGGTATCGACATCCACCCGCAGCTAACTGCTCAGACCAGTCGCTCGCATGAAGCTGGAGGCTCAATAGCATTGCCGAAGCACCTAGACGGTGAAGGGCAAACAATGTCGCAACATAGTTGAGACTGTTCGACCCAAGGAGGGCGACCCGCTCCCCCCGGCCTACTCTCATCTCTTGCAACTGCTGGACGATACAGCGGACTCGTTGCTCTAGCTCATCGAACGACACATCCTTTGCGGTCGTGTAATCGAAAAACGCTGGTAATTCAGGACTAAGGGTTGAGCCTTCAGCGATCGGGCAGACGCAGGTATTCATAGCAATGTTCCTCTTACAGCAGTTGCCTATCGCCCGAATATAACCGCAATTCGTCCCCATGTGAAATCCACTACCGCAGGTAGATGAGAGCCCTATGGCTCGGGGGAGAGGGCTCGAACCTCTATTCCTGGATCCAAAGTCCAGTGTCCTACCGAATTAGACGACCCCCGAACAGTTGAGGAGGCTCGAGCGGCCCGCTGCCTCTCACAGGCGGCGATAGAGAAGCATCTCGAAGCAAAACTCCTCGAACTTACATTTCGGTGTTAAATTGTAATGAAGTATTGAATGTGGCGCGGACTAGAGAACCTCGCTCCATGGATGGAACAAGTACTCCAGCCCTACATCTGGTAGGGGAAACTCGTACTTGAGATGGTGACGTAGAAATTTTTTCTATCCAGTTTCATTCCAATACCCTACCCCAATTACTGAATAAATTCAATCAAAAAGTCCTCGTCTAGGCCGCTTTGCAAATAGAGATGTTGAAACTGAAACCTGAGGCTGTTATAGTTTTTCAATGAACACGAAGAACTCTAGCCCAGTGAGCATCCCAACTACTACAACAAACTGCTGTTGCTGTTGTTGTATGGAAACGGGAGCCTAACTAGCTAGATTGCGTGATTCTGCTCCCGGTAATCCTTTGCACCGGGAGTGGCGCAGATTCTCTTCCCCACCTAATTCCGGTCAATCGATTCCCAAGTAGATACAAAACTAAGAACGTACTCGATTGGAGAATAGAAAATGAAATTGCTACGAACCGGCCTCGCGCTGGGTTTCTTACTGATACTAGGCACTCAAGCCTCAGCGGCAACCAATGAGGGCTGGCGAAGTTTCATTCGCTTAGAGCAACTCAAGGGTCGCTTAGATGAAGCGAATTTGCTCTTGATCGATGCTCGATCAGCTGAGGAATACAAAAAAGGACATATTCCCAACGCGATAAATCTGCCTGGCACGAATTGGAGAACTGCAAAAGCCGAACCCAATCAAGGTGAAAACCAATACGTATTTCGAAAAGCTGATGGCTCGCCTGATGTCGCGCGATACGAAGCATTTCTAAGCGAGGCCGGAGTTTCAAACAAACATTCGATCGTCGTCTATGGAAATTTCGGTGGAAAGAAGGACGGCACCGTACCCGCTTTCCTCTTACGCTGGCTTGGACACGAGAACGTAAGCTTCCTAGATGGGAAAGGCTTCGAGCAATGGACAAAGGAAGGCCTCCCGATAAGTGTTGAAGAACGACGCCTCCCGAAGAGCAACTACCGCGCATCTGCCAAGGCTGAGTGGATATGGAACTTAGATGACGTGCAAAAAAACTTAGAGAAGGAAGAAATCGTATTCTACGACACCAGATCCAAAGAAGAATTTGTTGGGGAGAACAAACGCTCGAACAAATTTGGCGGACACATTCCTGGTGCCGTGCTGATCGACTATATCGATCTTCTGGATGCACAAAAGCAAATTCTTCCGCCTGAGCAAGTGAAAGCGCTCCTGACCGAGAAGGGAATCACTGAAGAGAAGACAGTGGTGCTCTACTGCCAAACCGCTACCAGGGTGACTCTCCCGGCACTCGCTTTACTGGACCTTGGATATCAAAATATTGCCGTATACGACGCAAGTTGGTTCGAATACGGAAACAGAGATGATACAAAAATAGCCCGACTCACAACTCAATAACCACGTGGTATTGACGAAATGAATCGA
>CBDUGV010000284.1:0-5494 GCA_965366815.1 uncultured Bdellovibrionales bacterium | reverse complement strand
GGTTAATATTGCATCAATTGCACTGCAGCTAGGCTCTTTCCTTAACCGCAATAAGTATTTCTTCAACTATTTCATCAACCGAACGACCCGTCGTATCAATCTGAAGGGCTCCGTCCGGAATTGCCAAGGGATCTATTGATCGATTGGTATCGCGCTTATCCCGCGCAGCCATATCTTGCTTGATGGTCTCGAGAGAGTATGTACGCTCACGCTCACCAAGTGATTGAAGCTCCGCAAACCGACGCTTAGCTCGAACTTCAAGCTTAGCATCGAGATATACTTTTAAGTCAGCCTCCGGAAAGCCTACCGAACCGGCATCCCTTCCCTCTACAACAACCGACTGCCCAAGCACTGCCTTTCGCTGAGCATCCAAGATTGCTTGTCTAAATCCAGGATGCACTGCGATTTGACTCGCAACGCGTCCAGCCTCTGGAGTTTGTAGCTCTTCGCCGAAGTAGACTCCGTCGACTAGAATGCCAACAGTATCTTCGTTTCCAGCGCTACTATCTCCTGAGCTTTCATTTCCAGGAAGCACAGGGGCGAAACTTGTCTCCTCGACAAGCCGAACGAGTTCTTCATCCCGATCGAGCTCAACCCCAAGCTTAGCGGCCTTCAAACCAGCGGCGCGAAAAAAGGCACCTTGGTTCAAATGAATAAACGCAAGCTTTTTAGCAAGTTTGCGTGCAACTGTCGACTTTCCAGAGCCGGAAGGTCCGTCAATTGTGATGATCACCACCGGTAATAGCTCCGATTATCGACCAAATGCCCACTATTTCACCGAGATACCCGACAAAAGGTCAGTAAAATTAGGGAACGACGTTTCTACTGCTTTTTTGTCGAGAATCTCAAACGAGTCACTCAACAATAGATCCATAACAGCGCCACTCATCGCTATGCGATGGTCTCCCGAAGTCCGCCAAGCGACGTCTGCGGGGGCTTTGCTGTAGTTTTCCGCAAACTGCGGATTCCCGCTCACGCGCAAACCATCCTTGAACTCTTCGACCGCAACCCCAAAGCTTTTTAACAGCTGGGCCGTAGTGGCCAGGCGATCGCATTCCTTCACTCTAAGTTCCTCAGCACCGGTTATCCGGGTTTCCCCCTCAGCCACTGCCGCAGCAACACAAAGAACAGGAATTTCATCTATCGCCAAAACGACATCCTCTGGCGTCACCTCAGCCCCCTTGAGCTGTGCTGAGCGAATCCGTAAATCTACTATCGGCTCGCCTCCCATTACACGCTCTTCGAGGACTTCAATATCTGCCCCCATTCGCTTCAAGATATGAAACAAACCAGTTCGAGTCTGATTAAATCCGACATCGCGAATCAACAGCTCAGAGTTCGGAACAATACTCGCGGCAATCAAGAAAAAAGCGGAAGAGGAAAAATCGCCTGGAATCTGTAGATCCAAAGCCGAAAAAACTCTTGCCTGTTCTACGGCTGGCAGCGTCACACTCCAGCGCCCATCTGCCGTTACTTCTTCCACTAATTCACAGCCCATAGCTTCGAGCATTCGCTCACTATGGTCGCGCGATCGATGCGGTTCAATGACAGTAGTTCGCCCGAGCGACTGTAGACCTGCCAATAATATCGCGCTCTTGATCTGAGCCGAAGCTTTCGGTGACTCATACTCGAGCGGCTTTAAACGGCCGCCACTCACCTTAAATGGCAGGAGATCGGCTGAAAAGGTGGCACCCATAGCACTAAGGGGATCGGTCACTCGCCGAAACGGTCTGGTAACTAAACTCTCATCACCAGTAACCTCCGCTTCAAACGCCTGCCCAGCGAGCAATCCACACAGCAATCGAGCAAACGTACCAGAATTTCCACAATCCAGAATCGTTTCCGGCTTCGAGAATGCGGGGAAACTCTCCGCACCACTGCCCAATCCTTCAACTTGTAAATGACAGAATTCGTCACCGGACGGTTCAAACTGAGCAAGCCCTTCATCAATCGCAAGTGGCAGCATCGCCTCGTTCATCGTTCCAGTGATCGAAACACCAAGCTGCCCCATGACACGTATACAGGCAAAGTTATCCCGACCTAACGCATTGGTCGTAATATTCGAGACACCATGGGCGAATGACGCAAACATACAAGATCGATGGGTGATTGATTTGTCACCCGGAACTCTAATTTCACCGCGAATCATGACTGGCACACCAGAGGATAACTACCGAGAACTTTCAAATAAGGGCAAAGCGTAGAAAGCTCATCGATTGCTGCTTTCACTTGCTCTTCTCCTTGATGACCGGCCAAATCTATAAAAAACACATAGTCCCAAGCCCGATTCCGCATAGGCCGCGATTCGATCTTGAGTAGCGTTACACCATGTTTCGAAAACGGCTCGAGTAAATCACGCAATACACCAGCTCGTTCTGGGGCCGAGCACAAGAGGGACGTTTTATCTACTCCACTCGGAGGAGGTGGGGTATCGCCCACGACGATACATCGGGCGTCCGTAGCGAGCCCACCCTCGATACCTGTAACCAAGGGTTTCGTCTCGAGGCTGTCGGCCACCTTATCCATCGCCAAGAGTGCAACAGGAGAGCCCTTCGTCAACTGATCGATGACCCGAGACATCTTGTCTGGCACAACGCGCACGGCTTTTGGAAGATTAGCTGCAAGCCAAAGCTTGGCTCGCTCAAAGTGCTCTGGAAGCGCGTAGAGTGTTGCGATATCCTGCAGTGAGCCAGCACCGGAAAATAAAGCGAGGCGGTCCTTTACCTCAATCTCCGCGATAATCTGCAACTCCGATTCCATTAAGCGATCAAAAGTCTCCGTCACCAAACCAACGGAACTCGTTCTGGCCGGAATGACTCCGAAGTTCGCATCACCTCGCTCAACCCGGGCAAACACCTCCTCGATTCCATGCGCCGCAGTGTAGGAAAGATGTTCACCAAATTGAGAAACACCGGCATGATAGGAGAGTGATAAATCAGGCCCCAAAAATGATACTTCGATATCGCCAATCAATGAACGAGTCGCACTTAAGATATTGAGGAAAATTCGCTCAAGTGGTCGTGTTGGGAACGCACCGCCCTCAGACAGCGCAACAACGCGGTCGAGGATCTGACGCTCTCGCTCAGGCGCATATACTTGCACCCTATCGCGCTCTTTCGTCTTTCTCACATCAAGCGCAATCGCCGCTCGCTTATTGAGCAGCGTCACGAGTTCGCTATCAATTTGATCAAGCTGCTCTCGCAGCACTGAAAGGTCTGGTGTTGTATCTGTCACGAATTTTAAGCTTCTACTACTACGGAGATTTCTATTATCGCGCCAATCGGCAGCTCCTTCACTGCAAACGTCTGGCGAGCCGGCGGGGCTTCTGTGTTGACAAACTCTGCATAGAGTTCGTTGATCTTGGAAAAATCGGCAATGTCCGCCAGAAAAATGCTGGTCATCACAATCTTGTCAGCACTGCTCCCAGCATGGGCGAGCACGGCATTGATGTTTTCGAATATCTGTTTGGCTTGTGCCTCGATTCCCTCAGCCAGCTTCCCCGTCTCAGGGTCAGTTCCAACCTGACCAGAAAGAAAAAGTAATCCACCGCTGCGGACTGCTTGGCTGTAGGGGGCTACCGGTTTTGGAGCCCCGGGGGCATTATTGATGCATTCCATCAAAGAATCTCCCAAGATCAATAAGATTTCATGAAATATAAAAACTGTCAGGAAATACCACTTCTTACGGGAGAAATCCAGAACTGACCTGTGCGGTAGATTTCGCCGAGGTCTCCGTACTCAGAAAGGAGCTAAACAACTGCCCGCTGGTCAAAAGTAGCCTTGGCTCAAAGCGCTCGCTTCCATCAGGTCCATCACGCAGAGGGAAGGCAACATCAATTCGCAAGACACTTCCGCCACTAGAACGGGTCAATCCGAATCGAAAGCCAAATCCAACATCGGCATACAATTCATCTTTGAGGATATCGGCAAATCCGTTGCGACCAGTTCCACCTGCATCAAAGAATAAAGCGCCGCCGACACTGACTAAGCGAAATACATCCTCGACAAAGTGGAAACGATCCTCGGCGTTGAATACAAATCGCTGATCTCCGGAGAACGAGCGATCCTCATATCCACGCAATCCATTGCGTGCACCAAGAAGATACTCAAAATCGCGATCTAATTTCTCACCGTAATCAGCTGCGAAATTGAGCGCAAGTGTGTGCTTTCCAAGGAACACTCCCCTATAAAACTTTGGTCCGAGAATATTGTAGAACTTAACTTCCGTTCGAAGTCGCATGTTCTCCGCACCGACGTCATCAATTCGCATTGAACTTGCCAACGAGGCACGGAGAAACGCAGTTGGCGTCACTCTCCACCCCTGGCTATCACTTGCGGTGAGCAGAAGTTCATCCTGTCGTGAATCGAATGCCTTTCCGGCAAATTGGGCGCCCAGATTCAATTCGTTTCCAAGGTTAAAATCTTGAATTCGGTCAAATCGATCGACGAAGTTAATCGAGAGAAAATCCTGTCGGATTTGCTGAAAAGAGACAAACGGCCCACTAAATCGACGGTTTTCCGCCAAATTGCTCGGATCGCTCAACGCCGGATTGAATGCCAAGTTGATATCATTAAAGTCAGCTCGATCGGCCTCCGAAAACTCATCCCGAGAGAATCGATACCCGAGCGAAAATCTTCGACGTCGTTTCTCGGGATTGCCGCCAGCGAGCGAGTAGCCGCCACCAAAACTGAGTCGTCGCTGGCGAAAGATAAAGCGCTCATCAGTTGCTTCAAACAGTCGGCCAACTAGATCGAAAACGTCAGCTTCAAACCCCCAGGAAGATTTCTCAACTAAACTTCGAAACGGACGACCATAGGCGCCAATCGTACGAAATCCATCTGACCGTTGAAAATGGCCCACCGTCAATCGCTGATAGGTTCCAAACAATCGCGGGTCGTCCCATACAGCTTCGACCTTTTGTCGACCTTCATCATCAGCGACTAAAAACTCAAGCCGTTTTCCATACCCAAATAAATTACTTTCGGTAAGGCCTATTGCCTTCTTGTCCGTACCACCTCCTGAACTCAGATTTATAAACGGAAAGAGCGTCCAGGTGTCTTGCACCTGAACGAGCAGGTCGATGAATGCACCATCTCGCACAGGGGTAATCGAAATTTTACGCAAAAAAGGAAGCGAACGAAGTTTTCTTTCGCTTTCCTCCAAGAGAAATCGGTCAAACACATCTCCTTCTTGCAGAAGGAGCTCGCGACGCACGATTTCCGTCTTGGTGGACGCTTTGAGGTTATTCACTAAACGATAAAATCCGCCGACGTCATCTTCGTCAAAAATATCCCTTACTTCCACGGTAATCGAGCGAACAATCGGCTTGCTCGCTTTGGCAGTCTCGCTCTGGCAGTGGCCCAGGGGGAGACGCAGCGAGCCGTAGCTGAAGCAGAGAAATAAGCAGGAAATTAATCTTATTTTAAGTGTAGACACTGGCAGTGTGAAAACTCATAGATTTTTATAGATGTTATCTCAAAAGTATGATGCTCGG
>CBDUGV010000283.1:0-5501 GCA_965366815.1 uncultured Bdellovibrionales bacterium | reverse complement strand
AAACATCAAACTACTGAGACCATTTCGATTTCGGCAAAGAGCTGTTCTTTTGCTCCTCTTCCTTAGTTAGAAACTTTTGCACCTGCGCGCCAAACACAAGCACAGCGGGGTAGATGAGAAAGCGCAGGATGCCCGGCTGAATCGCCCCACTAAAAAGGCCAGTGCTCGTCAACAAATCTACGAAAGCCTCAGCGACTCCAAACTGATCGATACCAACTGCTATGGCAAAACAGACGGATGAGTAGACAAACGGTGAGCCGTACCGCTCCAGCTTCTCCTTCCCGGAAACTTTAAAGAAAGGCCGTAAGTAGACCCACGACAAAAAGAAGAAATACCAGAGTGGTAGCAACACCCAAATGAGGTATACGCCTCGAAACTCCATATCTACATTCCTCTACTAGGAGCTAAGCGGTTGATTCCGCTTTGCCCTCTCTGCATTGTATCGTGCCAATACTTTTTTCACATAACTACGGGTTTCCTGGTAAGGAGGAATTCCGCCATGCCGTCGGACCGCACCTGGCCCCGCATTATAGGCAGCAAGCGCGAGCTGCTTGTCACCATTGAACTTGTCTAAGAGGTACCGCAAATACCGTGTCCCACCAAGTATATTCTGATACGGATCTTGTGGATTGGAGACTTTCATGTACTTTGCCGTGCTTGGCATGAGCTGCATCAGGCCAACTGCACCTGCTGGAGATAGCGCTTGCGTATTAAAATTGGACTCAACGCTTATAACGGCCCAAATCAACTCTGGAGGTACGCGATATTCGCGACTCGCCGCCAATACGAGCGAGCGGATTCGCTCCTGATTCATAGCGCTCGGACCAAACAGTTTTGCATAGGTGGCAGAAGCCATATAGGGGATTCGCTTCACCCAGATCGCGTCAAAGAGCACGGACGCAAGCATCACGAGGCCAAACCCAACCCCAAAAAATACTACGCAAATCCCAAGGCGCGCGCGCCTTGAAGGTCTATGCTGACTACTCATAAAACCAGAAAAATCCAAGTATAAACAAAGATCTACGACAGAATCAGCCCAATCGCAGCAAAATCCTACTATTCTATCTTCGGCTCTTTTCCAAAAACTCTGTTGGGTTTTGCGACGGCGAATTTTAGGTCTAGCGATCGGCATATACTCTACAAAGCCTCTAAGAGATTCTCTTTGACGGGCGATTACGCAGAATCACGCTCTGAATCTTTGTAATTTTTCTTTGAGCGAATTACCGCATCCTTAGCATGGGAGGCGTCTTTCCAACCGTCGATCCTTGTCTGCTTGGACTCGAGGTCTTTATAGATACTGAAGAAATGTTCAATTTCTTTCAACAAATGCGGCTGCACTTGGTTGAGCTGCGTAATGTGATTCCAGAGTGGATCATAGAGCGGAACTCCGAGTATCTTTTCGTCCTCACCTTTCTCGTCGTGCATGACAAACAAACCGACAGCTCTCGCCTCTATCAAGCATCCTGGAAACGTCGGCTCAGATACGAGAATAAGCGCATCAAGCGGGTCCCCGTCTCCAGATAGGGTGTCGGGCAGGAAACCGTAATCGGTCGGATAGTGAACCGAGGAAAACAGCATCCGATCAAAACGAATTACATCTCGATCGTGATCGTATTCGTATTTATTCCGGCTTCCTTTAGGGATTTCGATAAAGACTTCAATTTCCATCCCAAAACTCTACTCTTTTCGATTCGCTACGACAATTATAAACGGCCCAGACGCAATCGGCGCTTGTTTCAGTATCAGAAGAGGTAGATGGATGCGGTTCGAATTAAGCCGCTCGCTCTTGCCAAAGCAGCTTCTTCATAAATCGGCCTTGGCGAATACCAAGGATCTGCTCGACTGATTTGAGCACCGCCTCACCAGGGTCTAGATCTTGACCGATGTTGCCATGGTAATCCACAAGCTTACCCGCATAATTTGCTATATGAATACCGTCACGAGGCGTATAATCTTCACCTTCCCGTCGCGCAATTTCTAGAAAATCGGCCACATAGTCCAATACAGTAGGCTCTGTGTGCGGAAGGTTTACTTCCAAAATGCGTCGCTCTTCCGTGCGCTCAGGAAAATCCAAACCAATATAGGGATGGAGACGGGAAGCAATATACTCCGGTAAATCGAAACATGAAGCATCGTCGTTCATCGTCGCAACGAAGCGAAAGTTAGTATGAGCTTTCAGCAGTAAACCAACTGCAATCGATTCAATGTATCGGCGCGAGTCGAGAAGCGGAGCCAAAGAGGCCCAGGCTTTCTCTTGCATGCGGTTTCCTTCATCGAGAATACAAACGCCACCAACGATCATCGCGGAGATAACCGTACTTGCAATGTATTCAACATGCGAAGAATCTCTCGATGTCTCTACAATAAGTGGGTTGATCAATAGATCATTCGGCTTCGTATCGGCGGTGCCTTGGAAAAAATAGACTGGAAGTTTAAGAGTCTTGCCTGCCGCGTATGCGAGGGCTGTTTTACCTGTCCCCGGCTTCCCAACGAGTCGCGGGTTCATCGGCTTCTCACCTTCGCGACTACAATACCACGCCGCTCTGAGCTGGTTGAGGACCGGCTTATTTCCTATCCACTCGAAGTTGAGTTCATATGGCTTCGCGAGACGAATTCGAATACCACCCACATCAACGTAGTGTTGATCGGTAGATCCATCCACTGCAATCTCAAGATCCTCACCCGAGACCTGAACCTTCGTCTTATTCGATGCCATAGTATTCGTTCCTCAAACTCCGATAAAACCCTATTTCCCCTACCTCAGAGTTATGCAGGATCTGAGTCGATAAGAGGCATTAGCTACAATCGTCTCGAGCTGGCAAAACCGCAAAAACTACGGTGATTTAGCTGTATCGATACTCTCTGATGGATCGATCTGGGCTAGGCTGGGCGGCAGCGTAGGTAACCTGCTGAAATTTCTGACAAAAGCCCGGGAAGAGTCATAATGAGCTGCACGGTATCGTCTGAAATACTCGGGAAGGCATCGTAGAACAACGCGATGTATCCGAAAAACTCTGTATCCTCTTCATTGCGTAGCAACAAGGATGAGGATATCGGGAGAAAAATCGTATAATCTCGCGGTATTATGAACTGAGTGCCCTTAAGAACATCTTCATCGAGCTCTACTCGGCCATAGGGCCAGCTAAAGGCGCTATACGATATCGAAGCGAGCCGACCCACTAAATCGCGCTTTACTCGCTCGTGTATATCCTTGGCGTACCAATCCTTGAAGAACTCTTCAATGAACGCTTTTTCATAGCCGCGTTCGCGGCGGTCAAGGGCTACCACGCCCGAAGCTCCGCCCTCACTCTCGAATACCAAAGCAGCTTGTTCAGCACCAAATAGCCGCATTACTGCTGCATTCGTGCCCATTAAGGCGCGTTCAAGTGTGTCCTCTGCAAGATTGGGCTGCAAAGCAACACGCACGTCATGAGAGACATTTTTCGGGAGAATGAACATATTGTAATAGTCGGCAGGTAGCAAAGAAAACTATCTAGGATTGATTTCCCTAGATCAAGCGAGAATATCCTTTATATCCGCTTCAGAAACGCAGCCAGTTCGAAGCAGCACCAGCTGCTCAGCGCGAATATCGACAATCGATGAGGGCAGCTCAGCCCCTTGGGACGCACCGCTCAGTCCGGGCAGTACAAATACTTCTGGAAAGTACCCAGCAACCTCTTCCGCTGATACCGGCGGCGCTTCACCTCGCGGATTCGCACTTGTCGCCGTAAGCGCACCACACGTCATCTCGGCAAGCGAAGTTGCTTGTCGGTGAGAGGAGAGGCGAATCGCCAAGGAGCCGTCGGCAGCCGCGACTCCAGGGGCAAGTCGCTCTCTGGTTTCGTTGTTCGCTTGGATCACGAGAGTAAGCGGCCCAGGCCAAAAAGCAGATTGTAGTTTCTCTCGCACACGACGCTGCCGTGCCGTTTCCTCGGCAAGAAGTTGTCCGACTCGAAGCTCCGAGTCGATCAACAAAGGGATCCCCTCCTCGATGCCTCGCCCCTTTAGTGCAAGTAGCTCGGCAACCGCCACTTTCGAAAAAGGATCCGCAGCAAGACCAAAAAATGTTTCAGTAGCGAACGCCACCAGCCGCTCGCGACGAATCTCTGTCGCGGCTTTCTCTAAGAACGTATCAGCCGAGCAGTCTACGTCGCTCACTTTTGCTTCTGGTCCGCCGCCAATACGTCTGCTGTCAATTGCTGTTGGTAGGCCACAAGCTTCTCAGCGAGCGCTGCGTCGGAAAGTGCAAGAATCCGCACCGCTAATAATGCTGCGTTGACCGCTCCCGCATTACCGATTGCTACTGTGGCAACTGGAGTTCCCTTCGGCATCTGTACGGTCGAGAGCAGAGCATCCATCCCATTGAGAGGCCCACCCGCCATTGGCACACCAATGACCGGCAGCAAAGAATGAGCCGCGACGGCACCGGCCAGATGGGCAGCTAAGCCAGCAGCTGCGATAAAAACTTTTACGCCTTCCTTTTCGCTCTGCTTTACCCAGTTAAGAGCTTCCGCTGGCGTGCGATGCGCTGAAAGAATTCTCGACTCGCAGGATATTCCAAACTCGACTAAGACGTCCTTCGTTTTCTGCATGGTTTCAGCGTCACTGGCGCTGCCCATTACTATACCAACTTGAATTGCCATTTTTACGATCCTATGTCCTTACGGTATTGCATTCCTTCAAATGAAATTCGTTCCATTCCGGAGTAAGCACGCTCAATGGCCTGCTCAACCGATTCTCCCAGCCCTGACACGGCAAGAATTCTGCCGCCTTTTGTCACAATCTGCTCATTGTCGTCTACTCGCGTGCCAGCCTGAAACACTACAGTGTTTTCTTCCTCGGGAAAGATGCCTGACAATTTCTTACCATCATCAACTTCGCCGGGATACCCAGCAGACGCTGCCACCACACAACAAGCAGCTTCCTTTTTCCATTTCAACTCAATCGAGGAAAGCTTGCCTCGAACCGCCGCATCGAGCGCCTTGAGTAAATCGCTTTTCAGGCGCACCAACAAAACCTGTGTCTCAGGGTCTCCGAGCCGCGTGTTAAACTCGAGCACCTTCGCCTCACCAGTCTTCTTGTCGACGATGATCCCTGCGTAGAGAAATCCAACGAACTTAATTCCGCGATTCCACAATTCCCGCAGAACCGGTAAAAATATTTCGCCAACAAGATTCTCAATGCGCCGATCCTCTAGCACCGGAGTCGGAGAAATAGCACCCATACCTCCGGTATTCGGCCCCTGATCGCCATCTTGTAACCTCTTGTAGTCTTGGCTTACGACAAGTGGAACAAGAGTAGTGCCATCGACTATTGCCATAACCGAAGCTTCGCGGCCTTCGATATACTCTTCAAGAAGTACACGGCTCCCGGATTCACCAAACCGATTTGCCACGAGGCATTGGTCAATCGCTTGCACAGCCTCATCAACTGTCATCGCGACCGTAACTCCCTTACCAGAGGCAAGCCCATCGGCTTTGATTACAATCGGAGCACCTTCG
>CBDUGV010000282.1:0-5541 GCA_965366815.1 uncultured Bdellovibrionales bacterium | reverse complement strand
AGTACTCCTTGGATATTAGGTCTTTAGATTTCGAACGCGCTTTATACCGGGGTAGGGGGAATAAATCAAATTAGATTTAATATATCCTAGATAAATAGTAGGTATTTAGCCCCGACCAGCTCACCCCTTCGCTAGTACTCTTAAAAGCCCGGCTCCAAATGCGGTTTTTAACGCGCTTGAGGGCCTCATCGGGGGTGGCTTTCTCAGCACCAAGTGCCATGCGGATATGTTGTTTCCCATACGGACCGAAAGCTTCAACAAAAGTCGTAACAACCCCTGAATCCAACAGCAAAGGCTGTGCAAGGCCTTGGCCGCTCCGGCCTGTGAGAGCAGGACGTTTTTGAAAAAAGTGCCAAGCAGTGAAGGGAACTTTGAAGGAAAGCAAATCGGGAAGCGTCTGGTAGCGAGTTTCGAGCAGATCATTCTGACGACCGCTGATGCTATGCGAGCGGCTACTTTATGGTGATTGCGTGGCCAAAGGAGAGTCTATGCAGTATATGAACCGCAGTAGCATTGCACTATTGATTTTGAACTAGGATTCTAATGACTGAAGCTGGACCGTATTCCTTGATTCCCTTAGCACTATCCTTTCTCTTCGCCTTGTTGGTGAGCTGGGGAGTGGTGTTGCCGTTTTTCCAGAAGGGTGGAGAGCGAAGAGGGATATCGGCAGAAGATCAGTCTCTTGCAGATATGCGTCAGCGCAAAGAGCGACTGATGCAAGCACTTGAGGAACTCGAACAAGAGCACCTCGGTGGACGCTTGTCAGATGAAGAATATCAGCTCACTCGTGCGGAATTGACACAAGAAGCAGCTCAGTGCCTGGCGCAACTCGATCAGAGTCAACTAGATGAGCCTGCATCGAAAGAGTCAGATCCAACTAATTTATCTCAATCGAGCGAATCGTAGTCCGGCGACGTTGCGCCCCCCCTTGCACCTCGATCAATGCTTTTGCCCAACGGGTTACGTTTGCATACTCGACGCGCGCATAGGCGGTAAACTGACTGCTTCGTGTAGTGGTATTTCGTGAAAGGAAGGGGTTTCCTGCAACAAGTGTTTGCAGTTGGGCGGCACTTATCGGTCCGCGACTACGCTGCTCGACAATTTCTAGCACTTGAGTTTCTTCAAACCCGAGGGCGAGCAATACCGATCGCGGGGCAGTGTTGATGTTTATTCGGCTATTTCCGCTTCCCGTTCTTCTATTAATACGGAGAAATGGAGCTACGCGAGATAGGCGCTCGAGGGTCATGCCTGGAACGGCAGCGAGTTCAGTGATCGAGCGCAGCGGTCGGTTGTAAAACCAAGTTTTGTCATTCGACGATTCGATCCCCTCTCCAGGAAAGCCCGCAGCACTATGAGAATTTCGATCGGCGTCTATCCAATCGTGGATTACCGCAACTTGATCGTCTGCCGAGTAGCCTGCGTCGCCAAGCGTGCGATTTGTGTCCTCTTCGTACCGTTCGCGGACAAAGCCTGCCTGTGAAAACAGTTTGCTCATGGCGTCCATCCAGAAAATATTATCGGCAAGTAAACCGGTGCCGGTATTCGGGTTGGCTTGGTTTTGATTTGTCGGAGGAATGTTGGCCCGATTGTTTGCTGAGGCAATTGCGTTGAGATCGATTTTTCCAGACTCATCGACAATAGTCAGTCGTGGGTTTCCCGGGAATCCAAGCAGCACCGGAGCTGCGGCAACCAGAGCCCAGGGCTCTCCGAGCCAATCTTCGCTTATCGTTCGAACGCTGCCGTCATCTCCCAGCTCTTGTAACTTCGGAAGCTCTAACAAGAGTCGAGCGACATTCATGGTTGATTTGAGCATGTAGTCAGCTTGTAAGCGCTCGGTATGGGCTCGAGATAACTTTTGATAGGCGAGGGTTTCTGCCGAAAAATCTAAGACAAGAATTGTGGCAAGTGCGATGACAAACAGAGTGAGAATGAGTGCAAACCCCTGTTCGTTTTCATTCACGTCAATCATCTATATAACCTGATTTGCGTATTCCGGTCAGTCTATCGGAACCGCCCCAGTTGTTGCTTGATTTCCTCTGGAACGGCGAGCCATCTTCTAGACGTAAAAGACCGCTCCATTATTTGCGCTATCATAGGTTCTACTTCCGTCACTGGGCAAATAGTTCCGCTATCGAGGAGCACAAGTGGTGGTTCTTCCAGGTTCTTTCTGTGCTTATCCGACTCTTCAACGACGGCAACATAATACTCAGGGTCAAATCCGCCCTGCTCTGCAAGAGTTTTCGCCTGGGCAATCACTGCATCGGCATCGACATCGTCGACATCGAGGCGAATCGTTTTAAAGAGTTTTCTATCGCGCAAGCGGCGTGCAAGGTCGCACAGAACCTCATCCCCGGAATCGCCCCACTTTTCTATGTGGTAGTTCCACCAAGGTTCGGTCATCCGAAACACTTCAGCCAGTGGAAGTGTCGCAGCATAGTTGTCGGATGCTAACACGGCCGCCATAGTCTCGTCGCGAAATACAGAAGAATCTTGGCGCAATTCACGAACTCTCTTCACAATGTTGAGGGCGAGCGTGTCTACAGCTTGTAGCACACGGTGCTGATACACCTGGCGATACATTGAGTCCCTTGCGACAAAGAAATGGGTCAGCGCATCGAGGCGGCTCTCTTGAAGAATCAGTTGTCCATCATCCGAAAGGCGAAACGCATCGAGCAATGCGGACACGTTGTATCGTCCGTAGCTGACTGAACACATCGCGCTATCGACGATTGCCCAGTTGCCGCGATCGGCATTCCAGCCACCACCGGAGATAATTGACTTCGTCCAGGTGGGCAGCGTTTCTTCCCCTTGTAAGATACCGCAAATCGTTTCGCTGATCTCTTTCGAACAAGAATTTAAAACCTGTGCGATTTCTCGATCCTGCGCTATCACACGCACGCTCACTGATTCGTGGTGCCCACCACTATCTCTTGACCAGATTCGCTCGCCAAGGTGCGAGCCTGGGGCAACGTGTCCAACGTCGTGGAGCAAGGCGGCGGCGGCAACTGCTTTTTCATAGGGTGCCACCAACTCTTTGTGACGCTTCTTTAGTTTTCTCATCAAGGTAGTTGCAAGGTAGGCAACGCCCAAGGAATGTCCAAACCTTGAGTGCTCAGCGAACATATAGACGAGCTTTGTGTTGCCCGTTTGACTTATTCGACGCAGCCGCTGCACCCATTGTGTATCTATCAGCGAGAGAACTAGGGCGTCACAGGGCTCGTTTTGATCGAAGGTGAGTGTTTGATGCGCGACGTCGGCGAAGCTTACTGTCGAAGAGGGAGACAAAAGGGTATCAGACACTCTGTTTTCCTTAGTTTAGTGGCTCGCGGCCGACAATTTCAATATTAAACGCATCTATCCCAGGAATGACACGATCGCTATTCGTTATGAGGATCAAACGCTGCGCCTCAAGATCCTTTAAAATTTGCGCTCCCACACCGTATTCCCGCAACTGAGCTGCCTTCGTGGGAGGATTGTTGCGGGATTCTTGAATAGACTCGATCTGTTTTGCGAGGCGTCCCTTATGCGGATGTCGAATGTAGACGAGAATGCCGCGTCCTTTCTCGCTGATTTTCTCCAATGAACGGTTTAAACGAGTGCGGCTCGACAGTTTCTCTAGCCCCAAAAGATCGTTGAGTCGATGCTCAGCTTGAACGCGCGTATAAATTGGCTTCTGTTGTTTATTTTTATCGAGTTCATTGAGGTCTCCTTTGACGAGCACCAAATGTTCGGCGCCGTCAATCTTTGACCTATAGCTAATCGCGTTAAACTCATCGATTCCCCGAATTGGTAGCTTTGCTACGCCAATCCGCTCTACGATCGTCTCAGAGGATAGTCGTTTGTAAATGACTTCGGTTAAAGAAGTAATGGGGAGGTCGTGAGTAGTAGCAAGTTCCTGGAGTGCGGTGGCGGTGATGGGTGATCCATCTGAGTCTAAGCAGCGACAAAGTGTAGCTACCGGGAGGTTCTCGCTTAGTTTCATCAGATCGATCGCTGCTTCAACAACTGCCGCACGTACTAAGACTCCTCCTGCGAGCCCGCATACCGGAAAAATATGACCAGGAGTGACCAAGTCAGAACGAGGAGTGGTAGTAGTGGCCAGGGTTCGAAGCGTTGTTGCCCGATCTGCGGCAGAAATCCCCGTTGTCACACCTTGACGGGCCTCGACGCTGACTGAAAAATCCATACTCCCGCTTGTTGCAGCGCTCATCGGTGAGAGCATCAACTCTTTACAGCGGATCTCGTCGATAGCAGCGAGCACTACGCCTCTTGAAAAATTCGCAATGAAACTAATCTGCTCAGCAGTCGTGCTTGCCGCGGGACAAAGCACGTAGCCGGCACTGTTCGGGTCCGTGTCGTCGATAAGAAGGACGAGTCTACCGTTTCGAAGAGTCGAAATGGCTGTATTGATAGATGTTTGCATGTAAGTGCACGAGCTACATTGTAGGGCAGTTGTAATCGCGACTGGTATACTAATTAACTCAGATTTACACAAATTTCTCCTACCTTATTGAGGTTTGTCTAGGGGCGTAATCTAATTGGGTATTTGAGCGTCTAGCTATCGGGTGATAAAAGGCTTACAATAGCGGTTGTCTCCGTTTTTTGGCGGATATTTTCTAGAGGGCACTGCGATGGATCGTTTTAGTCAACTCACCTTGGGCGTTTTGTCCTCGCTGGAATTAGTTGCACTGGTGGTATTGCCGCTGGCGCTGTTTACACTGATACTATTTTCGCTGGTCCTTTTTTCTGTTTTTTCTGTGACGCCTGCCTTCGCGGAATCTACACAGCCACTGCTCGAAGCTGCTGCTGCCGTTGCGGAAGGTGAGGTTTCCCCAACTACCGAAACTGTACCTTCAGAGTCACTAACTACTGGAGAAGCGGAGTCCGCAAATGTAGGAGAGGCTGAACTGCCACTAGCCACAGAGCAGGAAGCGGAGGAAGCCAAGGTGGTAGTAGCCGATGCTGAAAACGCCAGCATCTCAGTATTTTCGGATCGTGTTGTGCCACGCCGTTTACAGGTTGAGCCGGGCACAACAATCGCTTGGATTAACAATTCCGAGCTTCCAGTAAAGGTTCGATTTACCGGAAAAGCCGTATCCACGACCTGCAAGGCTCCGCGCGGTTTCTCTGTGGGAAAGGCCGGCGTATACGTTTCTAGTGAAATAAAGAAAGGTGCGGTTGTGAGCCTCTGCTTTCTTGAGCCTGAGTTGTATGTGTACGAGATTAGCTACATCGGTACTGAAGCGTCTGTAACAGAGGCAGGTCGAACGCTCGTCGGCTCAATCCAAGTGGTGAAATAAACTCGTTTTACGGTCAAATCTTCACAAAACACCCTTATAACAATATTGGGACCAGTGGTTTCTCTTTGCGAGGATTGCTGAGGCTGGGTCGAGACCTACCTACTAGGTGGAAATTGCTCCTTCATGCTCAATTCCTCGCGCTAGATTGACGATAGTATTAGTACCTATGAGACGATTTTTCGCCCAAAACGGCCTGACAAGGCCCCTACAGCCAGTAGCATTAGAGCTTCTGTTACTCCTT
>CBDUGV010000281.1:0-5641 GCA_965366815.1 uncultured Bdellovibrionales bacterium | reverse complement strand
TCGCGGAGCATGTTCAGGCCTTCTACGAGCGCAGCCGACGCATGCCTGATCGGACCGGAAGCAGAGTTCTTCATCTTCGACGAAGTTCGCTTTGATCAGACTCAAAACTCAGCATTCTATGAAATCGACTCTGTAGAAGGTGCTTGGAACAACTCACGCTTTGAAGAGCCCAATCTCGGGTACAAGCCGAGCTACAAAGGTGGCTACTTTCCGGTGAGCCCGACTGATACCTATCATGATTTGCGCGGCGAAATGGTATTGGAGATGCAGAAGGTTGGTATCCGAGTAGAAGCCCATCACCATGAGGTTGCTACTGGAGGACAAAGTGAGATCGATATGCGCTTTGCCCCAATGGTTCAAATGGCCGACCAAATGCTCTGGTATAAATACATCGTCAAAAACGTAGCTAAGAACAACGACAAGACCGTTACGTTTATGCCTAAGCCCATTTTTGAAGATAACGGGAGCGGAATGCATGTGCACCTCTCGCTGTGGAAAGATGACAAACCGCTGTTCGCTGGCGATGAATATGCGGGCTTAAGCAAGGTTGCAATGCATGGTATTGGCGGCTTACTCAAGCATGCTGCTTCAGTGATAGCATTCACCAACCCAATTTTGAATTCGTACCATCGCTTGGTACCAGGTTTTGAGGCACCGGTTAATCTTGCCTACTCTGCTCGAAACCGCTCGGCCTCGATACGAATTCCGATGTATTCAAAGAGTCCTGCTTCCAAGCGATTCGAGTTCCGCTGCCCTGACCCGAGCGCGAACGGCTATTTAGCCTTTTCTGCTATGCTCATGGCGGTGCTCGACGGCATTGAGAACGAAATCGATCCGGGACCAGCACTCGACCGAGACATTTATGCGATGACTCCAGGGGAGCTCGGCGAAATCCCCAATACTCCGGCAAGTCTCGAGGAAGCTCTAAATGCTTTGAAAAATGATCATGCCTTTCTCTTGAAAGGAGACGTCTTCTCCAAGGATTTGGTCGATGCTTGGATAGACTGGAAGATGGAGAACGAAGTGAATGAGATTCGACTTCGACCGCATCCCTACGAGTTCTTTCTCTACTACGATGTATAAGTCGGAATTCAGATAACCCATCGACTCCTCTCCGCTCGAGGCTCAAGTGCTAAGCATTGAGCCTCGAGTATGGTCCCTGCCACGGAGGGGAGTGTTTCATTTCCCATTCGCACCCCCTCTGTTCCAGTTTGCAACGAGATCGACAAGTGAGTCCTGGCACGGCTATTGCAACTCCTAACGCGAACGGGGACGAGCAGCAGTAAAGCACATCGAAGCGGAAACCGCCCAGGCAGGATGTCGGGCATGAGAGCAAACGAGGTTTCTGCATTGAACAACACGTACCTGTATACTTCTGGGTCGAGACGATCACCTACGCGAAAGAGAAAGCGTACTTCTAGAATCTGCGTGAGCAACGGCAAGTCCGGGGCTTCTTGCGTAGCAGCTGGCAGCGCAGTACTCAATTCTCAACAAACCGACACCCTACAAGCTTCGACGAAAACTCCCGATCGAACCGAAGCAACAGAAGCTGGAATCACAATTCTCGAGCTAATAGTCGTCTTCGCAATGATTGCGCTCCTATTTGGAATTGCAGCACCAAATTTAGCCGAACTGGACCGACCGCTCGAAGATGGCAGCGCAGCACTACGAGGTTTCGTAAAACAAACTCGAGCAAAGGCGATTGCTTCAACCTCAGCATATACTATCACCCCAACCAGCGCTTCGCGCATTGAGACTCAGGTATCGACTACCTGCGGTGGCACCCAAACCGCTGAACCCAAACTGTTTCTCGAGTTACCAAAAGGCGTTGGAATGCTCAGCACCTCGTGGTCACTCTGTTTCAGCTCACGAGGCTTTGCAAACAACAATGTTCAAGTAACCCTACAGGACGACGAGCTAAGCACTAAAGTAATCGAAGTATTCTTAGGAGGCGCAGTTGAGCTGAGATGAAAAACGAAGAAGCATTTACCTTAGTAGAAGTACTTTTTGCAATACTCATGCTCTCGATACTAATCGTTGGAACTATTCCGGTGTTCCAGTCGCTCTCTAAGAGAAACACTGCAATGGAAGTTCGAGCTGGGGGGATGGGCGCCGCCCAACAGGTACTCGACCGGCTACGACAACAAGATCCACCCCTGATGCCAACAACCGGCAGCGATCCGGTGGAAGACCTCACGATTAACAATCGGACGTACCAGCTTACGACGAGCTATTGCACCGACACATCGCTTTGCACAAGCATAAACAATCGACATCTGCATATTGCAGTCGACTATAGAGGAGAACAGATCTTTGAAATTGAAACAGTGTATACGCGACTGCGATAGTGGTTTTACTATTCTAGAGTTGCTTGTCGCAACATCTATGTCGCTCCTCATAATAGGTGGTGCAATCGGAGGCACACTTTCGCTACGAAGTCTCTACGCTATTGATCTGAGCAGAACTCGCCTCAATCAAGACATGCGCAGTAGTATCGACTTCGTCGGGGTCTATCTTCGTCAAGCCGGAGAGCGACTGCCAAGCGGTGTCCTGGCAATTGAGATTATCGATGGCACGGCTGGTGCACCTGATGAGCTGATCCTTCGACGCAATCTGCTCGATGAAGTTCTTACCGTTTGCCAGACCATTCCAGCCAACAGTTCTGACACGAAGATACATCTTTCAACGAGTGCGAGCGGCGTATCACCAGCTTGTGTCTATGGCGGGCAAGCTCAAAACTTCTCCGCCTGGCAGGCACACCGCAGTGCTGAAGGTGGAACAGTGAAAGTGTATATCTACAATTTGGCAACACAAGACGGTGAATTTGTCGATTACGTTTCCGAATCTGACACGGGTCTCTCGATGTCAATTGATCGCGCAACCGGACCTATCACCCATCAATACGACGCAGAATCTTCGGCTGTGTATGTCATGTTGGAATGGCGTTTTCGACTGAGTACCTTACCAAGCTCTGAAGGAGTGTTAGAGGTAATTGAAAACGAAGATTTGGCAAACCCGCTTCGCGTCGCATTTGGAGTAACCGATTTTCAATTACAAGCGATCCTGCAAAGTGGCACGGTGCTGACGAGTTTCGGTTCGGGAGACGCTTGGTCGGAACTCGAAGCGATTGAAGTCAGTGTATCGGGAAGTGAGCAGCGAAAATCACAGTCAATTGACACTCAGCTTACCTCCCGCTTTTTCCCTAGAAACATTCTCTCACTTTGAACCTACGAACACAGTCTAGAGTAGTAATCGACAGGAGACCTAGTACAATGAGACGAAATGGCGAACAGAGCGGAGCAGCAGCTGCAGAGCATGGGTTTGCCATGCTCGCAGTATTATTGATGCTCACGGTGATATTGTCACTCATGGGTGCATACACGCTTATATCGCGAATTGAGCTTGCGAGTACTGCCTATTCTGGAAACAGCATGAAGGGCTTTTATGCAGCAGAAGCTGGGCTCAATCTACGAGCCGAAGCAATACGGCAGGTCTTTCTGGGCTACAATCGTCCGGCGGGCGTCAGCCCTACCCCAGGGACTGAGTGCTTAGCCGGTAATAACGGCAGTGGTGACTTCGCCTGTGCGACAACATCAGTTGGCAACCGCACTGCGGACAGCTTCGTTATCGAGGAGGCCGGTAATCCCTTGTCACTGACTATTCCACTTGGCGAATTGTATCAAAATCTAAGCGCGCAAGAGTATCGCTACACTGTGGTCTCGCAAGGCAAGAATTCACGCGGTGAGATCGAAGCGATACTCGAACTGAGATTTAAGAGTCGGTTGGTACCAATGTTTCAGTTTGCTGCATTCTATAATAAAGATCTCGAAATACTCCCTGGGCCATTAATGGAACTTGCCGGTCCTGTCCATACGAATGGCGACCTGTATTTAGATGCGGGCAACCAACTTGATATCGACGGGCAAGTTACCACGGCGGGGGCATTGTGGCGGGGTAGAAAGAACAATAACAGCTGCATATCCTCACCGATTCGAGTAACCGACCCGGTCACCTGGCTGTCGATACTCCCAAGCTGTCCATCGAGAACCGAAGTGCAGTCGTCGGATCTCACTCCATGGAATGGGATGATTAAGCGCGATGTGCTGCCGGTTGACGTGCCTGATCCAGAAGTTCTCGACCCAACACCAGGGGAAGTCTACTGGGATCTTGCTGACATTCGCCTCGTGCTCTCGCTCGACGGCAGCAACAACCCGAACACGAGCGGCTCAGCAACAGGCGTGGAAATCCGTCAGGCTGACACCAATGTTAATATCACTGGCGCAACTGCAAATCTTGATGCTTGCTCTGGCTCGATTAATGGTCGTCCAGTGGGCTACTCAGATACCTTTTTCAACAATCGAGAAGGCACCTCAATACGGATGTTAGAGCTTGATATGGAAGCGTTCCTGAACTGCGTGCAATCGACACTGAACGCAGGTGGGGGCGGACAACTACTCTGGAACGACCGTCCACTAGATGACATCACTGAGGGCGGTCTCGTTATCTATCTAACTGTCGAGGGCCCAAACTCTGCTGACCCAGCAAGCGCCTACGGGATACGAATACGCAATGCAGCTGAGCTACAATCGACTGTCAGTGGAGCCGGCGTCGTGCAGGGTGTAACCTTCGTCTCAGACCAAGCTGTATATTTGCATGGAGATTTCAATGCAGTAAACAAGATTCCAGCAGCAGTACTTGCCGATGCCTTCAACGTGCTTTCCAACGCTTGGCCTTTAGACGACTCAACTGACCAGCTTGTAGTCAATAGTCGCGTCGCCTCCAACACGACTGTTCATACCGCAGTACTTGCCGGCACTGACACTACCGGAGGCGTCGAGGGCTCTGGAGGGCAAGGAGGGAGCTATAATGGTGGCCTCGAAAACTACCCTCGATTCCACGAGCGCTGGTCTGGAAGGACGCTTACCTATTTCGGCTCCTTTGTCAGTCTTGGAAATTCGAGACACTCGAACGGCGGTTGGGTGTATGGGAACCCGCAATACACCGCACCGAATCGAGATTGGCATTACGACACCGATTTCAATGATGCTTCGAATCTACCGCCACTCACTCCTCGATTCGTATATCTACGACAAGAGTTGTTCCTCAGAAATTTCGAACAATAGGGTAGCCGACTTCTCATGTTATCCACTTTTTCTGCCGAAGGGTTAACTGGCGGGGTATGCCCCTGTGCGGTGTAAGTATCCAGAATTCGGTAAATTTAGTGCAAATGAGTTCTTCTGAGCCGTCCCAATATCGAAATCCCTTGTTTTTTGATCAGGCCGACGAACAGTCGTATTACGTTCTGCGCAGATTGTTTAGCCGGGCAATCAAACATAAGGCAAACAAGATCGAATTCAACTTGCTCGACGACCCTACTGTCGTCACTTGCACCCTCCAACTTGCTCGGAAAGAAGAGTTTGCGATTGAGCTATCCCCTGAGAAAGTAGTTGCTGCCCTTTTGAGGCGCACCGAGCTCACCCTTAGCAACGAAGCCTCGTTTCAAGGGCGATGTCATCTGGAAATGCCCAATTTGTCGCTTGATATGGATCTCCTGTACTACGACCGCTACAAGAAATCCGATGGCAGACTCGGCAGAACGCTGACGCTGTCGAATTTTGTGCCTGACGGGGCTCACACCGAT
>CBDUGV010000280.1:0-5660 GCA_965366815.1 uncultured Bdellovibrionales bacterium | reverse complement strand
TTGCCCCTGTTAACCGAGACGATGTAGCGAAAGAAACTGACGAAGCACCGATTGACTTGTTCGTGGTGTCAATCGAAGCTACTCCGAGCGTCTTGGCGCTCATCTACCTCGGCAATGCCTACAAGTATTTCGCCAGCATTTGGTTTTTCGCATTTGTTGGCATGACGGCTATCGACGCACCCCTAGATTTCTGGCTGCAGGGAAAACAAGCTCCTGCATTGTCCTATCTTCCCGGGCTCGTATTGCTGGCACTGCTGTACGTCAATTGCCTCTGCTACCCCCCGATGGTTCAATTCTACAAGATGTTGTTGGCTTGGGCCGTTCAGGGAATCTTGCTGGCCTCGATCGCGAGTACGGCAGTCCTTCTGTTCATCGTCCCACTGCTGCTCGTCTTTCCGATGCCGCAGGTTTCACTGTGGGAAGCCGGTGTAGCAGTATTGGCTTTCTTGGTGATTGCTTTGGTGGGTGGCTGTCAGAGCAACTCGAACAACTGGTCGATGGGCGTCGGGCTTTCTGCTGCGATGTTGCTTGCATTGCTGACCAGCGCTGCGCCGCCGATTGCGTTGTACGCCTATGCTCCATCGAACTGGATGCTGAATTGGTATCCGCTGATCGCTTCCTGCAGCGCCTTTGTCTGCTTCGGGCTCTGCTACTGGCTGCGAAACAAGCTGATACTCCGACAATTGCGACCGGAGTGAACCGCTCGCGATCGACCGCGAAACAGCTTCAAACTTGGGAGGTCCGATATGAGGACGAGCAAATCGGTTCACAGCGGCAATCTGCCAAACTGAAGGGTTTGCTCTCCTCTTCACGCAGGGGCCGCTTCATGCAGGGGCCGCTTCATGCAGGGGCCGCTTCATGCAGGGGACCTACAACAGCGTAACGATATACGCGAGAATAAATACGACTACCGACACACTCAGGGTAATCTTCAGGGCAGAGGCCTTGCCGCCATCATGGGCGTGATAAAGACCCTTCTGCTGACCAATGGAAATAAGGTTACTGGTCAACCAGTAAAGGGTTAGCCCCGAGGGAAAGCTTGCGAACATGAAGCCCAGCGCGACTGGCATGAACATCATGACTTTCTTCTGAGTTGGGTCCATCTGCGATGGCGTGGTCCACTGCTGAACCACCATAGATATCACGAACAAGATCACCATCACCGGCACTGAAAGACCGGCTATCTTCAGCTTCTCTGGTGCGGAAAGATCTGTGATCCAGAGCGCATAGGGAGCATGGCGAAGCTCAACGGCCAGCATCAAGGCCCAGTAGAGTCCAAAGAAAATTGGCATCTGTAGGACCATTGGCAGACAACCACCTACCGGATTTACCCCGTGTTTCTTATAGAGTGCCATCAGCTGCATCTGCTGCTCTTGCTTGTCCTTGAATTGCTCCCGAACTTTGTCCATCTCCGGCTTCAAGTCCTGCATCTTCTTCATTTGCTTAAAGGAAGCAGAGTTAAGCGGATAAAGGGCTAAGCGTACCAAAATGGTTAGAGTGACAATTGCCAGGCCATAGTTACCAAACAGGCCATAGAAGAAGTGCAAGAGCTCCAATAGCGGCGCTGAGATCATCCCCAGAATGCCAAAGTCGACGTTTCGCTGAAGCTCGTAGCCAGCTTTTTTCAAGCCATCATAGAGCTTTGGGCCAGCAAACAATGAGAAAGCGGCTTCGGTCGGCGTGCCGGCGAGGCGGGTCGTATAGGTTTGCCCAAACTTCTGAGCGCTACTCTGAGCAGTTGCCGCTTTATCGATGAGTGCAGCCATAAAGTACTTATCTGCAATGCTGACCCATTTCGCTGAGCCAAAAGCGAAACTCGCTTCCTCGAGATCTGAGACTTTCTTTCGACGAGCCTTCTCTCCGTCAAACCAGGCAAACTCGGTCCCTGCTTGATCAAACATCGATGATTCGTCTTGCGGGACAAAGCGCGTCCATTCAACTTCGAGTCCTTTGCCATCGGCCGAAGCGGCGCTTAACACTATGGCAAAATCAATAAAGTAGCCTTCGTGCTGAAAGCTAAAGCTCTTTCGAATAGTCCGACCATCCGAAAGCACTCCTTCCAAGACCAGATCCTCTGTTCCACCTGGAGCCACCTCGACAAACGTCTCGGCGCCCGCGCTGGGATTCGCGCCACCTGAAACAACTCGATAGTTCACCCAGGCATCATTTAGTTGCCCAGAATACACACCCATAGGGTAGGGAGCCTGCTCGGTATGCTCGACCAAATTGAGGCCCGGGGCACCGGACTCTTGAGAGTCTCGGTATTCAGTCAGCGCCAGCTCCGTGAGCCGACCGCCAAGTAGTGAAAATCTTGCTTTGAGCGCTCCCGTCTTCACCACCACCGCACCAGCTTGTGCGACCTGCGAATCTGCTGGAAATCCAACAGGGGTAGGCTGCCCAGCGGCAGCTCCCGGCGCTGTGCCAGGCTCACCAAGCTGTTGTGTTTGCCCTGCCAACTGCGAGGGAGCGAGCTGACCTGGGGTACTTTGACCCAGTGGTGTTTGACCCTGGGGTGTCGCAGTCACTGTGCTCTGTGAATCTGTAGTTCCAGAAGACGACTGAGGAGCCACTGGCTGATTGCCTTGAAGATGTGGCTTGAGCACGGTCTCGACATACATGAAAGCGATAAAAAAGCAGACAAGTAGTGCCAGTGCTTTTCGGTGATATTCTTTGTCCGACTGTACTTCCATATCTCCCTTTAGCGTTTCCCCTGACTATTTCTGGAAATTTCGGTTCGCAGCGCATCTTCGCTTGGGTCAGTCCCCATGGCTTCTAGCGATCCTTCAGCAGCGACCGGATCAAATCCACCGGCCGAGAGCGAATTGCAGCGAAGCACGCGCTTCGTGCTAAGCCAAACCCCTTTGATCACACCGTAGCGCTCGATAGAGCCCATAGCATATTCGGAGCAGCTCGGATAAAAGCGGCAATTTGAGCCCATCCACGGCGATATCGCAAGCTTCCAGACCCGCAAAGCGGCAATAAGCAACAATTTCATTTCTTGCGGCTCCCCGGCTTCGCCTTGTCAGTTCGCTTGGACGGCAATAACTTTGATTGATACAGCAAATAATGAAATTCCCGGCGAATCTGGTCAAAAGAAATATCCACTGATCCATTGCGGGCGATCACCACTATATCGCTTGGCGGTCCGACCAATTGCGGTCGAATCAAGCGAAAACATTCTCGCAGACGTCTTCGCAGACGATTTCGTCGAGCTGCCCGTTTATCTACCTTAGTTGTAATCGTCGCACCAAAGCGCATTTCAGGAGCTGTCGGCTGCGTCTCGCTGTTTCCGCCCCCAGCAACCGCCTTGTTGGGGGCTACAATTAACAAAAAATGTCTGGATTGGAATTTTTTGCCCGCTCCTTGAATGCGCAGGAAATCAACCCGTCGTTTGACTCGACGCTTCGGTCCAAAAGAATAGTCTGCCGTACTGGATTTTGCCGATGGCGGCTGAACCACGATGTATCACAAGCTAAGCCGACCAGAAGAACATCAATAGGAAGAGGAGCAAGGCGCGTTTTACCGCTTACGACCCTTAATAGCGATAACTGCGGCTAATCGCTTGCGGCCACGTCGTCGTCGACGCTTCAGTACTGCTTGGCCATTCTTGGTCGCCATGCGTGCTCGAAACCCGTGAGTTCTTAAGCGGCTGACGTTACTGGGTTGAAATGTCCGTTTCATAGTCGGGCGGTTTTGCCATGGGTCTGGTCGGAAGTCAAGAGAAAGCGCACAATTCTAATACCATAGTAGTTTACGGTGTCATTCCCTATGTAGTTAACTTTCATAGGAAATGGTATAACTTGCCTAAGTTTTCGAAAATTCATTGAGTTTACACACCGCAATAGAGCCTCTCTTGCGCATAACGGCTCCTAGAAACGGCGCAAATTCCCTTACTTTCGCAAACTAACTGTATTTTTTGACCGATAAAATAAAAAATGCTAACCGTGTGCCCCTTATTATAAGTTGGACCATCTATGTCGATTGTTGATGATTTTCGAATTACCCTAGCAGGGAAGGAATACGTACCTATCATGCAGGGTGGTATGGGGGTTGATATCTCAACCTCTGAATTGGCGCTGGCCATAGCGCGCGAGGGCGGGATCGGTCATATCTCCGATGCCATGGGCCCTTATGTTTCCGACCGTAAGTTTGGAACGAAGCTCCAAAGCTCAAAACAGAAAGAGTATAAGGAGTTCGCCAACAGCCTCGATAAGAGCACTGTGAAGTGGTTCCACGACAGGGTCTATGAAGGCACATTGAATCATGTGCGCAGTACCATGGAAGCCAAGCGAGGCCCGGGTGCAGTGTACGTCAATATAATGGAGAAGCTCACCATGGGTAACCCGAAGGAAACCCTTCGGGCCCGAATAATGGCGAGCATGGATGCCGGTGTTGACGGCATCACCCTTTCAGCAGGTCTTCACAAAGGAACACTCGGTATCATTGACGACCTGCCTCGCTTCCGAGATTGCCAGATTGGAATCATTGTTTCCTCAGTCCGTGCCTTGAAGATTTTTCTTCGTAGCGCCTCTCGCGTAAACCGCCTGCCCGATTACGTAGTGGTCGAAGGTCCCCTCGCCGGTGGGCACCTCGGCTTCGGCGATGACTGGGCCGAGCACGATCTGAAGACTATAGTAAAAGATGTTATCGATTTTCTTAAGAAAGAGGAGCTCAATCTGCCCGTTATTCCAGCTGGGGGTGTATTTACTGGCACCGATGCGGTGGAGTTTCTGCAGATGGGAGCCGGGGCGGTCCAAGTTGCAACGCGCTTTACCGTCTCCAAGGAGTGCGGCTACCCGGATAAAGTAAAGCAGATTTACCTGCGGTCAAACGAAAGCGATGTTGAGGTAAACTACACTTCACCAACTGGTTATCCAATGCGAATGCTGAAGTCCAGCCCTTCGCTGCGATCCAATATTCGGCCGAATTGCGAAGCTTTGGGCTACATTCTCGATAAAGATGGCAAATGCCAATATCACCAGGCCTGGGACGAAGCGCCGCTCAATGAGAAAGGCAAGAAAATGCCGGTCACTAGCAAGATGTGTATTTGCTACCACTTCATGAAGTACGACTGTTACACCTGTGGCCACAATGTCTATCGCTTGAGTGACACCACCGTTGAAACCGGAAACGGCGAGTACTATCTCCCAACGGCTACCCATATCTTCAACGATTATCGCTACAGCAAAGATCACAACATCCTGCTGCCTGAAATCCCAGGCTCAAGCGAAGGAAACGGTAGTGGCAGTGACTCAGATGGCGACGGCAGTTCTGCGGAAAACACTGACGCCAAGAATACTGCGGTAGACAAGCCCAGCGGTCGCTCGGCACTTTCGGTTACCTACTAGTTAAGCCTGACCAATTAGAAAAGCCTGACCTAGCGCCAATGCTTTGGAATACTTGGGTCCTGACCTCCATCCAAAGCCGCGATACGGCTTAAATACTCATACTGCCCAGACGCTCTTCCTAAGAATGAACTATGGTTTCGACCATACTTTGTATGGCACTTCGTCTCGCGCTATCGATAGGACTGTGGAATCGGTTCAAGAAACACTTCTTAGCAATGCGGTATACCGCAAAGAATAGACGCCAAGACGAGCAACACTGCTGCAGTGGTAACAGCGAGGCGGATCCCATAGATTTGCCGCTGCGAGAAATAG
>CBDUGV010000279.1:0-5675 GCA_965366815.1 uncultured Bdellovibrionales bacterium | reverse complement strand
GCGAATATGAGTCACGAGCTTCGAACGCCTCTAACTGCAATTGTCGGCTACTCTAGCGTCATTGCGCGTGGCGTCTTCGGTGAGATTAACGAACCACAACGCGATGCACTCCTCTCGGTAAGCAAAGCTGCTGAGCACCTCAAGGATCTGCTTAACGAGGTGCTTAATGTTGCGCGTGTCGAGTCTGGAAAAGAGACCGTAAAGCCCTCTGACGTTGATGTGTTTGCCCTTTTAAAACAGATACATCGAATGATGATGCAGACTGCCTCAGGGGAAGAAATCAAACTGGAAGCAATCGAAGTCCCAGAGGCTCATCAATCGGAACCACTAAAAGCATGGATTGATCAACGACACTTACGACAGATCCTGATCAATTTAACTTCGAACGCAATTAAATACACTCCGTCCGGGGGGCACGTTCGACTCGATGCTGAGGTGAAAGGTGATAAGGTAAAAATTAGCGTTCACGACACAGGAGTTGGTATTCCAGAGAAAGAGCTGACCACCCTGTTCGATCGCTTCTCCCGTGGACGGGATGAATATAGCCAGGCACAAGTCGGGACAGGCTTAGGACTCTCACTCGTAAAACAGCTCAGCGAGATTAACGGTGGGCAAGTAGGAGTAGAAAGCTCCGAAGGTGAAGGCTCGACCTTTTGGGTCCTCGTTCCTCTCTCCAAGCAAAATAGAGATGAAGAGCCGCAGGTAATTCGTGCGGCTCAGGAGCATCGTCAGATTGAGCGACTCGATGGACTCAATATTTTGATTGCCGACGACAGCGAACTCACATGCGAGGTGCTTGCAAAAATTATCGAAAGCGTAGGTGGCACCCCCTTCATTGCGCATTCCGTAGCGCAAGCAATCGAAGTGGTAGAATCGACTCAGCTCGATGCCGCACTTGTTGATCTCGCATTTCCTGGAGAATCCGGCCTCACTCTTCTCGATCACTTCCGGGAATCACACGAAAAAAGCATCGCAAAAACTCCCCTCCTCGTAATTAGCGCCTGTGTGTTCGATAGCGATCGGCACGAAGCGCTCCAGCATGGAGCAGCGTCCTTTATCGCAAAGCCGTTCGATCCAACCGATGTGGTCAATCTCATACGATCGCTCACTACTGCTTCGATGATTGATGCTGAAGTAGAGTCCGATCTCGATGCCGAATCGGAGGCATCGTAATGGGCAGTGGTGAATCAAGGAATTCGAGCGATATTCTCGCTAAGCTCGGAGAGACAATCGAAGTAGAAGGAAATTTTCCTATTCGCGCCTCCTTTCTCAGGCGCTTGGAGACAGAAGTAAGTCAAAGACAGCCCAACTATCAGGCAATTAGCCAGCTCCTTTTGGCTGACCCGGTTCTCTGTAGCCGTATTCTACACATCCTCAACAGTCCAAATAATCGTCGAAGCGATGAAATGCTGACAATGAGCCAAGCCTGTGAAGAAATCGGCCTCTCCACCCTGCTGCACCTTTGTCAGCGAATGGTCGTAGCGCAAAGCTTTTCAGCCCTATGCCGGAGAAGTCCGAACTTCACTCAAATTCTCAGCCAAACAATCCTACTGAGCATTCTTACCGAGGGCCTCATGCGAGAATGGGGCGAAGAACCAGACGAGCGCCACACAATATCCGGCATGCTCTATGGGCTCGGGCCGTTGACGCTAGGCTACTACTACCCCCAAGTCTACCAAGCCGCTGCTGAACGAGCTGAGCGCCGCGACCTCAGCGTCTCGCAGAGCATTCGACAGACCCTTGGAATCCCCCCCTACGGACTCAGCATTGGGTTGGTGCATTTTCTAAACATCCCCAACTATTATCGCGAGACCATCTCTGCGGCCTTCAACATGTATTCAAATCGCCGAGCGCTCGACATGATTCCCCCGTCTGAATCGCTCGCTCGTGCAGTCGCCGCAGCTGGGTGGATGGCCGAAATCTTTTGTAACTCGCCATGCTCTATTGATATCGAAGCCGCGCTCAAAGAGGTGCGGGAGTGCTTCGAACTCAGTACTGCCTCGCTCACCGAACTTCTCGATAGTATCCCACCCGCCTTCACGCGGCATTGCCGAACCAATGATCTACAGTTTCTCAGCCTTCCTCCTCGTCTGGAGGAGGTCCTGTTTGGCAAGGCAGCCGCCCAATATGGCCATTCCTCAAACGATAGCCTTACGCCCTATCTCGAACGGATGAGCCGCACGCTGAGTTCTACGAAGTCAGTCCCTTGTGTGGCGAGCTACGCTATGGAAGCGCTTGTGTACTCAATGGAATTCGAGCGCGCGGTCATATTCTTCCCAGACAACTCCTGTAAGCACCTATATGGCAGTCTCGCAATCGGCAAACCCTTTGGTCTCTCGCCCACCTTGCTCGCACGACGAGTGCTCGCCTCCGATTCTCGTGGGGATCCCGTACAGCGCTCTTTCGCAAACGGAACGCTCTGCACCAGCGGAGAGCCGATGTTTAAAGGCGCCTGGCCCTTTGCCGCAATCCCTATTGGCCAAGGAGATAATACCGTCGGCGTCATCTATGCCGACTGCGCCACGACCAAACCGCAGCAATCTCCAAGACTCGAGCGCGACACCGTTCGTGGATTGCGCCTCCTCACTGACAGTCTTCACGAGACCGTTCAAGCGCACCTCTAGTGACTAAACACACCTGCAAGGTTTAGTGGGCAGATTCGTCTGTACCACTAACGCGTGACATTTTCGCGAAAAACCGTCGAGAAAAGCTGGAATTGAATTCGAATGGCTGTTACTATCCTATCTCGTATGAATAACAGAGGGAGAAGCTACTGATGAGCTTTGAAACACTGCTTCCTGTCTTCCTCATTGGAGTTGCCGCCTACATGCTACTCCTCATACTTCTGCGCCGTGGCCTTATCTCCACCTTAAGTAAATTTCACATTCTGGCTGTTCGTCGAGGAAAACTGCATCATGCGGTCGCCCTAAAGCGCATTAAACGCTGGAATAGAGCTTATTCCTTGAAGAAGAGCTTCAACGTGCGTTATGCAGCTTCACTATCGAGCCCGCTTCGAGTTATTCCCTGGGATGCAAGCGGGACACTCTCGGAGACTGAGGAAGGCTTCCATTTTGAAGGCAGTTCGCCCTTGGGCAAACGGGTCGAACTCGATATCAACCCTGACGAGGCAACGGTGAACTACCAGCAGGGGAAGCTATGGTGGGATGGTGGTCTTTCCTGGTGTGTAATCGAGTCAAAGGGTGAAAAGCACTACTTCACGTCAGAAGTACCTGATAGCGAAAAAGCAACGCAATCGATGGACGGCGGTTTTGGCACTACAGACATTTACCAGCATCTGACAAACCGCTACATCAAACTCAATTAGCTCTATTTATCTAGAGTTGAACTAGCACTCACAGGTAAAATCGCTCGATTGAGCTGCGGCAGAGCCCATTGGGCCATCCTTAGCTATGAATTCTCCGGGCTCAGAGCCCGCCACGATGTAATCCTCAACTCGTGCTGTCTCCCACTCGTGCTCGTGATTCCAGCTTTTCCAGTTGTGGCGCCACTCATTCCAACCGATGCCCAGGTGAAGAGCCACAATCCCATTTTCTGCGAGTAGAGCCCCTACTTTCTTCCCCGTCATACAAGCTTTTGAATAGCAGTAAAGAATGATCTGTCGATTCTTGGGAAGTTGCTGAAATTTCTCGAGTATTCGTTGATGCTCATGGTAGGCTGCCGTGTCGGGATTAGAATAGGCTGGCACATTCCAAGCACCCACGATATGGGCCCGTTCATATTCTTCACGACTACGAACATCGACTAGAATATAGTCAGCTGAGCCATGTGCAATACGCTTGCGTAAACTGTGAGGACTCACTAGTACCGCGGTTTCTAACTGATAATATAACTGAACTTGTTGATTTAGATTCATCTCGTGTTTTCTCGCTGCTTTCCGCTATGTTAAACCATCATAGGAGCCGAGGTTGCTAAAGTGCTGGCTTCATCATCTGGGGGATGTAGATTCTTGCTTATCCGGGTGCATAGTTGATAATTTTAGTAGCAAATTTATTAAGTGGACCTCTATAAGACTATGAATACTAGAATACTCCAACTCATCAAGACCCTGGCCATCGTGTTACTCGTCACTTCTGTAATGGGCTGCGCTCAAGGGAGCAGCAACGATGACGATGGTGGCGGGGACAATGGCGGCAATCTCCCACAGAGCGAACGGAATTTTAGCATTGGTGTCTCAACGAATCGAAGTGGTGTCGCCTCTACTACCTTCCAAGTTCCGGCTGATACCACCAAGCTTGCAGTAACTGCTTCGGTTTCGAGCAACCGATTGGTCCGCTTCAACGTGTTCGGAACCAATAGTGTAAACTACCTCAATCCTGGCGGAGCGGAGATTACCTTTGCAGACTCTTTTGCTCCGCAAGCAAATGCCGCAATCGCTCCATCACGCGACGTTGACCCTAATCTGGTCCCGGGCGTGACGTATACCGCGGAAGTGCAACTCGATACCTCAAACGCCGACCAAGCGGTCACCTTTATCGTCAATTCAAAGGCAGATGGCGACCTCAACAGTGGTCGACTACGTGTAAACATTTTCTTTGTTGGTGAGATAGGGCAAGACAGCGCCACCCGTGAGGTTATCGGATTAGCCTTAGATGAGTTTAGAAATATCTATGGGAGAATCGGTATAGAACTCGATGTGCGCACATTCGACATTAGTGGCCCGACCATACTCCCTCAACCGTTTGAAGGATCGAACTTCTATCAGACGAACTCGGCGCTCAGTGACACCCTCAGCGTTAATTTATTTGTGGGAGGCGACATCGAAGGAAGCTCCGGTGACATTCTCGGCCTGGCCGGCGGAATTCCCGGCCCACCAAATGCCTCTGCTCGCAGTGGCGTTGCAATTGGTATTTTCCCCGGAGCTGGCCCTGATGGATCATTCAACACATCTGAAATTCTCATCCTCGGAGAGACGCTGGCGCATGAGTCAGGACATTTTCTTGGAATTTTTCACCCAGTAGATTTTAGTGGCGATCGCGCAAGTGCAACTGACCCGTTGAATGATACGAACACATGTCGTGTTTTCTCTGAGTGTCTCTCTGACGATTCGCTCATCGGAAATTTAATGTTTGTAAGCCCCGTTTCCGATGGGAGTGGCGGATTCGTAAGACAGAATCGGCTTTCCGACCAGCAGCGAGCGGTGTTGAACCGTTACATAGCGGTGGATTAGGTTAATGATTTGTGGAAACCGAGCTCCTTCTCCACTGGATTTCCAGCGATAACGGCTTAGTCGTTCATATATCGATATTTGGCTTGTTGCTACTTGGTGGCTTCGGTTTCCCTATTCCTGAAGACGTGCCGTTATTGCTTGCCGGTATAGCAAGCTCCCAGGGTATAGTCTCTATCGAGTTGATTTGGATCACCTGCTATGTCGGCGTTATGGCCGCCGACCTCCTACTGTACTTCGCCGGGTATTTCTTTGGGGGCAAGATCCTTGAAGCTGGAACTCGATCCAAGTTCTTTCCAGCAATTACGGAAAAAAGTATTGAACGAATTCGCAATGGACTTCGAAAACGGCGCTTGACCATTATTTTCATCGGCCGACACCTATTCCCCGTACGCACCGTCACCTTTCTGACCACCGGTGCCCTCAAGGTTCCTTTCCTAGAGTTCCTCGTAGCAGATGGAATCGCAGCCCTCGTAAGCGTTACAATAGT
>CBDUGV010000278.1:0-5699 GCA_965366815.1 uncultured Bdellovibrionales bacterium | reverse complement strand
AGGCAATTCTACGTCGAGAAACGTTTTCAATTCTTCCTGAAACTTTACCTGGAAAATTTGTTCTTTGATTTCAGCTTCCATCGCTTCATCGATCGGAGACTCCTCGGTGACTCTCCCTGCAACGAAAAACAAATATATCGCTGGACCAATCTCAACAGGAGTGCTGACTTGCCCCGACTCCATCGGAGAAACGACATCCCGAATCTCGGAACGAAGGTCGTCAAGCTGCACATGCCCCAAGTCTTGGAAGGCAGCTCCTCCGGCACGCGCAAATGCCCGTCGTAGCTCGCTACCACTCAGTGTTGCAAGCTGCATTTGCAATCCAGTGATCTGATTTTCTACAGATTTGCGTTGCTCGGGTGTGCTCAACGGAATGCGAATCTGCTGCAATCGGATGGAGCCAACTTCCGGGGTTAGCTCCGGACGCTCTGCCATGTAGCGCTCGACATCTTCATCGACGACATTAATCTTTGAGCGGACTCGAGCAGAGACAACGCGATTCTTCAAAATATCATTCTTAATCTGCAATACATATTCGTCCCAAGACAAACCTTGTTGTTGCAAGATAGCGACAAATCCATCTTCATCAACGCGGTTCTGACGCTGTATCTCAGAAATGTAGGCATCTATTTCTTCTTTACTTACAGAGATACCAACGGCATCCGCCTCTTTGTCTAACAAGCGCGAGAGCACGAGGTCTTGTAACAGCGTCCGAAGATTCGGTGAGGACACCGTGAGTTCCTCTGGACTGGGCACATTCTCTTTGGAGGAATACATCTGGGTGGCCACATGACGACGGAGTTCGGTCAGCGTAACTGGCTCACCATCGATAGACGCTAAAATCGAGTCCAATACCAGCTCATCAGCGCTCACGTATGAGCTGGTGAGCAAAAGCGATAGAATGCAAAGGTAAATCGAAACAAATTTCACAGCAGTATCTCTCATTTTGGACGGCTTTCTTATACCTTTCGAGCAGTTCAACGACAAGTCAGTGCCGAAAAAACCCCAATTCCTTCAAGAAATTGCTCACAAGCTCCTGAATAGTAGTTGGGCTATCAATCTCGCGATCGTGAAAGTGAAGAACTACGCCATTGCCGGGGGTAATCCGGCGCAGCAATTCTGACTCTGTTATCATCTCAAATAGCCGTTTGCCATCCACCTCAACCTCAGAGTGAAACGAAAGCTGGACGGAATCAGCGACTCGTTTCACTTCAACAATCCCATGCCGCTTTACCAAGGCTCGAAAAGCCATTAGCTCAAGCAGCACTGCTACTTCGTCGGGATATTGGCCAAAGCGGTCTCGAATTTCATCTGCCAACATAATGACTTCTGATTCGTGTTCCACATCGATCAACCGTTGGTAGAGCAACAATCGTTCTCCGACGTCGGGAATGAACACCGGAGGAATATGTACGGGGAAACCAATTTTAATCTCTGGGTCGACCTCAGGGAGGGGTTCCTCACCTTCACGGTCAATTTCATTACTCTGTCGTTTTCTCAATTCCTCAACGGCATCGCGGAGAATGCGTGAATACAATTCATAGCCAATCAAGTTGATATGCCCACTCTGATCACTGCCGAGCAGATTGCCAGCTCCACGTATTTCCATATCCTGTAAGGCCAAACGAAACCCCACACCGAGATCATCAAGCGACTGGAGGACCTCAAGTCGTTTCCTCGCATCCTTCCCGAGGCGGGTCGGGTCAGAAATCAGCAGATAGGCATAGGCCCGACGATTACTACGCCCGACCCGGCCTCGAAGTTGATACAACTCGGCAAGCCCAAATCGTTCGGCATTGCGGATAATCATCGTATTGGCGTTTGAGATATCGAGGCCAGACTCGACAATCGTCGTCGAGATCAATACATCTATCTCGCCATTTACAAACCGATGCATGACATTCTCTAATTCAGCACGCTTCATCTGCCCATGAGCAAATTCTATTCGGGCTTCTGGAACCAGCTCGCTCAGCTGTTCGGCAACAACAGCAATACTTTGGACTCGGTTGTATATGTAAAAGACTTGTCCGTTTCGCCCGAGCTCACGCAATATCGCCTCACGTACAACACTGTCTTCATAGCGCGCCAGGTAGGTGCGAATAACCTGTCGGTTCGATGGAGCTGTTTCAATCAAACTTAGATCGCGAATTCCCACGAGCGACATATGAAGAGTACGAGGAATCGGCGTTGCGCTGAGAGTCAGCATATCAACTGTGGCCCGCAATCGTTTCAGCTTTTCCTTATGAGCGACTCCAAATCGATGCTCTTCATCAAGCACCACAAGCCCGAGATCTTTAAATCGAACATCTTTCTGAAGAAGGCGATGGGTCCCAATAATGACATCGATTTTGCCCTCTTCTAACTTCTTCAGGGTCTCTTTATTTTCAACTGAGGAATAAAAGCGGCTGACACAAGCAACAGTAACCGCCGTATCAGCGAATCGCTCTTCAAAGGTTAGAAAATGCTGCCGCGCCAACACGGTTGTGGGCACCAGCAGTGCAACTTGCTTGCCGGCATTCGCTGCTTTGTACGCTGCTCGCAAGGCAACTTCTGTTTTGCCATACCCCACATCTCCACAGACAAGCCTGTCCATTGGCCGCTCAAGTGCCATATCGGCAAAAACTGCTTCTATGGCAGCGGACTGGTCGGGAGTCTCTTCAAATTCAAACTGGTCCGCGAATCGAGCATCATCGGTATCCAACGGGCCAAACGAAAAACCATCGCCTAATTCTCGCTGAGCAATGGTACTCAACAACTGCCCGGCGAGTTCTTCAACTCGCTTCTTAACTTTCGCTTTCGTTTTTTCCCACGTCTTACCACCCAGTTTGGTAAGCGCAGGCACTTTACCCTCAGCTCCAGCGTACTTCTGCACTCGACCGATCTGCTCAACAGGCAGAAACAGTTTTGCCCCTTCAGCGTATTCGAGTTCCAAGAAATCGCCGACTTTGCCTTCAACTGTCTTTTGACAAAGGCCGAGATACAAACCAACCCCATAGTCCATATGGACTATAAAATCATTCTCTTGCAATTGAGCGAGCGATCCGACGAAACGCCGGACCTGCGCGACGGAGGAGGCCACGCGGCGTGGTTTAATTTCAGGGAACAACTCCGCATCAGAGATGACTACGAAGCCTTCATCTGGCGCTTGAAATCCCGCGCTCAGCGCTCCATCGATCAACCAAGTCCCTGGTTCCGGTTTATGCTTGAGTGATTCACGCCACGCCGCGAAATCCAATTCAGTTTCACTTGGTCGAACGTAATAGCCTTCAAGCAATTCGAACATTCGAGTGCGACGCTGTGGCTGACTGACAGAGATCGCCACTTGCAAACGTTTGTCGTTCATTTCTCGTATAAAGTCGGCAAGTGGCTTAAACGGCTGTTCGCGGCGGCGTTGGAGATGTAATCGGGAAGTAAGAACCTCGTTGCTGAGATACCCTTGTTTTTTGGGCTTCTGTTTCTCTTTACTGGTTCTTTGCAAATCCTCCGCAGTGAGCAACTGCACAGGATCAAAACTATGCGTCATCCGCTGCTTGAGCAACTCAGTTACTTCACTCGATGAGAGAAAGGCGTCCTCTGGCTTGGGGAATAATCGCCCTTCTTCTTCTGCACGACTCGCTCGTTCATCAACGATCACACCGTGGTCATCTGCGGCATCAAAAACAGCCCGTTGATCGCAAATAACCACAGCCGCCTTCTCCGGGAGATAATCCCAAAGAGTGGCAGATTGCTCACCAAGCAGTGGCTGGATATGCTCTAATCCAGGCCAATACTGACCAGTACGAAGTGCATCTTCAATTGGCGCTATTTTACTCTGTGGAATCGCAAGCGCCGAGGCGCGCTCCTTGACCCGCTGCACCGCCGACTCGATTGCGAGCTGCCGCGCATTCGGCTCTCGATCACCACCACCCACCAACACTTCGCGAACCGGTATGATATCGAAGTGAGGCAGCTCATCGACTGAGCGTTGCGACGCCGACTCAAATCGCCGAATAGATTCCAGACTGTCGCCAAACCACTCCAAACGAACCGGGTGGTCGCTGCCCGGGGGAAAGAAATCAACAATAGAGCCGCGAATTGCCATTTGCCCACATTCCTCGACCAAACTGCTGCGCTGGTATCCTCCGGCATCAAGCACTCGAAGCAAGTCGTCACGACGCAGTTCTTGCCCTTTGCCTAAGGGATACACTGCCTGCTCGAGATACTTGGCTGGCAGGATGCGTTGCATCAAGGCATCTGCAGTCGTCACGACAATCGGTTGCCCGACCTGAAGTTGGTGCAGGGCATACAACCGTGTTGCTGAGATAGTTCCAGAAGGAGAAAGTGGATCGAAGGGCAAGACCTCCCAACAAAGGAAACTCACTACCTGCTGTTCGCAGCAGAAAAAACGCAGGTCACTTGTCAGGCGCTCCGCTCTCTGCGTATCGGGCACCACAACGAGCACCGGCGCCCGCTCACGCGCAATCTTTGAAACGGTATAGGCGGTCAAACCGGCGCCGAGGCCAGCATACCGCACCTGGGAAACTCCTAATTCTGCCATACTACCTAGATTGCCTATCCCCTTCACGTTGGGAGCTTTAGTAAGGCTGCAATGCGATGTTGGGGTGCCTTATTTACAGCTATTTTCAACTCACGCCGTTATCTAGCTACAATCTTTCATAATTTCAAGTACTTATCTTTAGACTGCACCTTTCAGGCCGACCTGCCGATATATCAAAAGGTAGCAAGTGTCGTTTCTAACTTAAGCTTAGCGGCTTTTGTTTCGACTACTAGCTATGGGACTCCAAACGTTCAAAATGGAATAGCGATCGAACCATGGATATTACACAGCTACTTACTTTCCTACACCAACAAGGCGGTTCGGACTTACATGTCAGCGCCGGCGAACCTCCGATGATTCGAGTCGACGGCTCGATGAAAAAGGTCAAAGTACCCGAACTCAGTGCAGAAGACACGCAATCAATGCTGTACGACATCATGGGTGACCAACAGCGCAAGAAGTTTGAAGAATTTTCCGAATGCGATTTTTCGATTGAACTTGGAGAGGTGGCTCGTTTTCGTGTAAACGTGTTTCGACAACGCCGAGGTATGGGCGGTGTATTCCGAACAATCCCAACTGACATCTTGACGGTGGGAGATTTGGGATTGCCCGAAATTCTCAACAAGATTGCTCGAAGAGAAAAAGGACTCGTTCTGGTAACCGGACCAACTGGTTCTGGAAAATCCACGACGCTCGCTGCGATGATTGACCTAATCAACGACGAGTTCGAAGGGCATATTCTTACCATTGAGGACCCTATTGAATTCGTGCACCGCTCCAAAAAGTGCTTGATCAACCAGCGCGAGATTGGACCACACACCATTTCATTTGCGAATGCGCTCAAATCTGCACTTCGAGAAGATCCAGACATTATTCTCGTTGGTGAGATGAGAGATTTAGAAACTATTCAGCTCGCGCTGACCGCGGCTGAAACGGGACACTTGGTGTTTGGGACACTTCACACCTCCAGTGCTCCAAAAACTATTGACCGTATTATTGACGTGTTCCCTCCATCTCAGCAAGCTCAAGTTCGAGCGATGATTTCTGAATCACTTCAGGCCGTCGTGACTCAAACCCTCTGCAAAAAAATAGGGGGAGGCCGAGCTGCTGCTCTTGAGATCATGATTGGAACGACAGCCGTAAGAAACCTCATTCGTGAAGC
>CBDUGV010000277.1:0-5699 GCA_965366815.1 uncultured Bdellovibrionales bacterium | reverse complement strand
ATAGACAAGCTTCTCCCCACTCCCATTTTGAAAAAACTCAAAATGTTCGTTCAGCTCGGCTGATCTGGTAAGAGTTACTTTCGCAACGTCTTCGGGAACACCGCGTGACACTCGCTCGGCACGAAGTGCATCACTCCGTATTCTCAATGTAGGATTGTCGGAACGAATGGTCTGGGCACCAACCAAAATCGCATCACAACTTGCGCGCAATTCATCAACGGCTTGCTTATCGAGTTCGTTCGAAAACACCCGTCGCTGATCCGATGAATCATCGATATAGCCATCGAGAGACATCGCAACTTTCAGAATGACATGAGGTCGGTTGTTGCTCATCATAATCAAGAAATCGCTGTGTTTCTCGTGCTGTAGCACATAGAGTGTGCCAAACTTCTCTCGGTTTGGCATAACTGCAACACACACATCAGCAAATAGGTTCACGCTATGATACTAGACAATCGCCGATTTTCGAAGCTCTTCCTTCTTTCCCTCTCATCTTGTCTCGTGCTTCTCTCTGCGTCTCTCGCACAAGCCGCTGAATGTCAGAGCTGCATTGAGCGAAAGCGAAAGCTCTGTGCCACCGAATGTGAAAAGGTCGTTCCCGACCGACAAGTCGAATGCCAGAACACCTGTGTTCGAGAGTATTGTGAACACCGCTGCTCTCCCGATCATCCAGATCTCCCGATGAGCGCTACTTCGAATTGTGAGCCCTGTTTAGATACCCAATTTAACCTATGTACAGCCTCTTGCCGGACTGGCACAGAGCGAGCCGTTGCTCTTTGTAAGTTGGACTGTGCAGGGAAACGCTGTGCCGGGTATTGCGGAAATCAGTAGGACGTTCTACCCCGGCTAACTTACTTCATCGTTGATCGCATCGTGGACCGCCGATTGCTGCCGAGTAATCAATTCATAGTAGTAATCGATCTCATCTATACCCATATTGCTGGTGTAGGCAGTTACGCTCAATACGAGATCGTAGTTAACTAGACTCAGCTTCGCACCGATCAGGGTATCTGCAACTGTAAGCGCGGCATGAAGCACCCGCTGCGATTCGCGAAGTGGGACTGACAACACATTCACTCCCATATAGAGCGTAGTCTCAGGGGGACGGTTGAGCCCTTCAAGAGTGATTTCCAGATCTTCTTCATCGTTCAAAGGAACAAGCCACTGCGCTAAGTCGGAAGTTCGCTGCTGTAAGCACTCTTCGGGATCAAACCCACGACGCACCATAAACTCCTCAACTACGCGAGCCGGATCTTTACCGCCGGTAATCTTGCGAATTCGAGTCGAACCAATTTTCTTTACTTTACTCATGGAGCGTATTGGGTACCTTCTTCTGCAACAGCAGTATAATTACCGATGCTTTGAGCAACAATTTAGTATCAGACCCGACCTAGGGCCACAAAGATCCTACAATAGGGTTATCACCTGTTCAGACCAACTCGACTCATACGACTCTGCCTGCCTAGTAGACAATTCCTTTATTTCCGTATACTTAGCACGAGTGCTGGCAATTGCACGCAATTGCTGAGCGATTTCCTCAACTGATTGTCGCGAAAATAAAAGTCTATCATCTCCCAGCAGCTCCCGAATCTCAGGCGAATCAACGCCGATCACCGGAATTCCCATAGCAAAAGCCAACATTAAGAAGCGGGTCATCCCATGCTGTTCTGAGCAGAGCACATACATGTCGCTGCCCCGAACCACGACTTCCCACTCAAGAGGATCATCGACAAAAATGATACGATCGAGAAGACCAAGGCCGATAATAATCGATACAACTGCAACTCTATCTGGACTAGAACCGAGCACAAACAGACAGATACGATCTTGATCAGCCGCGCTGATTGCCCTGACAAATCTTTCAAGTCCACTGCGATCGTCTGAATCATCCGACGTGACCATCAGCAATGTCTTCTCCGGTAAATCGTAGCGCGCCAAAAGAGCATCTCGATAGTCTCTTGGGTTCTCATTCTTCATCAATGATCCGTCAGTGGTTGCTTCACCAGTCATCCGGACATCTGTGGTTGAGAACGGTATGACCGAAACAAAACTCCCAAGCAGTGAAATTTCTGCGGTTATTTCCTCGGCAGTGGTTCGTGTCGGAACGACAACTCGATGGGCAGACATCAAGCCAAAGCAATCTCGAAAGTAGAGAAAATTTCGCGAGAGAAGAGAAAACCGCTTGCGAGAGAGACGCTTCCAAGGAGTTTGGCGGATAATGAGACAGCGAGTCGTCTTTCTAAATGGAAATAAAACAGACGAAAGAAATGATATGTAGCTTTCACACGAGACTACCGCTGAATAGCCACGAACGAAGGCGAGCAGGAAAAGTTGAAACGGCAGAATAATCGAGACGCAGAACCAAAACCCCCAGCCCTGTCGATGTCGACCGGGAAGCTTCAGGTCAAAGCGCTTCTCCCCTTCAGTGCTAGGGCAGCCAAGCGGTGCAAGACTATCCACCTCCATCCCAGCTTCAAGACAGTCGAGGGTTAATCGACGAGCCCAGTAAAGCTGCTCATCAGTCTCAGCCCCTGAATATGTAAAGAGAACTCTCACCGCCAAATCACCTGGTGCGCAAAAAATGCCACCCTATTTCCTGGTTTTTTACTCAACTTACTGAAAGGAAAAACTCCCTGTATCCTCTGATTTTTATCACTTATAGAAAGCTTGAAAAACTGATACCTTATTTACTACGCAAAAAGTTTAGGCCCTTTTACGCAATCAAGAATCTAATACTATTATGGAATTCGCTCCTATCTTTATCGGACTATTTGGACTGTTCATTGGTAGCTTTTTGAACGTCTGTATATACCGAGTACCGCGCAAGCTTTCGGTTAATCGACCGGTGCGTTCTTTTTGCCCTTCCTGCGATAAGAGCTTGCTCTGGTGGCACAATGTACCAGTGATCAGCTGGGTCCTGCTACGCGGGAAATGCCATTTCTGCAAAGCAAGTATCTCTGGTCAGTATCCACTTGTCGAACTGCTTTCGGTTGCAGCCGCTCTTGCATCCTATGTTCACTTCCAGCTCACTCCAACCGCATTCGTGATCTACGTTCTTACTGCTACGTTGATAGTTATAACCTTTATCGATCTCGAGTTTAAGATAATTCCAAACGTGATTAGTTTTCCTGGCATGATTATCGGCCTCTGCCTCGGTATTCTATCGCAATTCACAGGTTGGTTTGCGTACCCGGTTACACAAAGTGCCATTGATTCTCTTTTGGGTTTTTTGGTTGGTGGGGGATTCTTTTATGTCATCAGTATTTTCTACTATGCCGTATCGAAACGAGTCGGTTTGGGTGGTGGTGATATTAAGCTACTTGCGATGACCGGTGCGATACTTGGAATTGCTTCGGTACCAACGACAATATTCGCCGGATCCTTGTTAGGTGCGGTTGTTGGGGTACTCACAATCATCATTCGTGGAGGCGGGCGACATACGGAGATACCATTCGGTCCGTGGCTCGCCCTTGGGGTAATTGTTCATATTTTTACGGATCTTCCGTTCTTCAGAATATTTTAGCAATGGGTACTGTAGTGTCTCAAGAAAGCTCAAGTCAGAAAACGACGAAACATCTACTCGTGATTGGAGATTGGACGAATTCTCCACCTGTTGAGAAAGAACTCAACAGCATGGGCTACGAGATTGAATTTGCCGAAGATCCTAGTGAACTGCTTAGCCAAATTCAGAAGCGAGATATTCATGTCGCCATCTGTGCCACAGCGAGAAAAGACCTAGAAGACGCGAAGTTTTTTGACCGACTGGCGGAGATAGAATCGCAGCCTATTGTCATACTGATCGGCGACAGTAAAGACGCAGATGAGTATCTTACTCGACTCGGAGCTGATACAGGCGACGTGTTGATCGAGCCAGCAAACCCCGAAGACATCCTCCTCGCGATAAAGAAAGCCATTCAACGGAGGCAACAAAAGCGTCATCGAACTCCAAGTTCGATAGATCGCTCTGCGCATTGCCACTTCGGATCTATCGTAGCCAAGAGCAATGCAATGCTCGAAATTTTTGAGACTATTGAAAAAATCGCCGACTACAACACAACCGTGCTGCTATTCGGCGAGTCGGGAACGGGGAAAGAGGTGCTCGCTCGGGCAATCCACTCCTTCTCTCCACGAAAACGAAAATCTTTCGTAGCAATAAATTGTGGAGCAATTCCCGAGCACCTACTTGAATCTGAGCTCTTTGGACACAAAAAAGGGGCCTTCACTGATGCGACAAAAGACAAGAAAGGTTTGTTTGAAGAGGCAGAGGGCGGAACGATCTTACTGGATGAGATTGGTGAACTCCCTGTTCATCTACAAGTAAAATTGTTGCGGGTCTTACAGGAGAACGAAATTCGTCCAGTCGGAGGAGGGCAACCCATACCGATTGATGTGCGTGTTATCGCTGCGACCTTGCGAGATCTCGAAAACGACGTGATCGATGGCCGGTTTCGCGATGATCTCTACTATCGATTGAACGTTATTGCTATCCAGGTCCCCCCGCTTCGAGAACGCAGAGAAGATATTCCCGTTTTGATTGATTACTTCATCGAAAAGAATAAGAAAAAGCTCAACCTCCCTGTCCACCGTATCGAGCAAGACGCCCTCAATGCTCTTATTCATCACGATTGGCCCGGAAACATTCGTGAACTGGAAAACTGTATCGAACGAGCAACGATTCTTAGTGAAACTGATTCGATTACGCTCGAGAGCCTTCCGAATTCGATACATTCAGAAGATGATACTGAAAATGATTTTCTTCTTCTTCCTAAAGACCAACTTTCGATTAAGGCCCATGTGCGACTCATTGAGGAAACGCTCATTCGGCGGGCGCTCAAAAAGACAAATGGCAATCGCACCCATGCCGCAAAATTGCTCGAGATAAGCCATCGTACCTTGCTGTATAAACTAAAAGAGTATCAGATTGTTGATGCCAAATAGCATTGTTCAATTACCTCGCACGCTCTGTGCCGCGATGCTCAGTCTTGCAGTTACCTCGAACTGCGCCGCACAAGTGTATCGTTGGGTGGACGATGAGGGTAGAACGCAGTACTCGACCACGCCGCAACATAGTGGGCAGTCGGCAGTCCAGCTTCCGGAGATTCACAAAGAGAATATCGATAACCGCATTGAGTTTTTGAAAGACAACGCTCCAGTTATCTGCCAAGCGCATGGCGGCATCGATTGCTCCGCCGGACCGGACAAGAGTGACGGGAGTGTTATCTGCAGAGATGGCTTTACCGATGCGGTCCAATCATTTGCCGAATATTGCACTGACGCAAAACTAGAATCAAAATTCCTGATAGAATTCCCGCAAGAACCGAAGCATAAGCTGCACAGAGAAGTGTTTCGCGGTTTACAGAAGGTAGACTCTCGACAACCTGTGGCGCTCGTTGCCGAACTTCGAAACACTTCCGGCATTGAAGCGACAAACATCGAAGTGCACTTTAAAGTGCCCTATGTAATGCCAAGGAAATTTCAAGCGATTGGACCGACTCGCATTCCAGCCTATGGTGTTGCAACCTACGAGTTCCCCTTTGCCCAGCTTCCGCCACAAGCTACACCGAGACACATCGCTGAAGCAAAAATACGGGTGCGATGTAAAAATTGTGGCAGCGTTCGAAGTGGTAGGGGAAAATAAAACGGACGAGTGACCTAACTAGTCATCTTCTTCCTCGTCTTCATCATCCATTTCGACATCA
>CBDUGV010000276.1:0-5712 GCA_965366815.1 uncultured Bdellovibrionales bacterium | reverse complement strand
CTTGAGCATCTATCGAGCTCAAATTCAATATTTGGTTCTATATCTTCAATTCGTTCGGTAAGGCTTGGTAGGTGAAATTCCCATAGATTGATTCGGGCAAAGAGATCCTCGCGAAATTTTCCCTCTCGCACTTGCTGCGAGAGATCCTTGTTAGTGGCGGCAATTAACAAGAATTCACTAGATACTGGTTTGTCCGAACCGACTGGAAAAAAACTTCCTTCCTCCAATGCTCTTAGCAACATCGCCTGCTCGTCAAGCCCCAGTTCTCCAATTTCATCTAGAAACAATAATCCTTTATCAGCCTCGAGTAACAAACCTTTTCTCGGCTGGAGCGCACCGGTAAATGATCCTTTGGTATGTCCAAATAGTGCAGACATTGCCGCATCGCCGCGAATAGTCGCACAGTTAAGCTCGACCAAATTGCCAGTGATTCTGTGGTGCTCCTTTTTTAACTCATAGATCCTTTGAGCCAGTCTGCTCTTACCCGCACCGGTTGGTCCAATAAGCAATATAGGCTCGGATGATTGTAGACTTACAAACTCTATGCGCTCGATAAGCGCGTTAAATCTCTTGTTGCGAGTGTCAATTCCCGATTTAAGCGCCGAGAGTTCACGCTCTTGCTGCTCGTTGAGTCTCGCGGCAATCTTGTCGTACTTCGATAAATCGAGATCGATGATCGCGTAATGGCCAGGAACGTTTTCGTCTCGTCCCGCAGGTTGTGACTGAAGAAGTTTAGCTGGGAAATGCTGACTCTCGGTCAGAAGAAACATACATATCTGAGTTACATGGGTGCCCGTAGTGATATGAATTAGATACTCCTCTTCCTCGGGACGAAAGGGGTAGTCCTTCGCCCAGCTATAGAGTTGGTTGTAGACCTCTTCAAAGTCCCAAGCGTCGTCAAAATTTATTTGATGGTGAGCAACGCTGGTCTCGGGCGATACCGACCGCACATCTTCAGCGATTTGGTTGGCAAGTTTACTGAACTTTTTTTGTGACAGCAGTTCGAAGCGATCAACTAAAAACTCTTCGTGCTGGAATAGGTTTACGTTGGGACGCCATCGCTCCCAGCGCTTAGAGCCCTGACCCCGATCTAGGGTTGGTCCAAGAAGTCCTATAACCACTCGATTCTTTTGCATATCTCAAAATATACTATCGCTCGCTGAATTTATAAACTGTATTTATTGGGCTATCGACAGATCTCTAATATTTCTGTGGGTTTTGCAGTAGATAATCTTTTTTATCACGCAATATCGTGGAGTTATGAGATTAATTTGCTAGGAAGCCCATAGTTGGCACGATTCTTGCTAGGAGGTAGGGCAGTAACCCAATGAGAAATCTGTTTGGGATACCGATAAAGAATACTGTTAGAGGAGTTATCATGACAACGAAGAATGCAAAGCATCGAGTAATCCCAACTGGTGAAGCTACCGGTATCCTTCCAGTTAAAGAGGGAAAGTATAAGCCTATCACTGTAATCGGAACCGATGCTATCCGTGAGACCTTTGACGATATTTGCTTGCAGCAAGCGATCAACACTCGGACCGCGCCTGGCGTCGAGGAACTCGTTCTCAATCCCGATGCACACGCGGGATACGGAGCGCCAGTTGGTTGCGTGCTCGCTTCTCCAACTCATATCTACCCTGGACCTGTCGGCGTAGATATCAAGTGCTCAATGAGTTTGCTTCAGCTCGACATTCCGCAAGAAGAGATTGAAAGCAAGCAAGTTCGTCGAGCACTGATCAACGAAATTACCGAAAGAACACCAACTGGAGCGGGGAAAGGGCAACGCTCAGTGGCTAAAGCTCGGCAGATTCTCCCGTTCATCGGCAAGAAAGCGGTAATCGAAGGTGCTTCGAGAGAGGTCTGTCAGGCAATGGGAATACCGGCAGATTGGGCCTATCGCTGCGAGGACTCGGCTCACGTCGGCCATGATGGCACGGCAGATGCCTTGGCGGCTCGACTTGAGTATCTGATCGAAAGCAATCAGTTTCCAAAGTTTGAGGATAAGATAACTCAGCTCGGCTCTTATGGTGGTGGAAACCATTTTGGCGAATGCAATGTCGTGCATGTCGAAGACAATGAGCGAGCGAGAATGACAGCCGAGGCGTTTCAGCTGCTCGATGGCCATATCTCATTCTTGTCTCATTGTGGTTCGCGCGGCTTTGGACATCATTTGGCATCTCTCCAGTTTAAAGCATTGGAGCAGATGTTCGAAAAATGGGATATCCCGTATCCAGCCGGCGATAAGCAACTGGTGTATGCACCACTTGGAACCAAAGAGGCGAACAACTACCTCGACGACATGGCGCTTGGGGCAAACTTTGCAACCCTAAACCATTTGCTGATTAACGCACTTGTACTGGAGGCGTTTCAGGTAGTGTTCCCAGGTGCGAAGGGGCGGCTTGTCTACTTCATCAGTCACAACATTGCGCGCCAGGAGCTGTACAACAACAAGCTTTGTTGGATCCATCGCAAAGGTGCCACTCGGGCATTCCCAGGTGGTCATCACGCACTCAAGGACACGCCGTTTGAAAAAACCGGACACCCGATTCTTCTTCCAGGGGATCCTCAAAGAGGTTCAGCGGTAATGGTCGCACTCCCTGGGGCAGAAAAGAGCTGTTTTAGCGTAAACCACGGAGCCGGTCGTGCCATGGGGCGAAAGCACGCGATGCGTGAACTGAGTCAGTCGGAGGTTGACGCTTCTTTTAACGAGCACGACATCCTCACAAACTGTCGGCAGTATCCACTCGACGAAGCACCAGCCGCATACAAAGACTTTGCTGATGTGGTTGATTCGGTCGAGAAGGCGGAGCTTGCAACCAAAGTAGCTCTTTTAAAGGCTCGGTTTGTAATCAAGGACCAGGATAAATCTTTGAAAGGAGCGGCGTAGCTAGCTCTGATAGCAGTGGTAAGAAAAATGAGTTCAGATACAATTCAAATTGATGGGAGCGAAGGCGAGGGCGGAGGTCAGATACTTCGCTCCTCTCTGAGCCTCTCGCTTCTGACCGGAAAGGCAGTTCGCGTCGCAAACATTAGAGCCGGGCGCAAAAAACCCGGTCTCTTGCGACAACATCTCACAGCAGTCAAAGCTGCTGCTGCTATTGGCAAAGCCCAAGTAGAAGGTGCCGAAATACATTCACAAGAATTGTACTTCGAGCCAACGGGAATATTTGGCGGGGAGTATACTTTCAGCGTCGGTACTGCAGGGAGCGCAACACTTGTCTGTCAAAGCGTTCTTTTGCCATTGCTCAAGGCAGATGTGGAATCTCGCGTGATTTTTGAAGGTGGGACTCATAATCCCCATTCACCACCATTTGAATTCTTCGCGAAAACCTTTCTGCCACTGCTCGAGAGCATGGGTGCCTCGGTAGAGGCAAAGCTGATTCGCCCCGGATTCTACCCGGCGGGTGGCGGCAGCTTCGAAGTGCGGATAGCGCCATGTGCCGATCTACAGCCGCTAGAATTGCTCTCTCCAAGAGGCGAGAGTGCAGTTTCTGCCCGTGCAGTTGTCTCAAACCTACCGATTCAAATTGCGAAACGAGAACTGACGTATGTCAGAGAGCAGTTGGGTCTTGGCCGAGAGCTCACTCAGGCAATTGAAGTAGATACTGCAACAGGACCGGGGAACGTAGTCAGCATAGAGGTTAAATCAGCGACTGTTTGCGAACAATGTACCGCCTTTGGTGAGAAAGGCGTATCTGCTGAGCAAGTTGCTGCCGATTGCGTTGCTCAAGCGAAACGCTACCTCGCAACTGAGGTGCCGGTCGGTGAGCATCTAGCTGATCAGCTCCTCCTACCATGTGCAGTAGCTAGGGCAGGTGCCTATCTCACTTTGAGACCAAGTGCCCACACCAGATCGAACGCAGTGGTAATTGAAAAGTTTCTCGATGTATCGGTGGACTGTATTGAGTTGGCAGAGGATCGATTTGAAATAGAGATATCAAGACGAACGAGTGCATTTGCGGAGGAAGTATGATTTTTAGAAAGCGCAAATTAGACAAACAGCGATTGCTAGTCGAGCTATTTGAATCTTTGGATCGACGAGACCGACCTGAAGATGTTGCCTTGAAAGTAGAGCAACTTTTGGGCAAAGATTTAGCTTCGCGTGAGAGAAGTTTACTCGAGAGTGCCTCGATTCATGCCCATCAAAACTCCTGGTTCTCCTGGAGTTCTATGTCGAACGATTTCCGTAGACCAGTTGGGTTTGACAAACAGCTCAAGGTCGCAAGCGAGTTGTTTCAGGGCGTTCCTCTGCCACTAGCTGCTGGCTATGAGGACCCTGATGAAATTCTTGCCTATCTCGACGCGGCTGGTCAGCAAATTGGCAAGCGCTCGGGGGAGAATGATTTCAAGAAAGATAGACTCAATCGCGAACAGAGAAAACTCTCAGGGTTAGATATCTCAAACAGAAGATACAACAAACTCTTCCGACTGGTCAGCAGACTAGAGCGCAAACGCGAGCGACTGCTGCGTGAGCTTAAGAAAAGAGAGATTACTCTGGTTAGTAAATCTCGTCTGGCACATCAAATTAGCAAGAAAGATTTTATCAGTGACCAAAACACCGCTGCGTTTATCGCCTACTACGATGCAAAGTGTAAACGTCGCTCTGAGTTCACCATAACTGGTCAGACAAAACCCTACGACTCGATTGCCGACATGCTTTTTAAGCGCTGCCTCGATTCCAAGACAAGTAACTGGTGGGCGATTGCTCATATACACCCGGTCAGCGAGGTTCTTCAACGCCTGAGTGATGCTGAACGAGGGCAACTCATTGCAAAATGGTTTACTGTTTTAGATGAGATTGCCGGACTCTTGTATGAAGTATGGCTGCAATCAGAGATCAATACAGAGACTATGATCGTGCAGCGAGGAAACGATTCTTCAACTTGGAACACCATGGCTGGGGCCTGGAACAAGACAAGAGAGGGTTGGATCAATCTGCTCTATGAAATGAATATGACGGAAGTAATTGATAAGTTTTGCCCTGGCAAAGTGCTTCGCCTGGTGGCTGGAGATCTAGCTGCCTGGCATCGGAGCCACGGAGATGGGCTCGACCCAGATACTGCTGTCTGGAACGAATTGCCGTTTCCCTGGGAAGTGCTACAGGGCAGGGCGCGTTGCTATCGAGAAGACGTAGAGGCGGTATGTGCAAAATACTCGGTAGATCCGGTAAAGCGAGCCTGGACAGCACCACGACCGAAAGGGCAGTTGGAAGCTTTTACTCCAACTCCGGAATTAGTACATGGCATTGCCATTGCGAACCCAGGAGTTGCAAAAATTCTCCGGCGAGCTGGAGTGTTCTCCGGAAAAGGAGTCGATAGAGACAAGCTCTATGATTTGGTTGATGAACGAATGAAATAGATTTATCCCCAGAATAGCTCAGTGGTAGAGCGGTCGGCTCTGGACCGACTGGACGCAGGTTCGAGCCCTGCTTCTGGGGAACTTTTTTACTGGCAAGCAGATGAGTACTGCTTATGTGAAGTTTATTACCCTTAGAGTAGCTCAGTGGTAGAGCGGTCGGCTCTTAACCGATTGGACGCAGGTTCGAGCCCTGCCTCTAGGGAACTTTTTTACTGGCAAGCAGATGAGTACTGCTTAGATGAAATTTATTACCCTTAGAGTAGCTCAGTGGTAGAGCGGTCGGCTCTTAACCCGACTGGACGCAGGTTCGAGCCCTGCCTCTAAGGAACTTTTTCAAAGTGAGTAGTGAAA
>CBDUGV010000275.1:0-5745 GCA_965366815.1 uncultured Bdellovibrionales bacterium | reverse complement strand
CATCAGTTCCAGTTTGCGAACTTCGTTGTCTAGCACTTGCTGCATTTGTTGAAGGGCAAGTTCTTTTTTTGCTCGACCTTGTGTCAGGTTACTTGTCAGTTCAGTCACTCTTGTTTTGTGGTCTGCCCACATGCTGTAGCTAGAGTCTTTTTGCTGCTGGTAGGTCGAAGTGAGTCCGCCGAGCTTGTCGCCGAGTCCACGAAAGGTCCACCAGCGTTTTGACTTTGCTAACTCCTTAACGGCGCTGTTGTAATTGTATTCCGCACCGTCTCGTTGTTCGGAGGCAACCCGAAGGCGACTCTGCAGTTCTTCTTCCTGTGTGGTGAGCGTCGTTTTAAAGCTTTCCATAAGCTGGTTACGACGGGCTTCTACCTGTCGGCGCATTTCAGCAATTTCAGCTGAGCTTCGACCTTGAAGATTGTTGAGCTGTACTCCACTTGTAGGCATTGCCGGGACCTGCGGGGCAGGTATGCTTGGTCGAGAAGATCCACCATTCGTTGGCGGTAGAGCGGCACCTGCTGGAGGGGCGCCCGGGATGGGGGCTGCCTGAGGTATTCTCACCCCGCCAAGTTGAAAACCTTGTTGGCGCGTATCCTGCGGATTTGGCGTTGGCTGCGTCGGCATTACTACTACTCTCCTTGAAATCCAAAACCTAGGTACAAACCTTACTTCAGTTGCTCCATTGAGAATTCTGGGTGCTTCTGTACCTGATAAAGTTATGAAAGCTTTCTGCTACGGTGTGCTTAATATGTGTATGTCAGTGCTTATTATAAGTAATTAGTGCGCATTAATGCAAATTAGTGCGGGCTGACCGGGTATCTCTACCGAATCGATACAGCTTGCGCATTGTATCGTGGGTTAACCTCCTACTATTTTTGGGTTTTTTCGGAATCAAGCCGACTATCGTCCATTGCGATAGTCGGCTAAGCCATGAAGAACGCTACAGAATTCCACAGGCGTCGACTGCGACCAGAATGACCACCAAGGTCAGCAATGTGCCGCCAATTTGCCAACTCCGCTCGACTGACTGCACTGGACGGTCAAAGTCTCGACGAAACTCACCAACCCAGTACTCGGGGTCGAGCGGCAAGATCGGATCGTCGTTGAGCGGAATCTGACCGCGATTGCCGTCGAGTATCGGGAAAAGGAATTTAGCGTAGAAAACGATAAAGACCTTAAACAGCACTACGGCGATCATGAACTTTGCGTTCCATTCCATTGGATAGCAACTGACCGAAAAGCCGATCATCATCGCAATCCAACAGAGCTGGCAGAGTCGATCGGCAATCCATTTGCCTGGTGTCGATTCGTAGTCGGGGAATCCGAGCAATCCTTCCATCAACCAGAATGCTCGCCAGTAAAACGGAGCGAACAGACTGAGGATCGGGGAGGAACTTTGACGGGCGACCTGTTGAGCAGCCTCAATGCCCTGATACTGCTGCTCGAGTCCGTCTTCCAGCAAATCGTAACGCAATCCTTCTGCGGCGATTCGTCGAGTGATGTTCTCAACTTGATCCACGGGCGTGTTGAAATCACGCAAGAGATCGAGCGTCGACCACCTGGTCTCCTCGGCGGGATTCTGGTTGAATCGGATAATTCGTGCCAGAACATCCCAATCCTCTCCCTCGGGTCGAGTCCAGGTTCCTCCGGCGTAGGGATTGTGCGGATGGTCTCCACGTCGACCGCCTGGAAGGAGCTGTCCGCCAAGGTCCTCGTAGAGGCGATCGAGCAAGACGCGAAAACGAACGTCGTTGATGCTTCCTGCATCGTCCTTGGAAATTTCAGCCATGAGCAGGACGAAACGTCCTTGCAGGCCGACAAGGCTACAGAGATCAAGCGGCTTGATACCTGGTTGTTCGGCCAGGATCGCTTGAGCTTGCAGCACAACTGCTTGGGGTAGTGGCATTGGCCTGCTCCCAAAAAAGGTGAAAAAACGAGTGGGTAACCGCGGCGCGCATGCGCCTAGAGAATAGTCCCGGTCTGCCCATATGGAAGGAGCTAGGGGTGGAGCCCGAAGCATTTCAAAGAAGCTAACTGCTCCGTTATAGTGAAAAAGCAGGCAAGGATTTCATACTATCTTTATGCAGTAAATTTATCAACTTATCCCCGCTCTGCCATAACTTCTCTGGGTAGTTTAAATCGACCCACTTATCTGATTGTGAAATACATAGTAAATCTGAGACACTAGCTCAGATACTTGCCTATTTTAGAGTGCTTACATGCTAGATCCTAATGTTCAACAGGTCATGAGCGGTTTTACGGAACGTTGGAATACCTACCTCAAAATTCACCCCGCGCTCGAGCTAGACGGAAATTGGCCCTCGGTCGGAACCATCGATCTTCTGACCTTTGCCCTGCGTCTTCAACAAGATATTCCACAAGAGGCCGACTCTGTGGTGAAGGGTGCGGCTGCGTATTTGGCCTTTGTGGTCGATGCGTGTTGGAGCACGGTCGCAAATGAAGTAAGTACCGTACACGGAGAGAATGGCGTTCGGATCGTTGCGCAAGGTGGAGAGTTTATTCCAGAAGGCGAGGAAGTTGTTTTAGAGATAGAGCAAATTTTTCGACTCGCATTGCGCGATCTGCCAGACCCCTTTCCTTTGTTTACAGAAGTTGAGCGAAGAATCTCTTTTGATTCCAACGTGGTGAGTTTACTTGGCGTTTGCCAAGCGCTTGGTGTGCATCAAAGTGTCGCTGGTGCCTGGCAAGATGCAACTCCGGAAAGTCTTGGAAAAGCCTCCGAGCAAATGCGAAAGGAGCTGGCGCGGCAATCGGCGGAATACTATGCAAGAGTGTTCCCAGATGAACCCCTTGGTGCGGTTGCAGAGTTGTACCTTTCGCCCCTTGTCTTTCCTCCGATATTTGTCGGCGAGTCTCTGCCGGCCGTCTCTTCAGTGAATCAAGTTTTAGATTTTAGTGAGCAGTTTGGCGTAGCGCCTGAGAAGCTTCTCCCATTGGCCAGAAATCTGGCGATGCTGCCTGATGAGACGATGTCAGTCACCGGAATTGCCCTTTATGCTGCGCTTTCTACGCAATTTCCTCCGACTGAAGTGCTCGCCGCGGCACAAAGCAAAAGCTATCTCGGCGGTCTTTTACGACATGCAGTCACGGAAGCTCGCGCCCGCATATCTCCTGACCGAGCCGATTGGGTAGTGCGCGGTCCACAAGATGAAATCGATAAAATGCATTTCGCGATTGAAGAAGAGATGCTGTTGATGCCTTGGTTGTATATTACCTACGATCGACTTGCCGCAGAAGGTGAGTGGGAAAAACTAAAACCGTTTGTTTTGTCGATGTCGGCTTTTGAAATCGATGAAGCAATGCGTGCCTGTGATGCATTGGTTGAGCAGGAACCTTCCGATTTAGATCTGCGGCTACAGAGAATCAAGCTGGATATGGTAGCTGGTGATGCGAAGGCGGCTGACGATAAATTTCGCCTGTTACTTTCCGAACCTGAAGCAGATGGCTCCGCCCGGTTTTTCCATCTTTGGAGTTTGAATGCGCTCGCCGAAGGTGAAACGGAAAAAGCTTCCAAATACTGTAAGGCAGCGTTTTCGATTTGCGATTCTACCGACACGCTCTTTCCCGAAATTGCCAACAATCTCGGTTGGTCGTTAATGCTCCAAGAGCGATACGAGGAAGCATTGCAGCATTTTGATGAAGGTCTTGCCGTTGCCCGCTGTCCAGTGACGCTGCTCTTGAATAAGACACATCTGCTTTGGCGGGCTGGCCAGCACGATGCCGCGGCAGCAATTCGAAATACCCTTTTTCGCATCGCACCGTGCGATCGGAGGGTATTTAGCTCCCTCGCCGTTGAGCCGCCTCGGGAGGCGAGTTGAGGAGCTACTGGCTATTTCCCGACTATTTTAGAGTAGCGACGGTGCTTAAGTAGTTGTAATTTCTGTCAAATTTACCTGACCTTTAGTGGTCACGATGTCTCCGTATGCCCCCATAACAATAATAAGGAGCCCGGGGTGTAACGGGGAGATTTCAGGTAATCGACGGGATATAGATTCAAGTGCGGTGTTCATCAGGCATTTTAGGTTTTCTGTTCTCAGCAGTCTTGCTGCTTGCAAGCACGATACCGTCGCTCGCCTTCGCCGATTCTGCGGCAAAACCAACTAAGAGCCCTCTCAAGAAATTGTTTCCTTCGATGAGTATCTTCGACAAAAAGATGAACGCTCGAAGTGGCATGTTCGAGATCATTGATGTCGATAAGCAAAAGCTCGCGAAGGAATTTGAAGCACCAAAGGAGGTGCAGCAGCCGAAACCGCAGCTGACCGAAGGGCAGCTCAAAGCTCAGCGAATTGAACAGAATCTTCGCTATGTTTCGGATAAGCCCGGAGAGAATCCAGTTCGTGCGCCGGGAACCGTTCAATCGATTCGAGTGAGTCCCGATGCGCCAGCGCCAGCCAAAGGAATGATTGGAGCAATACGGCTTGGGGATAAGGAACTCGCCAGCCAGTATGCCGATGACCTGATCGTCATGCAGAAGAACTACTTTTTTGAAGTCCGAGAGATTACCCAACTGATCGGAGAAGCTTTGGTTCGACAGAAAGTAATTGAAGACGAAGACTGGATCGGTGCCGAGCAGCAGATGGAAATTGAAATGGCCAAGACACGCCATCAGATGGGTGAGTTGTTAAAGCCAGATCACGATACGGCGATGGAACGGGTAAAGCCTGATCCGAAGAACCAAGCTGAAATCTTCTATTTCTTTTCAATGAACTGCAGTTGGTGTCGGATGATGGCGCCAAACGTTGAACGATTGTGGCGAGTCGCTAAAAACGATCCGAATGTCAAAATGGCGACATTTGTGATCGGCAAAACGGATCCGGCGCATTTGAAATTATATCGCGAATACACTGGGCTTACCGCGCCAATACTTGATGGCGAAGAGATGGGAAAGAAGTTCAATATTCGCTATGTGCCAACGATTGTCATTGTTTCGCCAAATGGCAATCGAGCCTATCGAAAAACTGGACAGCAAAACTTTGCCCGGATGTACCAGTTCTTACGGACGGTGCAAGGAGTGCCGGCGACTGTGACTGCCCAAGTCGAGCGCTTGGTTGATACACCAATTGGAGAAGTTGAACTGAAGCAAGCTGCGAACGTTCAAGTGGCGAAGAAACGCGGAACACAGCGAGGCAAGCGAGCTCGCTTGGTGAGAACCGCAGAGCCAAGACAGCGCCAAGAGTTGGAACGATTCTAATGAATATGAAGCGAGAAGAGATGTTGAATCCGATGCAAATGAAACAAATCGAGCTATTGAGCACACCTAGTTGGAAAAAGTGGAGTTGGAATATGCGACTTATGAGATTGCAATGTATCTGTTTGGTGGCGCTCGTTGCTGCGCTGTTTGTACCAACCACTGTGTTTGCTCAGTGTGCTGTTTGGAACACGGCCCTCGATACGATTGAGCAGCCGCCGGGGAATGTCATCGGTGAAGTTAGTCTTGATGGACGAGTTGCTGTTGTCGATGCCAATGCGAACCCACCAACACGCCTTGGCTCTCAAGGAGTGCAGTGTGTCGAGCGAGACGGTGAGCTATTTAGCCCCGATGATTTAACGACTCCTATTGAAGAGGAGGAAGAAGAGGAAGAAGAAAATAACAACGATCTGCCGGCAATCTGCGGCATCGCACCTGGCCTCGCGATCTGCCAACGCCCAACTGATGGCGGTGGCGGCGGCGGAATCGTTGGTCAGCCGGTACAAATTACGGCGCAACGACGACTAACTATTTAC
>CBDUGV010000274.1:0-5765 GCA_965366815.1 uncultured Bdellovibrionales bacterium | reverse complement strand
GAAAGGCAATCGAGTTAGCAATACAGATGGTCGAGCCGGGTGACGTAGTGCTGGTCGCCGGCAAAGGCCACGAGTCCTATCAAGAAATAAATGGGGTTCGACATCGATTCCAGGATACAGAGGTGTGCGCTCAAGCTGTTGCAAATCTGCGCGACAGTCGATCGAACGTCGGTAATGCCTAGAGACGAAAGCAGATTCATCCAAATTCCCTATTGGAAACTCTATCTTGTCGCGTTCACGGCAGGTGCTGTCGTGATGTCAGTTGAGCTGAGTGGCAGTCGGCTCGTTGCACCGTTTTTGGGCTCTTCGCTTCATGTCTGGACGAGCCTTATTGGCATCATTCTCGCATTTCTCAGCCTCGGCTATCTCTGGGGTGGTCGATTGGCAGACAGAAATCCGCACGCGATATTTGCAGTGCTCCTGGGTGCCGGTTCGAGCTTGCTCATAGTACCGCTGATAGAGATTCCAGCGCTATATCTCTTGTCTAGAACGATCTCAGATATTCGAGTGGCAGCGGTTTGTGCCGCGACCCTGTTTTTTGCCCTGCCTTCATTCCTCTTGGGTTCGATTACCCCGCTCACTGCACGGCTTGCACTTGGCCCCCTTCAGTCTTCAGGAAGTCGCGTTGGCTATATCTTTGCCATCTCAACCTTGGGGAGTATCGTTGGCACCTTTGCCACCGGCTTTTTTTTATTCTCCTGGCTCTCGACCCCAATTCTATTGCAGTTTTTAAGTGCGGTCCTCTTCCTGCTTGCGTTTAGCATTCAACCGTCAAGGAGATGCCTTCCTTTTGCGTTGCTTGCAATTCTTGGCATCTCGCATCTACTGCAATCAGAAGTAGAGAAAATCGTCGAGAACAGGGGAGTCCGTCTACTCGATACGCGCTACCATAGAATTATCTTACAGGACATTGAGCAAGCAAACGGTCAGATCTATCGCGCGCTCATTACCGATCCATTCTCCACTCAGTCGAGCACCCTAGTCGGTGCACCGGAGCACTTTACCAGTACATACGGTCGATTCTATAGTTTGGGTATTCAGGCAACAGGAGCCACCGGGCAGTATCTAATGATCGGCGGTGGTGCGATGTCTTTTCCGAAGTACTTTGCCAAGAAGTATCCGGACGCAATGCTCGAGGTTGTCGAAATTGATCCCGAACTTATTACTATTGCAAAAGAACATTTCGGCTTTCAAACCGCAAAGAATCTCAGCGTTCATACGCTTGATGGCAGAAGATACTTACATAGAAGTAGGAAAAAGTATCGAGCTATATTCCTTGATGTTTTCAAGTCATCTTCTGAAATGCCTTTCCATTTGGCTACACGGGAATTTTTTGAACTCTGCAAAACGCATCTCGATGCCGATGGCTTTCTGTTCATCAACTCAATCGGCTCTGCGAAAGGCGCGAAGGCGCAACTTATTCAGTCGCTTTCGCAAACCGTACAACAGGCGTTTCACCACGTTGATGTATTCTTAGTGTCTTCGCCAAACAAGCCAAAGCACACCCAGAACATAGTCATAGTCGCCGGAAACCAAGCGTTGAACGCCAAAGCACTTGGACGCCAAGGCAAAGATTTCTTAAAGAAACGATATGTCGAAGTCGCCGTTTCAAATCAAAGCCTGATTCTCAGCGACGATTTCGCGCCTATTGAGTCGCTGATGACCCCAACCTATCTGGACTTCCAAAAGTCACGTCGGCGGAAAATCAACTTAGATATCAGATAACATCCGCAAGGCCGGCGGGAGCGCTGACCTTGGGTATTTGAACTCGACACGACACTGCCACACTAGGCTGTGTTGACGGAGAACCGGCGTTTGTTGAGCAGTCGAGACAGCCACTCATCGGGACGATAATTCCACTTAGAGGTCTCGACATCGAGCTCAACTGACTTGGGATATACGAAACCAACCCGCAAGGAAGTCTGATCATCGAGTGGATGATAGACGCCTTTCTCAAGCTCAATCGGTTCACTTCGACCAACCTTGGTATGCAGATGAACGACAAGCTTCTTCGCTGACCGCTGTACTTCATGTCCAGCGATCACGTATTCAGGCCTGGCCGTATTTCCGATGAGAATCTGTGATCCATTCTTGAATCCTCGATACACGGTTCGATGTTCCTCGCAGATAACTTCTGGTTCGACCATGGGAAATCCCCAATCGATCTCTCCAGAGGCAATCGCTGCAGTCCATTGATTGAGGCAATATGCGTTCATCCGACCGTCCAAACTCAGCACACAAGAATTTTTGCACACTTCGTTAAAAGCAAAGCTCATCCAACGACTTAGATCGCCGGACTCGCCCTCAGCATACCAATTCATTTGGGTGGATTCGCCATACCGATGCGTCATCAGCTTCACTGCCAGACGATCTTTTCGAGTGTGATGAGTAATTTCTCGAATTCGAAGAAATGCGATGTTGTCCTCCTCGACAACAACCACTCCTTCTCCGACGGCAAATCGCACACCGGAAATATTTGCTTCTAGGGGTACCATGGGAGGGGCTCCTTTTTCAGAGTATAGGAGTTAAGTTCGCGGGCATCGTAAACGAGAAAGCACTCATCCCAAGTGCCTTACCGTCTACGACAACCGTGAAGTTCCCATGTAAAAACCAGATTGCTCCCGCCTGCCTTGGTCTTGCTGTGGGGCAACAAGAAAAAGACAGGATGTACACTACTACCCTGACTAGGAATGCGATCCTGCCGTTCTGCGACTGAAAAGTCTAGCGGATATTCTTGACTATTCTCGGTGATATTGCTTTTATTCCGCTATCTCGATCCACCACCGAACTTTCTCACGCCCACCTGAGTAGATGGCCCTCTCGGCTCCAGCACAGTCGCGCAACTGTGCTGGATACCGTTACCTTAGCCCTTCGGGGCACACATCGTTTTTTCAATTCCCCTAACCGGAGCATATGCATTGACTGAACAACTGTTAGATCAGCGAAGCTGGAGCAATACGCACGCGATCTCGGGAACTGCCAAGGCTGGCAGTCTACTTGCGGTCGCAAAACGTGCCAGACGCTCAGCTACTGCTGATTCGCAAGCTTTTCGACAGCTCATCGATCGTTTTCCAACGGAAAGTGAAGACGTTCAAAGATCTGTCGCGGCATTCTACCTTGGAGCCTGTTTGGAGGCCCTCTCGGAGCTACCCCTCCGAACTCCGACGGAAGCAAGCCTTTGGAATGTATTAGAGGCGGACGTACCGCCCTACCTCCAGGTACTGGCAGAGAGGTTTCGTGAAGATCGAATCGTCAAATCGAACATCGTGTTGTTTTTGCGCGAAGTGGCGGAGGTCGATCGATACCTTCCAAAAGTACAGAAGGAGCTGCAACAAATGTCCCAACTCATCCAAGCAGTCGATGCGAAACGATTGGTTGAACTCATAACGCCCAACGTGACGTCTCAGGGCGGTGGCAGAGCTCCGACCAAGACGTATCGCAGTTACCACCGCAAGGGAGTCGGTTCAGAGTGATGCTCTACGGACGTATATTGGTCATGCGACTCAGATCTACAGTAGAGGTCTGAGTCGCAGCCGGTATTTGCGAGGTTTTTAGTTTTTTTTCAGGTGACGGTGTTCAATTGTCTTTTCCTAGCGCCAGACCGGCTATGATAGTTTTGCTTGAAAGCAAATCTACCAAAGATCGCCTAGACTGAACGCACTGAGCAGATCCATACCCATTTCACCCAATTCATTCATCGTAACAATTGCGCCACGCACACAAAGAAAGATCAACAAAATGCTGGTATATGCTTCCATGGGCTCCCTCCGATAGTTGTTTCATCGTTGAGCCTTTGGAACTCAACCTAGAACTTTTATCAGCAAGAGAGGTAAGCGAATCATATATGGAATGTTGAGGTTTTATACCTAGGTCTTTTTTTGCTCAATCTTCTGCATTAGAAATCAGAAAGCTTCGTATCTTATCGTAGGCAATAGAATTTCCGAGAGAATTTAAATGGTCATCATTGCCAGGATAGATAATTTTGCCCTTGAGGGACTCCTCTTTTAGAACTGGAAGCAAATCAAGGCAATCAATTGACTGTTCCTTGCAGAAATCGAGGAGCAATTGCTGAGGCTTTCGAGATTCTAACGTCTTCTCACTCACATTGAACCCAGATTCATCGAACAACTCGAAATGCGTTCGATCAATCTGAATTGATGCGGGGAAAATCACCATAAGCAACTTCGCATCAATTTGTTCCGCCTTCTCTTTGATCGACAGGAGAAGTTCTTTAATCTTCTGCCATGCTTTCATGTTGTCTTCCGTTTCCATTAGAACGGAATCGAGATGGTAGTTTGGATGAGCCTTTGCCGCCATTACTCGAAGAGGGTTTATGTCTGTATTGTTGTGCCGCTCCTTCGTTTTTCGCAATTCCTTTTCTGCCTCTGCCGTGCTCATAGCTAATCTGAATTGATTGAGAAAGTGGTAGAGGTAGAGTCGCCGTAGCTTAGGTCGTAGAAAATTTCTCACTCTCGTTTTGAATGTTGTATCGGTCCAAAACTCCAGGTTAAACTGGACATTCGTGAGATCATTTCCAACATAATAGGACAATAAAACTACATTGGGATTGAAGGAGCGATAATACACCTCCATCTCTGTACTATACTGAAATGGTCCCATTCCTGGTTCGGCGGAGTTGAGAACGCTAAAGCCATTCTCAGATAACTCGGCGAGCAAACTATTGCTCAGTTCGCCACCGGCAAAAATGAAAGAATCGCCAAGAATGAGAATTCGACTTTTTTCTACTCCCTCGGATTCGGCATAGGAGTACTGCGCTCGATGATAAGCGTAGTTTTTTATTACCCCAGCTCTCAACAACATCTCTACAAGCAGAAGACAGATCAAGCATGAGGCAGTGAGCAACAGTGCTCCACTCCATAAACTTCGAATCTTAAGCCAGAGAGTCATCTTTCTTTCCTCACTACGGCTATCGAAAAGGCGTAAAAAAACCCCAGAGAGTAGAACTCTCTGGGGTTTAGGGTACTGAAAATTAATCCTGGCAGTGACCTACTTTCCCACCGGTAGCAGTATCATCGGCGCTGAGGGGCTTAACTGCTGAGTTCGAAATGGGATCAGGTGTTTCCCCCTCGCTACAACCACCAGGAAATCCAAACGACCTCAAGGTCTATCTCGATTTCATGGTTGCTGTGTCTTCTACCAAAAGAAAATAAATACGGGACCCGCCTTCGCTAAAGCTTCGGCGGGTGTACCCGTCTAGTTCCAGAGGTTTCGGCGGGCTCACCCGTCGTAGCTCTAAAGCTTCGTCGGGCTTGCCCGTCGTAGTTCCAAAGGAACGAAGACGGGAAAGACGAGCATTAATGACTTTCATCAAGTATGACGTTGGTATTACGTCACTTAAGGGACTCTTCCCCTTTGCTCCTTTCTAGAATCGTACTGACTTCTAAGAAAGAAAATAAAAAGAAAAGATTAAGTCTCACGGCTTATTAGTACTGGTCAGCTACATGCATTACTGCACTTCCACCTCCAGCCTATCAACGTCCTAGTCTAGAACGAGCCTTGAGTCCTCCTAAGGAGGAAGGGAAAACTAGTCTTGGGTGAGGCTTCCCGCTTAGATGCTTTCAGCGGTTATCCTTTCCATGCGTGGCTACCCTGCTATGCTCTTGGTAGAACAACAGGTACACTAGAGGCATGTCCGTTCCGGTCCTCTCGTACTAGGAACAGCTACCCTCAATTTTCCTACGCCCACAGCAGATAGGGACCGAACTGTCTCACGACGTTCTAAACCCAGCTCGCGTGCCACTTTC
>CBDUGV010000273.1:0-5789 GCA_965366815.1 uncultured Bdellovibrionales bacterium | reverse complement strand
GAGGTGATATCAGTGATGCGCACATCCCCGGAAAGAGTCGCTTCGTTGGTTACGACATCGACTTCACCACGCATTGCCTCTGCAACAAGAGCTGAGTACGTGATGATAACATTACCTTCGGCAATTAACTTATTTGCAGTCGAGTCGAAGGAAATTGATTTGGCGTTGATATCAAAGGGCAGCTCTTGTCCCGTCGCCTGACGCGCTTCGGCCATCTTTTTTCGCTGGCGCAGTTCATTCTTTCGCCGTCGTTCCTCCTCGTCTTTATCTCGATCCGCATTGAATAGATAATTGCGATCGGGAGATTCTATCTGCGAAAAGACAACCGGCGGCAATGCCCCATATAGTATTGTCAAACAGACAGCGAATATGAAGGTAATCGATTTAGAAGAAAAAATAGCGGGCACCTCTACTTTTCCGCGCCTTGCTGTAGTTGCGGGGTGAGTAGGTCAAGTATTAGCGAAATTTGTTGTTTTAGTTCGTGCCGAGGAACAACGAGATCAATCATCCCGTGCTCAACCAAAAATTCTGCTCGCTGAAATCCCTCAGGGAGCGTACTGCGAATTGTCTGTTCTATGACACGGGGACCGGCGAAACCAATCAGCGCGCCGGGTTCTGCAATTTGAATATCACCAAGCATTGCAAACGAAGCCGCAACCCCACCAGTCGTCGGATCTGTCATCAAACTGATATACGGCAATCCTCGCTCCTCCAATCGAACGAGCGCAGCAGTGACTTTGGCCATCTGCATCAAAGAGAAAATGCCTTCCTGCATTCGCGCCCCACCAGAGGCGTTGACGATCACAACCGGGGACTCTACTTCGATAGCCCGCTCAATCAGCCGGGTCAGCTTCTCACCGACAACAACTCCCATGCTGCCGCCCATAAAGGCGAAATTGAATACACCAAGCATCACCCGGCGGCCATCCATCCTCGCCGAACCGATGCGGACTGCGTCAGCTTGCCCCGTTTTTTTCTCTGAACGCTTCAAGCGATCGCGATATCGAAGTGAATCGCGAAACTGCAGCGGGTCACTGGACCGCATTTCAGCATCCATTTCCTCAAAGCTATGGCGGTCGGCAAGCAATTCGATACGCTTATCAACTGACAAGCGAAAATGATGATCGCACTTGGGGCAGACCATTAAGTTTCGCTCCAGCTCGCGCGTATAGACTATCGCCGTACAACTGGGACATTTGTTCCACAGCCCGCCTGGAATCTCCAAACGATCCGCTTCTTCTGTACTTGGTTTAGGTGCTTTTCCTCGAGAGAACCAGGCCACGAAAGCAGCTCCACTAAATGTTAACCGACTAGAATAATGCAACAACGCACGGCCTGAGCTAGGCCGCGGCCAATTCAAACAGATGCACCGTCCGGGATCAACTAGCTACCTTATTATCTTCGCAAAAAAGCGTCGGAGTTTTGATTCTGACTCAATAGCGCGCTATATCGGCAGCATGAGCACACTAAATCAAATAACCGAATTCCTGACTAGGGAATTTTCGCTGGATCAGTATCAAGATGTCAGTCTCAACGGTTTACAAGTCGAAGGCTCGCCCGATGTTACAAAGGTTGCCGCAGCTGTAGACTCGGGCCTCTCCGTGCTTAGGGCCTGCGCAGAGCGAAAAGCTGAGGTCCTGTTGGTGCATCACGGTCTGTATTGGGGATCACCGATTGCTATTCGCGGACCCCATAGAGAAGTCGTCCAGACGCTACTCGATAACAAGATAAGCTTAGTCGCGATCCATCTACCCCTCGATGCCCACCCGCAGTATGGCAATAATGCCTTACTTGCCGGTTTCATCGGACTGGAAAATTTGAAACCAGCAGTGGAATACAAAGGAAATACGATTGGCTTCGTGGGTGAGAACAGCGCCAAACAAACTCTTGAAGATATGCGGCAAAAGCTGCAAACGCTCCAAGGCTGCACCACAGATTTTGTCAGTCTCCCGTTTGGGCCGAAGACTCCAGAGCGCGTCTGCGTGATAAGTGGATCGGGCGCAGACGAACTTCAGAATTATCAGAAGGACTCCTTCGACACGCTTATCACAGGTGAGCCCAAACAATTCGCCTACCATTTCTGCAAGGAGCATGGCTTAAACGCGCTGTTCCCAGGGCATTACGCCACCGAAACGCTCGGAGTAAAAAGGGCTGCTGAACTTCTGGCAGATACGTTTAATTTGAGTTGGGAATTTATTGACGAGCCGACCGGCATTTGATTTATAGCAGTCGACTGAAACAGAGCACATCCGAGAGAGCATACCATGAAGTCTATCGAAGAACTTAATCTCAAAGGTAAAAGAGTTTTTATTCGGGCGGACATGAATGTCCCGCTTGATGATACCGGTGCCATTACCGATGATCATCGCATCTTGGCATCATTGCCAACTATTAAGTACGTGCTCGATAGTGGCGGCTCAGTAGTGGTGAGTTCTCATGTCGGACAACCGAAAGGGAAACGAGTGGATAGCCTCAGTTTAAAGCCCGTTGCCACCCGACTCTCAGAACTGCTCAAGGTCAATGTACGTATGGCTGAGGACTGTATTGGTGATTCAGTCGAACAGCAGGCGGATCAGCTGCAGCCGGGAGAAGTCCTCGTGCTTGAAAATCCACGCTTTCATGCCGAAGAAACTGACAACGATTCCGAGTTTGCCGGCAAATTGGCGAAGCTCGCAGATGTCTATGTAAACGACGCCTTCGCAAGCAACCATCGTGCCCACGCGACGACAGAGGGTATTGCTCGCTGTTTTACAGAAAAAGCGGCAGGATTCACCCTCGTAAAAGAAATGGAATTTTTCGAACGAGCCATGAGAGACCCCAAACGGCCGTTGGCTGCCATCTTTGGCGGGGCAAAAGTATCGACAAAGATGCGCGCAATAAAGAACGTCGCAGTTACCGCTGATTGCATCATCGTAGGTGGTGCGATGGCCAATACCTTTTTCGTTGCTCAAGGGCTCGAAGTTGGTAAATCACTGTTCGAACCCGAGCAGGTTGAGGCGGCAAAGGAAGCCATCAGTTGGGCAGAAGAGAATAACTGCAAACTGTTCTTACCCACCGATGTCGTAGTCGCTGAAGAGTTCAAGGGTGGTATTCCGAATCAAGTAGTCGCAATTGATGCTATTCCGGCTACGAGCATGGCGCTCGATATTGGACCGGAATCTCTGTCGCTTTTTGGGTCTGCGCTCAAAGACGCACAGACAATAGTTTGGAACGGACCGATGGGCGCATTTGAGATTGACGAGTACAGCGCCGGGACCTACGGCATTATCGATATATTGGCAGCAAGCTCGGCACTTACTGTGGTAGGCGGCGGCGATACCGATTTAGCCCTCCACCGACGGCATGCGATGGATAAGATGGGCTACGTCTCCACCGGGGGCGGGGCATTCTTACAACTCTTGGAAGGTCGAGACCTGCCTGGAGTAGAGGCTCTCGGCTAGTTAGGGCCCCCATTGCCCTCACAATGTACATTGGGGGGGTACAATTTTGTACCTCCCTTTGAAGTATTTCTGAACGCCCGTTCTACCTCGTTTCGCGTATTTACCTATAAAAAAGCCCTGTTCGAACCTAGCCGGATCGGTCTCGATCCGATCAATGCCGCCGTAAGGCCCTAAAATCACTAACTTTTCTCGGCTGGACAAAAATGTACGCCAATACGAAAAAAAGTATCAAGTTTTCCCGCGAACTAGCCGTTTCTTCTTATGAGACGAGGAGCCTGTACATTAATGAACACATTGTCCTCGAAAGAGCGTCAAAACATATGTGGTACAGGCCGGATTAGTGGAAGTGGAACACAAGGACCTAGGATTATGAACGACCAAACGTTAAGAAAAGTCGCAGGTGAAAGAGCGGAAGCGCAAACTGAAACACAGGTTAAGCAAAGCCGCCGTCCGAGAAGCATGACAACTCTTAAGCTTCAGTGGTTGGCTGAGCGCGTTCGCAAATGTCGTCAACTCAAAGAACAGATTGAAGCAGGTTCTTACAAAGTCGACTCCCAGGAAGTCGCAAAAGCAATTTTAGGTGTTTACGAAGAAGACGTATAGTTCCTTCGTAACGATAATAGGTTTTCGTTTGATGAGCTGCTAGACGGTTCTCCGCTCAGCAGCCGACGATAAAATGTTTAGGATAATATTCGGTTGAAGATAAATGCCTCGCTTTAGGCGTCAGTATCGGGGAGATACTGGCGCCTTAGTTTTGTACTGGGTGGTTCGAATCGGGATGACTGCCTCGAATAGTCAGTGGTACTGGATGCGGTGGTTCTGTGTTTCTGGTCGGCCTGTTCGGCCGACATTGTGGTAGGGTGACCGTTCCAGACAATTCCGATCGGGATGTAGTGGTTGTACTGGGTGGTTCGAATCGGGATGACTACCTTGATTGGTTGGTGGTACTGGGAGCGGTGGTTCCATATTACCCTTATTCGCTTGCAGTCTTCTTGAATAGCGGAAATAATAATAGCGATACTCAAATAGAATTTCCGGCGGGCTATGAGCATCCTCGAATCGCAGATCCAAACAACTTCTGAGGAATTTCAAGAAAAACAGCGCGCCTACCAAGCACTTTCCTCTGAACTTCAAGAACAACTCACAACTGCCGCTCGGCCTGAATCGCAGGCTGCTCAAGAACTGGCAGCACAGCGAAATAAATTACTTACCGAAGATAGAATTCAGGAGCTAGTCGATCCAGGAAGTGCTGTCTTGGAGATCGCTCCGCTCGCGGGCTTTGGACTCTATAAAGACGTTCCTCCCGGGGCGGGAATTAGAACCTGTATTGCGAAGGTGAACGGGGTAACCTGTGTGGTTATCGCAAACAATCCGGCGATCAAGGGCGGGACCTACTTCCCCTCCACCGTCAAGAAGCATTTGCGTGCCCAAGAAATTGCTCTGGAGAACCGCCTCCCCTGCATCTATTTAGTCGATAGCGGTGGCGCGTTTCTGCCACTGCAGGCCGAAGTATTTCCAGACCGACAGCACTTTGGCCGTATCTTTTATAACCAAGCGCAGATGAGTAGCCTTGGCATTCCGCAAATTTCAGTCGTGCTCGGATCCTGCACCGCCGGAGGTGCTTACGTTCCCGCAATGAGTGATGAAGTCATCATGGTGCGCGGCAATGCGACTATATTTCTTGGGGGACCACCGCTAGTAAAAGCGGCTACTGGCGAGATAGTCACTCCCGAAGAATTGGGCGGAGCTGAAGTGCACTGCACCAAGAGCGGAGTTGGTGACACGATTGCCGAGGACGAATCTCATGCACTTGCCCTGGCTCGGATGAGCGTGGCCTCACTCGGTTCAGCCGGTCAAGAAAGTCCATCTTGGATCGAATTCGCTCCTATTGCGACCCCCACCCCACCGAGATATGACCCCCAAGAGATTTACGGCATTGTTGGTGCGGATCTCAGGAAATCCTTTGCTGTGAAAGAAGTATTGGCGCGATTGCTTGATGATTCACGCTTCGATGAGTTCAAACCGGATTTTGGTGAAACGCTCAAATGCGGATTCGGTTGTATACACGGATTTCACCTGGGTATCGTGGCCAACGACGGAATACTCTTTGGCGATTCGGCACTAAAAGCTGCTCACTTCATCCAACTCTGTAGTCAACGACTAGTACCATTGTTGTTTCTACAAAATGTCGTTGGTTTCATGGTGGGGAAATCTTACGAGCACAATGGCATTGCCAAGCACGGGGCCAAGATGGTGAATGCAGTTGCTTGTGCAAGAGTTCCCAAATTCTCGTTGATAATTGGCGGTTCCTATGGTGCTGGCAATTACAGCATGTGTGGCCGTGCCTAT
>CBDUGV010000272.1:0-5809 GCA_965366815.1 uncultured Bdellovibrionales bacterium | reverse complement strand
GCTTATCACGAAAGGCATGTTGGGGTTTGTGCCGGAGTTAAAGGGAAGCAGCCTACTCTTTGACTTCCATTTCTTTTATTCTATGCAGAAGCTCAGTGTCTTTATCTCCTAGAGCAACTGCGCGACGGTAGCACTGCAAGGCCTTTGATTCTTCTTTAATTGATTCGTAGGCGAGACCAAGCGCAACTTCATTATCTGAGGAGGCGTCCAATTGCTGAGCTCGCTCAAGTACTGGGATAGCTTCGGCAAATTTCTTTTGCATCACCAACGTACTGCCGAGGCCACTCAAAATATCTGGATCATCCCCAATCAGTCTCAGCGCTTTGTTCAATGTTGTTTCTGCCTCATCTAAGCGCTCAGTCATTGCATATAAAGTTCCAAGTTTCACAATTGCCCGATTGAAAAGCGGATCTACCTCTACGACACGTGTATAAGAATCAATCGCTTTTTCCAGCATTCCATCCATCAGATAGGCCTCGGCGAGCCGAGTATGAAACGACAGATCCTCCGGTTTGTTGCGTATCGCACGAAGCATCATTCCAGCCGCGCTCTTTGGGTCCCGCTGGGAAAGAAAGATTCCTGAAAGATTATAAAGGATGGTCTCATTATCGGGATCATGACCAAGAGCCTGCTTCAGTTTTGCCGCACCGGCTTTGGCATCTCCTTTGAAGAACAAACGTAACCCCTGCTCATTCAATTCCATTGCGCGAGCCTTATACCGCTCCCGCATTGCAGCCTTGCTATTCTTACCTGCATTGTAGGTCGTTTCATGAACCGAGGAGTCGGAGAACATTTTCAGCACTTCGGAAGGTTCCTCTCCGACTACGGCTGACGGCTGCGCGAGAAACACACTACCGGCAAGAATACTACTAAGAACTACGCGGCCTTGGAGGCCTGTGATGTTGACCACGGGAAAGTGCGTATTCAGTACTGTACCTCTCTGCAACATCATATGACGCTTTTTATAGGGGTTCGGCCTCTGGGCCAGATCTATAAAACTCGGGCATAAGCTCAAATATCTCGATCCATTACCCTTTAGCGGATTTGACGGTTATCCGTAAAGCTTGTTCAATCAATTGTAGAGAACTGACCCTAGAAAAACCGTCTTTGGTTTGCTAGAACCCTCGAATGAAGTCCTCGAGCCCTGTTCATAGCTGGCTCCTCGCAGCCCGACCGAAGACACTTTCGGCATCAATTACACCGGTACTCATCGGTACCGCGATGGCAGCCGATGCTGGGATGTTTCGCCTGCTACCCGCTCTCGCGATACTGGCCACCGCCATACTGATTCAGATCGCCACAAATTTCGCCAATGACGTTTGCGATTTTGAGCGCGGTGCGGATGACGAAAATCGACTTGGCCCGACCCGTGCAACGCAGGCAGGCCTGATTAACCCACAGAGCATGAAACGAGCTACCGTTCTCGTCCTGGGATTGGCACTGCTTCTCGGACTCTATTTGGTGTATCTCGGTGGTGTTCCGATTCTACTGATCGGTCTTGTCTCCTTAGTTCTCGCAGTAGCCTATACGGCAGGGCCCTATGCATTGGCCTATACTGGTCTCGGCGACTTATTCGTGCTGCTTTTTTTTGGACCGATTGCAGTAGGTGGCACCTATTATATATTCGCAAATAACATCACTGCTGCTGTGCTTTGGGCCGGTGTCTGTGTTGGTTTGATTTCCACTGGAATACTAGTAGTCAACAATTTGCGAGATATTGAAGGCGACGCCAAAAGTGGCAAACGCACGATGGCAGTACGCTTTGGTCGACGTTTCGCTCAATTCGAATACGCGGCAGTCCTTATTCTCCCAGTCTGCATTAGTCTCGCACTCGCTGCTACTGAGCCCGACCACCCCTGGACACTGATCACAGCCTGCTACTTTTTTGCCGCTATTCCGTTGCTCAAAAGGGTATTGTCCGGTGAAAAGGGCGCGGGATTAAACCAGGTCTTGGAAGCCACGGGCAAGTTGCTCTTACTCTTTGGTGCACTATTTTCGGTTGGCTGGCTTCTGTAGTCCTGGGACCGAAATAGCAAGCTGTTAAACTGGATTCTCCTTTCTAGCTGCTATATACTCCCACAAATCGCTGCAAACTAAAGGGGTTTAGCAGAATGAAAATCACGAATATTGAAGGATGTAGTTTCTCACTCCCCTTCAAATCTCCTCTGAAGACGTCCAACGCCAATTACACCCTGCGCCAAGGGATATTGCTGGTCGCTCAAAGCGATCATCCCGCAATTCGAGGAGTTGGGGAACTCGCTCCTCTTGAGGAATTTAGCTTCGAAACGCTCAGTGAAGCGCAAAGTAACTTGGAGCACGTTGTGCCGCTCCTTATTGGGCAGGAGTTGCCAAATACATTCGATGAATATTCGGCGTTCATGCTTGAAATTGAAAAGAGTATTTCAATGCTTCCCTCAGTTCGCTGGGCGATTGACATGCTGCTTTGCGACATGGCCGCGCGAATGCAATGTCGACCTTTGTCTGAATTCATCAATCCGAAGGCGCGCCGCAGTGTGCCGATTAATGGCATTCTTGGCGGAAAAGTCGATAGGATCTTGGATCAGCTCTGTAAGAAAGTTGTGAAGGAATATCCGGTCTACAAGATAAAGATCAGAGCAAAGCACCTCGATCGACAGATTGAGACGCTCACGACTATTCGAAATCATTTAGACAAAAAGATCCCCTTACGCCTCGATTGCAACCAGGGCCTAGAATACGACGAGGCTTGCAGCTTCCTCAATCGAGTGTCCCGTTGCGGCATTGAATATGTTGAAGAGCCGCTGAAAAACCCGACTCCTCAGTCGATCGGCAAGCTCCGAGCTGAATGTCCGATTCCTATTGCACTTGATGAATCCCTTGAAGACCATATTCTCTGCGAGGAAATGGTGGCGGCATCTTGCTTTGATGTCATGGTTCTTAAACCCATGTTGCTTGGCGGTATCTCCGAAACCTATAAAAAAGCGCGAATTGCTGCTGACAAAGGTCTTAAATTAGTGCTTACTTCTACCCTGGAATCCGGTGTTGGCTTAGCGGCCGGTGTGCATACTGCAGCGGCGGTCCCCTCGGAGCTATTACCGTGTGGATTTGATACTGCGGGGTTGTTTACAGAACAGCTTGATGAACACCCACTTGCCGTAGTTGGCGGTGCGATGACTATCCCCGAACGACCGGGGTTAGGCGTGGTACTAAAGCACGAAGTGCTGAACCAAATAGATGCTAACAAAATAGCTAACGCATAGTGCATTAACTAAACTGCCGAAATCGCGTGACTGCAGAAAACCTAAAAAAGAGCCCATCAAAGGATGAAGAGCCAAAGAAGCAGCAGAAAAAGCTCGCTTCGGTCTTGTTCATCCATTGCGAAACCAAATTGCATATTGCCGACGACGATGCAGAAGCGGTGGATTTGCATCGGGTAGTTCGCGATCCCCAATCAAAGCTCCCGTTGATACCGTCAAAGGAGATTCAGCGGCGCCTGGCTCATCATTTCAATTTGGATGAGAGAAGCGAAACTCCATCTTTTAGCCCAGCGTCACTCTTGTTGTTTCCAGTCAGAACAGTGCGAGGAGTTTTTGCTTGGTGCACCAGCGCCGATCGCCTGAACGCCTATGCCAGCGCTCTAAAGGATACAACCTGCGAAGCAAAATGGTCGATACCAGAAGATACAAAAGCACTCGTCGGCCCAAAGAATGCTTGCGTAAGTCGAGGGCAGGTTTTCCTCGAGCAATATGCGTATCCAGTGAAAGTAGAGCCCCGTGTGACGGGTGTTGGCCGCTGGATCGCCCAGAATGTATTTCCACAGAATGCCGGGCATCAGTGGTGGCAAGCGAAAGCCGCTCGAGATATCGTCGTGTTGCCGGAATCCGAACTGCAAACGCTTATCGAATTGTCGGCAATGATCGAACCGGAATTCGGTGAATCAGATCAACTGGTGGAGTTTCTTCCTCCAGAAACAATTTTCTTTTCAGTAATGGATGATTCGTTGCTCCAGAAAGAATTGGAATTGAGTCACATCATGCTTGGGCGCGGAGTCTCGCAAGGCAATGGCATTTGCCGACTGCGGCCACTGCGCTACGCGAAATTTAAGCCCCCGAGAAAACGACCGCCGAGAAAGGGCGACCCCAAGAAAGGCGATCCCCAAAAAGGCGATCTGAAGAAAAGAGGAGCAAAGAAAAACTCCCCGCCAAATCCAGTCGTTGAGATAAAGAAGAAGGCGACAAAGAGCGAGGCTGGGGCCAAGACTCCAAAGAACGAGGCTGTGGACGATAAGAAAGTAGGTGACAAGGAAGCCGGTGGTAGTGAAGTCAGCCACAAGGAACCGAGCGCCACTGTGGAGAAGAGTAGTGACTGAGCAACTACAAGAGACTGAAAAAGAAGAAGGTAAACAGCTAAACCCGCTGAAAACTTCCGCGGAGCCATCCGTGGAGTCTTCTGTGAAGTCTTCTGGGCAGGTTCCCACGCCGACTCCCTCTGGAGAAAAGACGTCGACTGTGAAAAAGCCAGAACCGACGCCATTTGATCAGGCGAAATATCGACGACAGCTTGCCGATGCCCGTTTTCATCTCCTTCGAAACGGTGTCGGACAGATGCTCGCGCACCTCAAATCACGTAAATCGCAGGAATGCGAGAAACTGTTTCAAGATATCAATCAATGCTTGAAGACTAAGTTGGCTTTTTCTTCCGAGCACGCGCTGGAAGAACTGAGTAAGCAAAATTCAGCTTTTCATCGCAAGATCACTCTTGAAGCAATGACTTGTCTAACCGAACTCCAAGCTCAGCAAGAGCTCGCTTCGTAGAGAGAACCCATGGCCGAACGACGCGGAAAAATTCTTACGTATAATGCGACCAATCGCCAAGGCACTATTAAGCCGGAGGACAATGGTCCAACCGCGCTGTTTTACATAAATAGCGTTTCCAATCCGGAACCCGAGCCGAAAGCCAAAGATGTCGTCGTCTTTACCGCCCCTGAACCGCGAAAAAATAAGCGCGGCAAGATGGTACAAGACCAGGCCTCCTCAGTCACGATTGAAGAGCGGGCACCAGAACTCACTCCAGAGCAGATCGCGGCTCGCGAAAAGAAGAAGAACCGAGAGCGCGCTGAATTGCGGCGCACCTTTCTTGAAGCGAGAAAGAGCGGCGGTATCAAGAAGCCAGAACGCAAAGGTCGTAGATCGGATAAAGGGAAAGGTAGGAGCCGAAATCCCCGAGATAAAGATGGAGAGCGACCAAAACGCCCGAGAAATCCACGCAGTAGCGAGGAGAGATCTAGTGAGCGACGAGCTCGAAAACCGCTCAAGAGCAAAAAAGTAGATCCGAGACAGAAAAAACCATCCATCCAGTCGAAGATTCGCTACCCCATGGCGCGAGACATACCTCGAAGTATCTTGCATATGGATCAATCAAATCCCGGACTGGTCTTTGATAAGTTCCTTCAATGGCCCGGAGCCACTGATGCCGCTACTCGACCAAAGCGACATGCACCGCAGAAGAAAGCAGCAGGGAAAAATCAAACAGTCGAAGGAACGCAAACACCGCTTGCAGCCGGTCTAGAGAACACTACCCAGGAGAAAACTGCTCTAGAGAACACTGCGCAAGTCGCAGAGTCTACCAGTGCGCCAGTGGCACCAATTGCAGCAGAGGCCACTCCAGAAGCAGTTGCGCCAGATGCGACAGCGGTAACGAAAGCGCCAATTGCTGCGGACTCAGCCCAGAAGGACGGCAAGGACGCACATCAGTCTGCTCAGCAGGAACAAGAGACGCCTCAGCAGACGCAGCAGTGGAAGTTAACTGGAAAGCACAAACAGTTCTTTTT
>CBDUGV010000271.1:0-5815 GCA_965366815.1 uncultured Bdellovibrionales bacterium | reverse complement strand
CTCTTCATGCTCTTGCCCTTCATTGAGCACCTGATCGTAAATCCCTTTGAGCATTACCACTTCTAACATCTTCTCACGAAATGCGGCATTGACTTTATTGAGCGCCTCTGCTCGAGCTTTACTCGCTTTCATCAGCTTGGCTACTCGCTTTTTCTCTTGTTTCTCCACCTTGCGACGAGAAACTACTTTTCCATGCTTGGCGTCTTCAAACCCCGGCACAGCGTCGTGCGCTAAGTAGGCAACTATTATCGCTGCAAAAAATACAGCCATATTGAGCCAGAAAAACTGAAAGCTACTCTCGACCAACTTTTCCGTCAGTCCAAGCTCACCTCGGAATTCACTGAGATACTGGGTCCGCATTATTGAAAGTCCGTACAGCATTGCAGTGATAACGGCAAAACCACCCACTGCCTTTCCAACGTTGGGCCAACTTATCCCATCACCATGCTCGCGCATCTTGATTCCAATGAAGTGGGCTACCAAAGGAACGGAAAGCCCAATTACAAAAGCCATGACCCAAGTCATGATTTGGTTCTCACCAAATATCTGGAAGACAAGCGCGTTGAGCGGAATCTCACCTAGAAAAATTGCTGTGGCAAAAATCAGATACAACCAGTGCGGCACATAGCGCACAGGTCCCCTTCCGAATTTTGAATACATCTCATTGAACCGATGTTCAGCAACTTCGAGCTGTTTGTGGGAATCCCGTAGGCCAAACGCATTCTCTGAGGCGTCCAAATCAATGTCGTGCATGCGGTTTAAATTCTCAACCTCATGCGTATGCTCAGACCTGATTCGCTCTTCTTCCGCCTTGATCTTGGCATCGAGCACTTCAAGCGAGGAGCGAAATGCGCTCGCTACTTTGCTGGCCAAACTTGAGGTTGCATGGACAAGCTCTTGTTCGAATGGGGCTGCTTCGTCGCTTCCAGTTCGAGGAATATTATGTTCAGCATCTTCCTTGGCACGAGCTCGAATCGCATCATCGCCATATTCGCTCTTGTGCTGATCGAAGAGCTTCTCGATTTCCTTGAGGTTTGGCAAATAATCTGCTTTTGCTATTTTCTTCATGGCTCTTATGCTGCTAAAAATCGTTAGGTATAACCTAAGTTAATAATATGAAAACTATCTCAGTCCTTTTTGTCTGTGACACCAACATTACGCTTTCGCCCCTAGCCTCTGCCTGTTTTCTTCTACACACGCAGAAGGCGGGGCTAGAACCTTCGTTTCGCATCGAGAGTGCCGGCTGCTTTGCTGGAAAAACTCAACGATCAATCGATCGACGAATGAAGAAGATTGCCGACGAGCAAGAGCTGTTCGTACCCGTCACTACTTCTCGAAACGTCGATCGCGAACTTATCGAAGGAAAAGATTTGGTTATCGTCATGAATGATGAAAACTTTTGGCACATCAAACGCATCACCCCTGAGATTACCTCCGATCATCTTCGCCTTCTTATGGAGTTTTCAGGACAACTCGGTATTCGCGAGATGCCTGACCCTCTCCAAGGGGACATTAGCTATCAAGAAGCGTATGAGCTGGTCTTCAAAGTCACTGGCAAAATGCTTGAAGCGATTTGCCGGGAATTCGAATTGAAGCCAGCTCACACAGCCCCGTAAGAGCTTAGGAACTCATCGGCGTTCCACCCTCGCCTGGAGTTTTACTTCCAGACTTGGCTGCGCCATTGATTCCTTTTGTCTCGATTTGTTCTACTACCTCACCCAGATAGCTTGGCAATTCAACACCAGCCATTTGTGCAACCTCATGAAGCGGGGGAAGTGACTTCACCATGTTCTTCATGAAATTGGCAGTAGAGGATGAGTCGCCAGTGCCACCAGCTCCACCATCCCAGACCGTCACCTTGTCAATCTTGATATTCTTAATGGCTTCGACCTGAAGCTTCACAACTTCTTCGATCTTTTCAACCATTAGCATGGTGGCTGCATCGCGAGGCTGGTTATTACAAGCATCGACCATCCCCTGATACCCAGAGGCTTTCGCACCCAACACTTTTTGAATACCTTCAGCTTCGGCACTCTTCACTGCAATTATCGCAGCAGCTTCACCAGCAGCTTCAAGTCGTCGCTTTTCAGCTTCGGCTTTGGCATCGATCTCAATTTTGCGTTTCTCGATTTCTCGAGGTACGACTTGGTCAGCGACGAGACGCTTCTGTTCAGCATCTGCACGTGCAATCTGAATCTCAGCTTCGGCTTGTTGTTCTGCAACGACCCCTCGCTGACGAGCACTCGCTTCTTGCTGAGCAAGGTCCGCATCGAATTTGGCAATATCAGCTTTCGCTGTGTTCTCACCTTCAACGGCCTCAGCGATATATGCTGCAACCTTAATACGTCGCTCGCGCTCTGCATTCGAGGCACCGATATCACCGCGCTTTTCTTCTTCAGCAACATCGACCTTTGCTTGGTTAATCGCCACCGCAGCAGCTTTCTTACCAATACTCTCAATGTAGCCTGACTCGTCAGTAATATCCGTGATGTTCACGTTCAGGAGCGCCAAACCGATCTTGCGCAATTCAGGAGCAATATTGTTTCGAATACTCTCTAGAAATCGCTCTCGATCCTGGTTAATTTCCTCAATCGTCAACGAAGCAATCGTCAAACGCAGCTGACCGAAAATAATCTCAGTCGCCATCGACTCAATGTCCTCGTAAGTCAGATCAAGCAAACGCACCGCAGCATTCGTCATATTCTCGGGATTAGTATCGAGTGCAATAGTAAATGTGCTAGGCACGTTTACCCGGATATTCTGCATCGATAACGCTCCTTTCAGAGGAATGCTGATCGTAATCGGCGTCAGGTCGAGAAACTGATAGTGCTGTATGATGGGATACACGAATGCAGCTCCACCATGGGTACACCGAACAGATCTTCCTGAACCCACTTTACCTTGGATGGCTAAAATTTTGTTAGCCGGACACCGGACATAGAATCGTGCAATCAAAAAGGGCAGCACGAAAAACAGTCCGAAAAATGCGATAATGCCAAGTAACACATAATTTAACATGGCGTATTCTCCTTAGTCGGCGCTAATTGGTTCGACAACTACACTGGACTGGCCGTTTAGCCCGGTAATCATAACTGTAGTGAATGACTCAATGTCATCTTGTAAGGTATGGCTTGCATCTAACTCTCGTAGCACTCCGTTGATATAGACGTGAATTTTTCCGCGCCCATCAGCTGGAATGCGCTGATATACTTCAGCCTGCTGTCCAACTACTGACTCCATGCGGAAATCAGCACCGGCACTTGCGAGGCGGCGAAGAAGTAAGAGTAGCCATGCGGTGAGATACATGGTGAACAGACCCACTACGAGTGCAACAATAGTAGATGAGATAATCCCCATCTGATATTGCACATGCGCCGCAAGTCCCGCCCAACCAAACATCATAAAGAAAGCAAGGATGGCGTTTAGCGAAAGAAACTTTAGCGCGGCTCCCGTGTCCTCTGCATGACCTCCGTCACCGGCATCACCATCGATGTCCAGGTCGGACTCACCAGAATCAAAATCAAGGTCATCACCAAAACCAACGATTACTGCGAGCAGGATCTTCAGCACGAAGAAAAACGAGCCGAGGATTGCGCTCATTAAGAACACCCACTCGGTGCCCGTTGGATTTTCGGATAACAACGCGTCTATCAGAAACATCATCGTTTCCTCCATTCAATTGGTGAAGCTCAGAGCACTTACAGAGCGAACCCTACCTTCCCTTATTCAGATGAGGTGCCTGGCACCTAACTGCTACCGAAAAATATCTGAATTTCCTCAAGAAATCTAGGCGTTTATTGGCTAGATGTTCCGATGAGATTCTCTCAATACTCGGTTCCAGTTTAGTTGCCGTTGTAACCTTTTCGTTAAAAAAAGCGGCTCAAACTTCAATACATATATTACTTACATTATACACACTCCTGTGTATTTTACAAGTCGTTTTATGTATGAATCAGCTTTTCCTCTGTATTTTCCGGCCAGAAGGTCCACAGCCAAAATAGCACCGTGCAAACGCTCCCCAGCAGAAGTTTTGCCTCGAATCCAAGGTAATCGAAGGGTGAGACAAACACCTCAAGACAGGCGGCTAAAACGAGCCAGGGCAATACACCAACAATGACAGAGACAGCGTCTTTCGCTCCCCTGGCAAATCGAGCTGGAAATTCCCTCAGTGGACGCATGAAAAATGTCCGCCCATAAAGCATGCTGGCAAAGGCCGAAGCGATAATTATCGTCAATTCGAGCGGACCGTGCCCTATCACAAAATCAGTAAGCTCCTTGTGAAAGCCGTTCATATAGCAGTAGCCCATTATCGCTCCAAAGAAGACACCATTGTAGCAAAGGACATAAAGCCCACCGATCCCCAGCAAGGCTCCCAGGGTAAAACAGGTGATGGATACCTGAATGTTGTTCCAAGCAATTTTGAAACCATAGAGATACGGATTCGTTCGAATCTCCTGAAACCAGGGTTGTTGGTCGATAATCGTTTCCATGAAGTGCTGGGAGATGAGTACGGGAACCATTTGCGGGTCGCGAACGACTACGTTCCAGCCAAGCAAGGTACTGCCGGCGAACAGACAAAGCGTAAACAGGAAGAGTGATACCTCCCTTCGCCAAATCATCCTATATCGCTGGACCCATGTCTGATAAGCGCGTTCCTCACCTTGCTCCGCTCGGACCGTCAGCAACTCTTGGCTCACTTCCGACATGAATTCTTCTAGCTGTGCGCGCTGCCGATCCGTTCTCGGAACTGAAGCGCGTAGTCGGTAGAGTTCACCAGCAAGACAGTCATAGTCATGCAAAACCCCAAACAACTGCGTGACAGATGTCGTGTTTTGTTTTCCTGAGCTAGAAGAAGAAAACGTTCTCAGTCGGCGAGCAAGACTTCGTTGAATTTCCAACGCATTGGTTTTCACTTTGGCCTCCCGACCGACCCCTCGATCGCTGACTACGTATTTCGACGCATGACTCGAGTGCTGAATATTATGTCATGCAGCGCCGTCTTTTCTTTCGTAAGCCCGGCTATCAGAAATCCGATCATCAAGGTAACCGCGCTTATAAATTTTCCGATAGTCTCACGACCAAATGCGCGCCAATACCCGATGTTCGTCCCAGTTTCGGCGTTGACCACAGTGAGACCCACTGCCATTTTGCCAGGAGTCGCACCTTTATTTGAATAGAACCAACCATAATAGAAGAAGATCGCGACTAACTGAAACAAAATTTGCAGTCCAGTAACCAACAAGAGGAGCAAGACTGATTCTGTCGACTCCCCATCGACCGCACCTATTGCTGCTATCGCAATTTGAAAGACAATAGAGATCGGCATCATAAACACTGACAGTATACAGCCATCGAGAAAGGTCGCTAAGAATCGCCACCAAAAACCTCCCGGCACAAGCTCTGCCCCGTCACGTGGTTCCAACTTAATCTCACCCTGTGGTGCCACTGGTGTCCCTTCCATTTTTCTATCCCTTTGTTGATGGATTTATCGTCTGACTACAAAGCTCTGCAAAAAACAACAACGTTGTCTGCCTATCCAGAGCTCGTTCCTTCGCCTCTGGTAGATAGTGGTGGGCAAACGTCTCCCATTCGCTCTCCAGCGAGTCATTCACAGCTCCTCCAACTCGGCGAACAAATCGTGGGTAGGCAAAGGCAAGATACTTTTTGCAGTTCGCTGGCTCAACGCTACGAGGTTGCAGGAGTTCGGAGAGATACTGGTATTCATCCTGCGCGACATACACATATTCTCGACGCCGCTCTTTTCGTGAGGAGTAGACGACCAACGTACTGGCGGCTAGATCACCCAAACGCTGTT
>CBDUGV010000270.1:0-5840 GCA_965366815.1 uncultured Bdellovibrionales bacterium | reverse complement strand
CCGCTCATCGACACCTATCACGCCGCCTACTGTTATTGCGCATCACTTATATCTGCACAAAACGTACGCGGCAACGTTCTACCGTAACAACAACTACCTGAATAACAGCGGCCACCAAGCCAATCCCCCAGTATCCTCCAACTCGAGAGATATCTAGGGGACACAAAGGACTAATGTCTGATTAGTCCTTGTCGTCCAATTCAGCCCGTGGAATCGAGACCACAACAAAGTGGCGTTTTCCAAAGCGAACTAGATCCCCATGGTCTACCGTAGCTAGGCCACCGGCAACTTCTTCCTCTTCTTTCTCACCAACTTTCTTCAAAGCAGTTCCGAATTCCGAGAGTTGATCTAGCACCTGAATTTTTCCAGCGTCAGTTGCTCTAATAATCGCATGTAATGGCGAAATTGAATCGTCATTCACTAACAGATAGTCACCATTGTCAGTCGGTCGTGAGGTTAACAGGAATCGACCAGTGCGAATCTCAAAGATCTCACCGTCCTCTACCTCGTCATAGCTCACAAAAAAGCCAACCAACTTGCCAGGATCTCCCTTGGACTGAACCGTATGCCAACCTTTCGGTCCTGCAACAGGTGCCTGTGGCGCTTGCGGCGCTTGCGGTGCCTGTGAAACCTGCGGCGCTTGTGGCGCACGCGGAGCTCCGGTTCCTGCTGAAGCAGTAGGTGCCATTGGTGATAATCCTCCCATATTAAATCCGCCAGAAGCTTGCTCTACTGCAGGCTGTGGCATTGGTTCTGGTGCAATTGGTGGCACATCATGTTGCGCAACCTTCGGTTCAGGATTCGGTGAATCAAATCCCACCGAAGAAACCACTGATGTCAGTGGGTCAAAGCCTTGTGATTCTGGAATATCATCAGCATCTTGACGTATCGCTGATTCCATTGCTGAAATCGCATTTGCATCAAGAATGCTTGTCGCCTTGTTCGCAATTGCAGGGTCAGCGCCATTACCAGGTACTCCACCTGGAACGTCGTTTACACCTTGCCATTCCGAAACCGGTGGAATGTAGGTTCCAGCAAGTGATCCTTCAACAGCTGGTTCAGGTGATGCTGCGGCTGCTTCTTCTTCAGCAACCTCATCTTCCTGAAGCATCGCACGAACCTGACCCGTCATTTCCGGCGAAAGCATTACAGTCTTGTTTCGCGCACGTGACGCAGCTGTCGGCTGCTGATCACCACCCCCTAGGCCTGTTCCCAGAGCATCTCTATCCTTTTCGTCGCTCATCGAACTTTCTCCAAACGCCTTTTCTTCATATCAACCATTAACAAAAAACTCCGCGCACTGGTCTGGATCATCATTTGCCCATCCCAAATACAACAAAAAGTGCGGCAAAGAGCACGCCTAACACTGCTAGCATCATCATAATTAAAACTCGCTGCCCGGTAGAGAGCGAACGTCTCGATCTAGCGTGTGGTCCATGAGACGTTGCCGAACGCTTTTTCTTCTTCGGCCGCGCACCTGCAGGACTCTCATCATGCAATCGCCCACTCAACGGAAGCACGGCGAGAGTAATATTGTCATACCCTCCTCGTGCTTTAGCTAGGTCAACCAACTGCACACAACAATCTTGCGGAGAACTCGTACTGACCGTTTCCGCAATCTCCTCATCTGAGACCAGACTGTAGAGTCCATCACTACACAACACGAGTTTATCGTCGGACTCACCTTCGTCTGCTTCCCAGAGCCAGAAGCACTGAGTTTCAATTTCTATGCGTGGATCTGCACCTAAGCACTTGGTCAATACATGTGACTGCGGATGATTGAGCGCTTCGTCAGCACTGATAGCACCGCGATCAACTAAATCCTGCACATAGGTGTGATCAATTGTAAGTTGTTGAATTTCATTTCCGCGCGAGAGGTAGGCTCGGGAATCTCCGGCATGCGCGATAACAACTTCATCGCCCTGAATCAGACCGGCAATAATCGTTGTACCCATCGCACTAAATGCTGGATTTTGCCGACGCAAGACAATGATGCGATTCGCTTCTTCAACGGCGTCTCGCAGCGCTTCTTCCGCACTCTCATACTCACGCGATTCAAGTGCGCGCCGCATTGCGTCAATCGCAAGCTGAGCTGCAAGCTCACCGCCAAGGCAACCGCCCATTCCATCGCACACAACCCATGCACGACCGGTGGGGCAGTCGATGACTGCGTACCTGTCTTCGTTTATTTCCCGTTCACAACCAACATCTGTGATCGCTGCGGGAATAGTGTCGTCTGCAGCCTTGCGGCCGCTCAGACCCGACACCGGTGTTGTATCGCCGAGCATTCAAAACCCTCCGTTAATACCCACAGGGTAGGTAGCTGTCCTTACGAAGTAAAACCTTCAAAACAAAAATCTGTGCCTGATTTGCGACAACCCATCATTGTAACGCAATCGAGACCGGTAACCTACAACGTCGAACTAGAACCGATCATGAGACGACAGCTCTGTACCCTTCTTTCATTATCACGACAGATTCGGCCCACAACTTAAGTCTGAATACAGCCGTACGGGCTTAAGATTACAAGAAATTCACTGATGACTCGGGAATTTGCCTAGGTACGGCGAATAAAGGTGCCAGGCTCTTAGCCCCTAAACAGCTAACCCACTGCAATGACTCAGGTTGATAAGAAAAAAATAACTAAATTCAAGCAGTTAACTACTGTATGAAATATTTTAAGATAATTTCAGACTGATGTATGGGTAATAGTCTGCCCAGTTTATTGAGGCCGATTGGGGCATCTAGACCGGCAAGACATGCCAGCCGCTCTCGCTCAAACTCGAATTCAGCTGCCGAACCAAGGAAACGTCAACTGAGCTTTCGACAATTGTCGTACTAATACCGACTACACGAACTCCCGCTTGGCTCTTAAATTCCCAGTTACTTAATGCTAATGAACAATATGTCTACTCACAAAGAGGTTGAAAATGGAAGTAGTCAAACCACTACAAGAAGGGGTCTCGCAACTGGCACTTGAGAGCTTTCTATCGGGGTTTCGCTTGAGAGAAGACGAACTTGCAGTATGCCTAGCGGCACGCGGGAAATTCCGCACAGCACGCGAAATCGCTGAGATTCTCCAAGCGAGTCGTCCGGACATATTCGATCTACTCCTCCACTTGAGCAAGGCAGACCTGATTAAGCAGTCTTTTGAAGATGGTGTAAGACGGTTCCGATTTTGCAGTAAATCAGAACTAGGTGACCTACTGTTTGAAAAGCAACTCGAAATCGAGCAACTCCAAGAGCAACTCACACGAGTTTCGAATTTTACCGATTTGGAATCGGATGAAAGGTTGGTATGGCCAACACGGATGTAATATTGGGTGAGCTACAGGCACTTCGCTCACAGGTAGCAGCGTTAACTTCACCTACCGGAATCTCAATTGATGAGTCTCAATCCCGAGAAAAACAGATATTTCTGACCTACTCGGGAAACAATCGGCACGATAAGTTTATTCTAGACTTACTGGACCATGAGCACCCAGTTGAAGAAGTTACAATGTTCTACCGCCCTACAATCCACTCTCATCCGGCCAGTGTCCTTCGAAAAATTGGTGCATCAGAGAACAAAATACGAAGGTCCGAAGTAGTGCGTAAAGCTTATCGCGATAAACGCTTCCACTATACTGAAATACTATCTCGATCCAATGTCTGCGGTCTAATACGCTGTTGTCCGAATCGAGGGTTTATCAGTTACGGCCCAGAGGTTGGTGAGGAGGACGTGAGGGAACATCTAAATTATCTAATCGATCTTGTCTCAGAAGACGGCTGCTACCAACTTGTTCTTACAGAAGCTATTCCCTCATTCCTTTTTGGCTTGTTTAGAGTGGACGAACCCGCGAACGCAAAGCACTACTCACTCTTCGGTGGAACAACTTCGGAGCAAAAGCGCTGGAGTCCGAGTGCGTTAGTTATGACAGATCCATCAGTCTACCACTTCCTGAATAACTCCTTTGCGAAGTGGGCAATGACGCACCCCTCCTCTACAACTTGTGCCGAAGATACGGCCTCCGAACTCAAGAAGATAAGAGCGCACTTTGACAACTCTGGTCCAATCACGACACCTGACTTTAAAGGGATAAGAGACTCTAAAAAAGTCAGAAATATCATCAGATAACCTCCTCTCTTGAATTAATTCCCGACCACTCGTATGCTGTTGAAAGCCTAGTGAGAGCTATTTTTGGCAAACAGTCATGCTTAATGAAATGCGTCCAAGAAGTTTACTAATCGTTCCAGCGGTCAAGGTTGAGCGCTACGCTCGCTCCTTGTGCTCGTATGATATTGACGGGGTGATCTTCGATCTTGAGGACAGCGTTGCTCCTGAATACAAGTCGAAAGCTCGAAACTTGCTTGAGCAGTACCTAGTAGGAAACCGCCCCACTCATTTAGACATATACATCCGACCCAACTCCGTTGGCACTCCCTATCACGAGAGTGACATGGAAATGCTTGGTCGAGTCGAGCCAGATGTATTAGCGGTATCTAAGCTAGAGCAAGTTTCAGAGGTCCAACAGTTACTGACTTGGCTAGATGACTATGAAACGCGTACTGGAAAACAAATCAGTCTTTTCCCAGCAATCGAGACACTAGTTGGTTATCAGAATCGAGATGAAATTCTTTCCGCGTGTAAAGAACGAGCGTTTCTCTTCACACTGGGATACGAAGACCTCTCCGCTGAACTCGGCATTGATCGCCCCAATCTAAGCAAACCGAATCCACTTACTAGCATCCTAATGGAACTAGTGATAAGCGCTAAGTCACATGGTATTCCGATGATTGACTCGGTGTGCCGAAAGTTCCAACAGAACGACTTAGCCGGACTCCTAGAAGAAGTTGAGTTTGGAAAATCTATTGGCCTTTACGGCAAATTGGCCATTCACCCCAACCAAATCGATATTATCAATACTGCTTACAATAAAGCCGATCTACTCGAGCAACAGCGTAGAGTAGTTACTGCCTTCTCCCGTTTAGATGATGGCAGCTCGGTAATCGTAAATGAGCAGGGTGAAATCGAGGACACCCCCTCTCTGAAGCGGGCAAATGGCAATCTACTCCTGTTTAAACAGTAATTCTCGCATCTGACATTGCAAGATATTCTCAACTGTCCCTGATTCAGCGTATTGGCCTAGCATATCCAGACATTAAAACTACCAATTTGAGCTAAGCCCCGTTCTCGCGCATTGTTTCGAACTAGAAACAGCTCGAGCAATTGGGTTTCAGTATTGGTTTTACCGCGTTTCGCTGCCCCAGATCCTTAATTCTCTCCGATAATCACCTCACCCCGGGGTCGCCTGTCTGAATCCTTGATTGGTTCGGACAGGCGTCCCCGCGGGGTGGTATTTCGATCGAGTCTGACTTTGCATGAAGTTGGACGACATATGGATGAGAATCTTATGGACACTGCGACAACGGAATTTGTTCTTCCGGCAGGAACGTGGAAGGTGCTGACAGGAGCGAAGAATGGAGAGATGACGATTGAGCGAGTTCGAGGAAGTGTTCGTTCTGGACGACTTGAACTCACAGTTGCTCAAAGCGCCAGCCTTCGCTCAAGCTTCTGGGTCACTAGTAACGGGATGACATTTACGGCGGACGAGGATCGAGTTCTCTAGTTCTTGAACTGAGACTGCGACTCGTTTACTTCAAGCAACGGCCCGAAATGTCTGCGCCCGTATCGGTCGTAGCTTCGGGCTGTTTCTTTTTCCCACTCACAGCAAATCTATGGCATGCGCCTTGAGGTCCTTGAGCGATACGAACTTTAGGGCACTCTCCTCAGTTGAGCCGAGCAAGACCGGTGGTGCAACTCCAGCATCCAGCGCCTCTTTCCAGCGCGGTGCACAGAG
>CBDUGV010000269.1:0-5854 GCA_965366815.1 uncultured Bdellovibrionales bacterium | reverse complement strand
ACCCCCTAGAAGCTCACACCACGTGATCTTGTAGGGGGTATACATTTCGAAATCAGTCAGCACAGGAGAACATTATGCCGTTGAAACATTTTCTCGTCATCCAGCCGCTCAAGAAAGATCCACTCGACCAGCAGTTGCCTCGAGGCGACGCCACAGTGACGCTCGACACGAGCACCAGCATGGTCAGCATGAGCGAGCCGGAAGACATTCAGCACGGAGAGTTCAAGACCGGCGACCGAATTGAACTCAAGGGCGACACCACGATCGGTCGCAAACACGGAGACATCGTTCTGCCAACCGCACGCAGCGTCAGTGGAACTCACTGCAAGATTAGCGTCAATGCGGACGAGGCCACGTTTCATGACCTCGGCAGTTCGTTCGAATCAAAGGTCGGTGGTGACCAAGTGGTAAAGAATGCGAGTCGTCCACTTGCAAATGGCGACGAAATCATTCTACCCAACCATCCGGAAGCCTCAGTCTACTTCGTCGCGACATACGTGACTGAAGAAACTGAAGAGTCCGGAGATGATCCATCGCAGACTCAGGTCGACGATCGTCCGACGACCGTCGAATAATGGCTCGGCATCACTGCTGCCGCGCTCCACCTCACTCGAACCCCAAGAGTAGTTCCGAACTCAATACTTTTGGGCCATTCATAGACGTGGAGACAGCGACGACGCAGCGAGCCGTACCCCATCGCATGCGTTTTCGCTTCTCTCCCGTCTATGATGTTGCTTCTCCCTACGTTCATATTTCTTGGTGCACCGACTGTCACCAAGTCCTTGACAAGGCTTCTGCCGCGTTGTTTGACTGAGCGCTGAACCTAAGGAGCAAAGCTATGAGCGATTTACAGGAGCTGCTGCGGGTGAATCTTCGGCAAGTTGCTGATTTCCCTAAGCCCGGAATCAATTTCATTGATATCACCACATTGCTGCAATCGCCTCAGCTGTTTCAGCGAGTTATTGACGATTTTAGCCAGCGCTATTCAAATGCCGGTCTTGGTGCTGTTGTCGCAGTTGAGGCGCGCGGCTTTATTTTGGGTTCGGCAATAGCCCTCGCCTTAGGGCTTCCCTTCGTTCCCGTGCGCAAACCGGGCAAGCTCCCTTCTGAAGTTGAGCAGATATCCTATAGCCTCGAATACGGCGAAGATAGTCTCGAGATTCACAAAGACGCCTTTAACTCTGGAACCAATGTCCTAATCGTCGATGATTTGATAGCGACTGGTGGAACCCTAGCGGCGGTAATCGAATTGTTACAGCGTTTGGGTGCATCAGTGCATGAGTGTGCCTGTATAATTGAGCTGAGCTTCTTAAATCCACGTGCAGCTTTGGGTGAGATCCCTGTATACTCTCAAATTCAATATCACTCTGAATAACCGCACCCTATGTTCGGCCTTGGCTTTACTGAAATTCTAGTTGTTCTGACAGTTGCGCTGCTGGTCTTCGGCCCAAAGCGCTTGCCGGAAATCGCCCGAACGCTTGGCAAGACTATGGGGGAGCTGCGCCGCACGCTCGACGATGTCAAATTCGAGATGTCGCAAGCTGAGTTAGAGGGCCGCAAAGGAGAGGAGAGCAAGCTACCGAATGACCGCGCCTCTAGCCCGGAAGACGCGAAAGAGCCAGTACCTGAGAAATCTGAGTCGACCCCAGCCGATGCAGCGAATCTGACTGATGAGCAAGACTGAACGCAGCGACACCGATTCTGGCGAAATGCTCTTTACCGATCACCTCGCCGAACTGCGGGGGCGTATTGGTAAATCGCTCTTGGCGGTGGTCTTGGCTTCTATCGCTTGTTTCTTTTTCTCACAACAGTTGTTTGAGCTACTGACCTATCCACTCGAGCAGGCAAACGCCGAATTGCAAAGCAAATCTGGCGATTCAGTTCACAAACTCAAACTGATCGGCACTGGACCGGCTGAGGCTTTCATCGTGAAGCTCAAGGTTTCGCTGGCGGCGGGGGTAGTCCTTGTTTCACCTTTTCTTTTCTTGCAGCTTTGGGGCTTCATTGCACCGGGCCTGCATCAACACGAGCGGAAACTCGCCCTACCGTTTGTCATTGCTTCAACGGTGTTCTTTTTGATTGGCGTCAGCTTTTGCTTTAAGGGAGTCCTTCCCTACGCCTTTAGTTTCTTTGTTGATGAATACGCATCTATTCATGTCGCACCAGACATAAAGATAGGTGAGTACCTCTCCTTTACTGTTCGAATCTTGCTGGTTTTTGGCGCTGTCTTTGAATTGCCGATATTGAGCTATTTTCTCTCGAGAGTTGGCATACTGACCTCGAAGTGGCTCGTCGAAAAAGGCCGCTACGGCATTGTTGCCATCTTTATCGCAGCGGCCATGCTCACACCGCCCGATGTCGTGACCCAATGCCTTTTGGCAGGACCGCTCATCATACTCTATGGACTGTGTATAATCGTGGCAAAGTTTGCCGCGCCAGAGAAAGACAAGAAAACCGCAGCGTCCGAAGCCTAGGATTTTCTCTCTTTTCTGGCGCGAAAAGAACCGAACTGGCTAATCCAAGTCGAGATACACTCGCGTAAACGTACTTCCCAGTGTTTGCGATCCACTAACTACTATTGTGGCTTCACCACGATCGGGAATGTCGACCGGCACCGTGGTAATCGGAAATCCGCTTTCGGTAATGGTGAACGTTTGAGGACCAAAAGGCACTTCGAGAAATCCGCTCGTGTTGCCGAAACGCGCTACGCCAGTCGCACCAGAGCCAGCAATTTCCAATCGAGACGCACCGCCAAGTCCGTTTAGCAATTGCACTCGGGCAAAGCCACTTTCTGGCTGCTCAACTGGCTCTGCAAGAAGTGCTACACGATCGTTTCCGATTTCGAAATCACCATATACAAAAATCGAATACTCAGTTTTTTCCTCGAGCGTAGTGGGAATACTTTCGAAAAACACCCCGGGAGAATTGGCGCGTTGGAGTTGAATTATTGTCTCGCCCTTTTCGGCTCTGACAAAACTAGTTGTCTCTGCATAAGCTGCCTTTTGAATCGGACCGCCGTCATCAGTTTCAACACCAGGGATGACTAGCTCCAAGGGAGAAATGGCAATCGCCGCGTGAATTATTCGCAATCCGGTGTCCGTAGTTCGTCCATCACCACCACCACCGCCACCACCGCCACAGGCGAAAAGACTTGTCGAGACAAGGATCAGCGTGAGTGAAACCGCGAATTTGATAGTTTTTTGCATGGCCATAAAGATGTTTGCCTCCCTTAGTGAAACGCACATGGCTATAGCAAAATTTTGCCCGATGGGGAAAGTCGACTCAAAAACCCTGTTTTTTGATGAAAAATCGAACACCCGCAGGTTGTTATTAGTCTTGCTTTCAGCCGATTTCCACGCTAGCTTCAGTGTATTAATACGTTGTATCGCAAGGTTATCCCATGCAGTTCCGGGGTAGAATTACGAGTAGGGACTTGTATTCTCCATAAGGGTAAGCACAGCATTATGACCCGTTCCGAATTAGTTCTTGAACTGGCTAAACGAGCTGAACTCTCTCCACGCGAAAGCGATAGGATCCTCAGAATCGTCACTCAAACAATTGAGGAATTCCTGGCGACCGGTGAAAAGGTCACGATTTCGGGGTTTGGCACTTTTGAGCGAAGGCGAAGAAAAGCGACTGTTGCTCGAAATCCGAAAACCCATGAGCCGATGCGTATTGCCGAGCAATATGTAGCCGCTTTTCGTGCAGGATCTTCTCTGAAAGAAGCAGTTAAGAAAGAGAGCCTCGAGTCTGACCAAGAATAGTCTGTATATTGCTATAGACTTAGTCAGAAAGTTTTCCTATAGATTGAGTCATGAAGTACCAGACTTGTACGCGTTTCAGCGGTAGCCGGGCTCTATTGGCCTGTGTAGCCTTAGTTTGCTTGATTTGTTGGACCTCTGCCTGCTCGAGTTCTAAATCGAAGAAGCGGCCCCGCAACACAATCTCGCAATACGATCCGGAGTTTGATCCGGACCCCGATGATAGAGCGTTTCCCCCCAATGCGCCTGACCCAAGTGCACTCAATCCGGAGCGCTCCGAACTAGATGACGCCTTGGCGATGTACGATAGCGAGCTCTACTCTAGCGCTCGAACCTTGTTTAAAGATATGCAGAGCAAGTATCCATCGAGCTACTATGCCGCTCTTTTCGAACTTAAAATTGCTGATTGTTCCTATGCAGTTGGAGAATATGAAGCTGCAATTGAGTCCTACCAAGAATTCGCCCGTTTGAGGCCGAAACACGAGGCTGTCCCCTATGTCCGCCTCCAGGTTGCCAACGCGCATTTCGCTCAATATCGCGGAGTAGTCCACGACCAGTCCCCTCTGACCGAGGCCTTGGCGAAATACGAAGCTCTTGTAAAAGAATTCCCTGGCAGCGCTTATGCTGAAATGGCTAGAACGTTGATAGCGCGATGCCAGGAGCGCCTGGCCGCCCATGAAGCCTATGTCGCCAATTTTTATTTCAAACACGGTCAGAAAGAAGCGGGAGTTCAACGAGTCCTTGCCCTAATGGACGGCCACGGTGTCGATACGACCAAGCAGTTAGTAAACGCCGAATTAGTCGAGCTTGCGCTTGAGGATCTCGGCCCAGAGGAATCAAAGAACATACTTCTCGCTGAGCTGTCCGAGTCGAGCCAGCCAGAGACATTAGACACTGAGAAAGAAGTGTTGGCCTCCTCTGGTACCGACGCAGGTTTTGCACGCTTTCGCTTGGCAACGACAGCTGCCGATGCGGAAAAGGCAGTGGAAGAAACTGCAGCGGAGGAAAGTGCAGTCGCTCCGGTGGAAGACTTTATCGCGGCGAGCCGACTGACTGAAGTTCAATGTGATAAAGCGGATGATAAAACTATCTTCACGACTGTCTTTAACAAGCGCCCCTTGGTCGAAGTGTCTAAAAAAGACCAGCGATTTGAAATGCTGCTTTCCTTTCCAGACAGTTCGCTACAGCCGCTTGATATGGCTTTGTTGGAGAAGCTGAAAAACTGTGTCCAGAGGGAGGTAAGCCTCCAAGTAGAGCAGAGCGCTGAGGCTAGCCAACTGCTGATTTCCTTTAGAATTGAGGCTGGAACCGAGGCGCGGCACATGGTTCTCGACCGGCCTCATCGGCTAATTGGACTGATAATCCAGCCCTAAATTTCGGTTCTTGAGGTCTTTTCCCTCAAATAAGACGAAAATGGTTTTGAAGCCTGTAAAAGTTTACAGACAATATGTAGCGGTTATGTGACTAACGATGATTTTGCCCGAAAAAATTTACTAATTGTTTCGGTAAGTTATAAATAAACCCGCTGAGTGATTTGCTTTTTACCAATTATGTGAGTTAAATCATCAAATAGGTCGCGAGGCTGTCTTGAACTCGTGAAATTCAAAGAGATTAGAGGGGCTTAGCCCCATAAACAAAACATAGAAAAAAATACGTTCGTAGGGGAACAGCGACTATGGCAGTTAAGCTTTCTAGAGAAGAACAATACGGGATAATGGCCCTTGTGGATCTCGCCTACAACCTCAACGGCGGGCCTGCACAAGTAAGGCAAATTGCGAAGCGTCAGAGAATTCCTCAGCGTTTCTTGGAGCAGATTTTTGCAAAGCTTCGTCAAGCCGATGTGGTTATTGGTAAGAGAGGTCCAAGAGGTGGATACTCACTTGCTAAAGATCCTAAGGAAATTAAGCTTGAGGAAGTAATGAGAGCACTTCGTCCTAAACTACAAGAGGATAATCGCACTGATGCTCCGGCATTGGCTGAGCTTATCGAAGTAGTATGGTCGGAAATCGAAGGTTCTTTCCAATCAACTCTACGCGGAGTTTCTTTGGAGAATCTTTGTGAAAGAGCTCGGGCTTTGGGTATCACAGATGCAA
>CBDUGV010000268.1:0-5878 GCA_965366815.1 uncultured Bdellovibrionales bacterium | reverse complement strand
AAGGCGCTGTTGCTGGACCAGGGCATTGCCGCGGGCCTGGGCAACATCTACGTGTGTGAGATCCTTTTTGCCGCCAAGCTCAGTCCGTTTCGCGAACCCGGTTCGCTCGATAGAAATGAGCTACGTCGTCTCTATCGACATACTCGCACCATCTTATCTCGCGCGATTGAGAATTGTGGGACTACCTTTTCAGATTTTCAAACTGCGGAGGGTGAAATCGGCGAGTATCAACAGTTTCTAAAAGTCTATGGACGCGAGGGCGAATCGTGTCCTCGATGTAGGGCTACGCTCCTTCGATATGTCCAGGCGGGGCGAAGTACGTTCTACTGCCCAGACTGTCAGCAGTAAGAGGCAAGGCGGCAGCCCGTGCGCTGCCTAATGTCACTGCGGGACTGTACCTCAAGTCACACAGCGATGAGCGGTTCTCGTCGATACCTTTAAGTGAGGCTAGTAAAAGAAATTGATTTAAATAGTATTACGTAGAAACAAACGATTTTAGCTAGGGAGATGTCGGTAATGAATCAACGTGAGACAGCAAAAGTCAATGCGGGATATGCTGTGTTAGCGCTACTTGCGGTAGTAGGCACTGTGATTCTTTCTGATGCGCACTCATACACTCAGCAACGAGTAGCTCGAGAACATGTAGACCAACTGGTCCAAATCGGAGTGTCCGAAGTGATTTGTTCGACCGTGGGATGCACAATGGCAACAACACCTACCAACAAGGCTGGCAATCCGGCGTAGACTGACCTCAGGGGGCTAAGGGCAGTCTACGCCCACTTTTTCTCGCAGTTTTCCACTCAGTAAACGCAACATCTGGAGCACATTCTTCCATAACTATATAGACAGCCGGAATTACACTTGAATTATTGAATTTCGGCTCTGTGGAAGGTGGATGTTGCTATGTCACGATCTCAATCTCAAAATCCGGCAGTCGACGTTGCAAAGTTGCAAACCGTTGGCGAGGAACTTGCGGGAATGCAGGGACCAAATCTAGCCGAGGCCTTACGCCGAGATATCGAAAAACTACTTACGCAGGGCCAAGGCCGACCCAGCGTCGAATTCCAATACGATATCGGTGCTACTGGCGAATCAGGCTATGTGCGTGCCGATGTGGAAAAAACGATGCGAGACGGTCGCATTAAAGTATCCGTGATAGAGAGCTCGCCTGATTTCAAGGGAACAGAGTTTGTGTTTCCGGCGGTCGATCGCAAGGGCAACTTTCGACTTCTGCCGGGGAGGGGAGTAAATCCGAGGATTGAGCCTTTGCTCACTCAGCTTACGTTGCCACCTGCGACAATGCTCGTTGCTCAAGTAGGCTCTCCCCAACAGCAAACTCAGCAGGGGGCCCAACAGCAAGGCGGTGCTCCGCGAATTCAGCCGCGAGTTGGCCCAACTGCGGTGAACCTCGCCCAGGGGCTCAAACCGTTGGTAGGGAAAGATGCCGTGATGGTGTTTCAACACAAAGACAAAGCCGGCAAGGAGACTTATTTCTATCTTCAAACCCGTGTAAGTGCGAAGCAGAGCCCTGCTTTTAGCTCGTCTATCGCCGTTGAGAAGCCGACGAAATTTGATGCAACGAAGCTAGACGCTCGACTTGCCGAAGTGGCAAAGGCGCTCGGTTTGCCCAACGGAACAAAGATTCAGCCCTTGCCGTTTAAACTCGATAGAAATAAGCCACGGACCGATCCACAAAATGTACTTGCAGAGCAGCTGCATTATGCCCCATCGCTCATTACCGTAAGTCCCGCTGGTCAGGCGACGCTGTATCCAAAGAACATGGAAAACTGGAATGAAGTCGGGCTGACTACGGTGGCAGTTGCGGCTCGAGATATTACTCAAACCGCGGCAACGGTTCCAACTGCTCAAACACCGCAACCGCTGACTGCTAAGCCAATGACGCCGATTCAAGTGAGGGACACGCTCCACGGGTTTCGCGGTGAGAATGTAGTGGTCGTATTTCAAGGTCAGGATCCGAACGAAGTTGAAATTGTTGCTGGCCAGGTAGACCCGGGTCGCCCGGCGATAACAGCGCCTCGTCGCACACTCAACATAGCTAATGGGAAGTATCGTCCCTCTCAACAAGACCAAGCGCTCGTCGCGGGTCAGCTTGGAATTACTCCAGACCAGGTAAAGCCGGTTTCCGGTACGGTTGGAACAGATATTGCGACTGGACGAAGAACAAAGCCAGGCATAACCGTTACTCGAGACGCTGTGCGATTAGACAGTGAGATCAAGGTTGTCCTCAAGATACTAAAGCGCTAATCGGCTTATGTGTGACTGCTCATTTCGTCGAGGAAAAGGATATCCTCAAAACGAATGATCTGCTTTCCAGTCTCAGTCTCCAATATGAAACTATCAAACATCGCGTTTCGTACTTCACCGCGCAGCCTTGCTCGGCTTGATGCGACTCCGACTTCGACCGTCTTACCTACGAGGCTGAGCAGATCGTTAAAAATTCTTTTCTCGTCTTTCTCGCCCATAAGATTAGTGCTTATTTAAATAGATCATCCAGTTTCTTCATCGCTTGATCGCGTTCACCGCTCTCCGTCTCTTTACCACCACTCAAGCTGAAATAGTCGCAAAAATTCGAACGGTCCTTCTCTACGATGCGCTCGGCCATTGGTTCGCTGCATTCATTGTAGCTATTGGGGTCATAGAACTGACAATTGAGGCAGACACGTACGTCGCTGTCACAAGAGTCGCAGGTCGCAGTTCTGCCAATCGGACCAGATGGCAGATCTAATCTGGACTTGCAGTGAAAACACAATGGATCCCTTGATTGTTCTCCCATCATACCTTTCCTGGTGCTTGCGCCATGCAACCGACCAATTATAGAGTGCATCCTACGTTCTATATACAGTAGCCCAGCTTCGGCAAATGGCATACTGTATACTGTCTATTATTTTCCATACGTGTGATGGCTGTGCCAAGCAATCAAGAATTTAAAATTCACAGGTTAGATGGCGGTATTACGATTGTCGGCGAAGAGATGCCACATGTGTCTTCTGCTGCCTTCGCCATTCTCGCGCCAGTTGGCGCTGCTACGGACCCAGAGAACGAGCAAGGTTGTGCCAATATTCTGGCAGATATGCTCAACAAGGGCGCGGGTCCCTGGTCGGCTCGAGAGCTCTCTCAGCAATTCGAGGAGATCGGAGTCCACAGGAGCAGCTCTGCTGGTATAGAGGTCTCGGTGTTTTCAGCAGCGATGTTGGGTGAAAATCTCTCGCGTTGCCTCTCGATAGTCAGCAAGGTGTTGCGCGAACCTACGCTGCCGGAAGAGGAGCTTGCGAGCGTCAAAGCCTTGGCACTTCAGGACCTCAAAGGGCTTGAAGACGAGCCCGCCAGCAAAGTGATGACGGAACTCGCGGCTCGATTTTATCCTGCCCCGTTTGGCCGCTCACAGCTTGGCACTGAAGAGGGGGTTGAGAAGGTCAGTATCGAATCGCTGAAGGAGTATTATCGGAGTCAGTATTGTACTTCTGAATTGATAATCGGAGTTGCTGGTTCATTTGATTGGCAAGAGGTCGTTTCAACCGTAGAACGCTGCTTCGCCGGTTGGTTTGGCACGACCGAGCGTTTGCCCGTCGGTGCACTCCCTTCGGAAACTCAGACCTTCCATTTGCAGAAAGATACTAACCAGGTTCAGATCGCTTTGGCCTATCCGAGTGTCTCCTTTGGTCATGAGGACTACTACGTTTCGAAAGTTTCAGTTGGAGTCTTGTCCGGAGGAATGTCGGGGCGCTTGTTTGTTGAAGTACGCGAGAAGCGAGGTCTTGTGTATCGCGTTTCTGCCTCGCAGAGCGCTGCTCGTGATCGTGCCGCAGTTTTTGCATCGGCAGGGACAACCCCGGAAAACAGTGACGAGACACTTGCGGTGATGCTCGAGCAACTGCGTTCAGTAGGGCAGGGTTTGAGCGATGAGGAACTGGATCGTGCCAAAGCGGATTTGAAATCTCGGATTATCATGCGCAGTGAATCAACTTCCGTGCGTGCAGCCGCTCTTGTGAATGACTGGTGGAATATTGGTCGGGTTCGATCTTTGGAGGAGATTAAGCAAGGGGTTGAACGCGTAACTGCCGCAGATATTCAGCGTCATGCTGAAGCCTTTCCGGTTGAGCCCATGACGCTAATGACGCTTGGACCAAAAGAGGTGCAGTTGCCATCATGAACTTCTCTACAACAACATTGAATAATGGACTGACGATCATCGGCGAACAACGTCCGACGGCAGTTAGTGTGGCGATGGGATTCTTTGTGCGTACTGGCGCTCGCGATGAATCAGCTGAAATTGCCGGCGTATCGCACTTTCTTGAGCATATGATGTTTAAAGGCACCGAGAATCGCTCGGCGCTGGAAATTTCTTACGAGCTCGGTGCAATTGGTGCACAAGCGAATGCATTCACCTCAGAGGAGAACACGGTCTACTATATGGCGGTGCTTCCCGAGTATTTCTCTAGAGGGTTAGACCTTCTGAGCGACATGATGCGTAGCACCCTAGATCAAAAGGAATTCGATCTCGAAAAGAAAGTAATACTCGAAGAGATTGCACTGTATCAAGATCGACCGAGTTTTATGCTTTTTGAGGCTGCAATGAGTGAGTTCTTCGGCTCACACCCAGCCGGTAACTCAGTGCTGGGAACTACGCAGACGATTGGTGATCTGACGCAGGAGCAGATGAAAGCGTACTTTGATGCACGCTATGTGCCGGGCAACATGGTGCTCGCGGTCAGCGGTAATTTTGAATGGGATCACTTAGTCGAGCAAGCTGAGAAGCTTTGTGGCGGTTGGGCCGCCGCACGTGCTGAACGTGACACGGTGCCACACGTTGCGGAACAGAGAAACAGAGTACTTCGGAAGGAAGATTTGAACCGAGCTCATATTTGCTTGGTTGCGCCGGGCCCGTCGGCCAGCGAGGATGAGCGCTATCCCGCTGGCGTATTGAGCTGTGTGCTGGGCGACTCAAGCGGTTCTCGTGCCTTCTGGGAGCTGGTCGACAAGGGTTTAGCCGATTCTGCTTCGATTGATTCTGATGATATGGACGGCACGGGCATGGTCTACGGCTATGCCTCCTGCATGCCCGAGAAGGTGGACGAGGTAGAGGCGATACTAACCCGTATTATGAGCACGGCTGCCGAGTTTGAGCAGCCCGCACTTGATCGAGCGGTCACCAAGTTAGCAACACGTATGGTTCTACAAGGTGAAAGCTCGATGAGACGCCTCATGTCTATCGGCTTGGGTTGGACCTATCGTCGATCCTACGCCTCGCTCGAAGAGGAATTGTCTAAACTGAAGCAGGTGAACCAGGAGATAATTCGAGAGATGCTCGGCCGTTATTCCTTCAAGCCCACTTGTGCTCTGCGTTTATTGCCAGCCGAGCAGGTCTCCAAGTAGCTGCAATCATAGCTTAATTTGGCTGCCTCGAGTTTTTCTAAAATAATTTCGCGTTCTTATCGATAGCTCTTACAGGAGCAGTGAGAGTTGATTCGTGTACGAGTCTGTTCGACACGATGCGCAGGACGCGAAATCTATATGGCAAAACGTAGCACCAGAACCACGAGCATTATCCGATTCAAGTCGGACAATTCATTGGAAGAGCTCGAGCGGGCCACGGGCCGCGCTTCCAAGAAAGCGATAGTGGTTGTCTTGCGCTGGGTGTTGGTGATTGCTTGTGCTGGACTCATACTCTCGAGCGATGTGTACCATTCGAATAGAGTGTTTGCTCAGTTGATAGTACTCTCACTCTTTCTCACCAATCTCGTCCTTGCTGCGCTTCCCCAAAAACTATTCGATACCAAGTATTTCGATCAGTCCTTGCTCTTTTTCGACGTGATGCTGATCACCTCCTGTATTTGGTTCTCTGGTGAACTTGGGAGTG
>CBDUGV010000267.1:0-5887 GCA_965366815.1 uncultured Bdellovibrionales bacterium | reverse complement strand
TGATGAGCCTCCAGCAGAGTCGGCCTTCGATCCAATGATTCTAAAAGATCCGGCAATTGAACTTAGTTTCGAACAAGTGCGTGCCGAGCTAACGAAACAATTTATTCGGGAACATCCTAAGCAAGTTGAAGCAAAGGTTGCACTGATGCTCGATCTCGACGAGCGTGCTGTGGATCCGGTGATTGCAGAAGAGTTGCGCAAAACCCTCCATGCACTTTCTTTGCATGCGAGCGCTCAGTTTCGGGCTGAATTGTTACCAACATTAGTGGATTCAACTATGTTGAATGCTCTAGCGAAAAGAGATGGGAAACTGGCTCGCGCGTTAGCCAACTTGTATGTGGTTGGAGTAATCGATGCCTTAGATGCAGGACGACCATCGCTCGGTAGAAAACTGCTGATGCGCTCTGAGCAGACCTACGGTGGCTTGCGCGCACAGAAACTACTTCATGCCTACTTCGCGCAGCGAGTTGAAGCAGATTCCGAAACTGTCGCAGAGCCTGAGAAAAATTCGAAAATACAGCCCGCCGCTGGGGATGACGCCGGACGCCGCACTCCTTTGGCTGAGACAAAACCTGTTGAGTCGATTTTGACTTTAGAGCGAGACTCTACCGACGAGAGCTCAACGGCGGAGGAATCTAGTACATTTAGTTTTGGCAGCCTGTTTTTGATACTTATCTTGCTTGGGGTAGCGGGAATTGGTGCCAAATATTTCATTTCATACCTAAATCGGCAGAACGAGGAGTTCGGTGGGAACAACTTGCCCGCGCCGTTCGAGCCTGATACTACTCCTGAGGAAAGTCCAGGCACCGATCCTAATTCTCTGGAGTTCGATATGGACGATCCGGATACAGATATTGATTTCGGTCTTGGAGATGTTGACGAACAGATCGCCAATCAATGAAACGAGTAGCTTGGGTTTCCCCCCTCTCACCTAGTCCCGCTCTTAAGACCGCGCACTTCTCCGCGCAGCTTCTTCCATTGCTCTCAAGAGAGTGGGAGATAGAAGTATTTGTAGACGACCACGATACCAGTTTTGAGCCCTCGCATCTGCTCAGAGGAGATGCTCTGGGAGAAAGAGAGACGACCTCAGCAACCCCACTCAATGATGAGTTCTTGGTTTTTCACTTTCATCGCATTCATGAGCGAAACAATGTAAAGCCCTTCGATCTGTTCATTCATCAGATTGAGGATCATAAGCGCTGCAATTTTGTTCGACTCTCCGCGGCGGTTTGGCCGGGGATTTGTTACATACACGATTTGAATTTGAACGATCTGTACTACGGACTGTATGAGCATACGACCGCACCTACCGAAATTAACAATTTAACGACCGCTCAGTTTGGAGAGCAGGCGCCAGCGCTTGGAGATTATCATATCCGTGGCTGGTCAACCGAGATTTTCGATAAACAGTATGTGCTTGGTCGGCGAGATTTTCAGAAAGCTGCCGTACTTTCCGTGTTTAGCCATCACGATGGGCGAGCACTTACTGCGCAGTGTCAGCACGAGAATCTGTTTGTATCACCGGTGCCCGTCGTCGGAGAACTCCGGGATTGTACTTCTCGTGTGTTACTGCGAGACAGCCTCGGCGTTTCTTCATCGGACGTGCTGGTCGGGTTTTGCGGGGAACGATATCTTGCCGATAGAGTCATGCCGACCTTACAGGCGTTCTCATCGCTTCGTGCGAGAATGAAGCGCGGTCGTGTTGCGGTGCTGCTGTGGATCGTGTGGGACGATGTCGCTCGCAGTGAGGCTGAAACTGCGCTGAGACAATTTCCAGCTTTAGCTGATGCCGTCCGTATTGTTGTAGTAAAAGACAATGATACATTCTCCAGACTGCTAGGGTCTTGTACTGTCTTGAGTGCGTTGCGATTCGATGCAGCGCGTGCCGTTCCGCGAGCTGTATTTACCGCAATGGCTGAGGGAGTGCCTGTGCTCGTTGCGGATCATGCCGCAAGTGCCGAGTTGCCGCGGGATACCGTTCTCCATGTGCCACTTGGTGAAGGGGAGGAGTTGTTTCTGACTAAAACGCTTATGGAAGTGGTTGAGAATAGCGAATTGGCTCAACACCTTGCGACACGTGGTCGAACTTTCGTCAGCGAGCGCTGTAATCGAAGTTCTACAGCTGCTGCCCTGCGAGACGCAGTGGCAAAGTATTCTAGCACTATTGAACAATGCATGGCCGCTTCCGCTGCTGCTGTCGCAGAAGCACGAAAGGCCCTAATTGAGGAAAGCGCAGCTCGGATGGATGCAGCAGGCTTTCGATTCGCGAACACTACTGCTTCAAAGCAATTGCTCGGATCGTCTTTTGAGGGGGCGCTTTGGAAGCCGTAGGTGCACAACAACATCCCTCTGGCGAGATTCTTTCTTCGCTCGCAGTGGTTTTGCCTCGATATGGTGCCAGTTTGGGCGGGGGTGCTGAGACGCTTGTTCGAGATCTTGTCATTGAACTAAGTCGTCGTCAGCTGATACCGCGTATTGAAGTTTGGACTACCTGTGCCAAAGATCACCGGACCTGGGCGAACGAAGAGCAGCCCGGCGAGAGTCGAGATGGGAATATTCTCGTTAGGCGTTTTACGGTGGACGATAGGGATTTAGAAATTTTCATCAATAGCGAGCATGCGATTCAAGATGGAACTGGTCTCTCAGTCGAGGGCCAGCTTGATTGGCTTTCTCAAAGCGTCAACTCGCGTGGGTTGTATCAACATATCGCCGCCCACGGTCAAGAATTCGATTGCATACTTTTTGCCCCCTATCTTTTTGCCACGAGTTTCTGGGGATCGCTCATTTACCCCGAACGCTCGGTGCTCGTACCTTGCCTGCATGATGAACCATACGCCTATTTGGATGTGTTTCATGCGCTCTTTCGCAGGGTTCGTGGCATGTTGTTTAATGCACCAGCGGAACAGGCGCTTGCAGCACAAGTGTATGGTCTCGATGATCTTGATCAGCGAGGAGCTGTCGTGGGCATGGGGTTCAAACCAGTGCCAGCTATGAATTCGAATAGTGCCACGGACCTTGTGGTGGGAGGGCGGGAGATCGATACACCCTTTCTCTTATATTCCGGCAGGAAGGAGGTTGGAAAAAACGTTGATCTTCTCATTACTGCGTTTGAGCATTTTCGAGAGCGCTTTCCTGAGATTGAATTGTCTCTTTATTTAATTGGTGCAGGAGATCTTCATTTTCGCGAAACCCTGCCCGAGGGTGTTACGGATTTAGGGTTTGTAACGGAGGAAGAGAAGCGCTTGCTGATGGCTTCCGCACTCGCTCTTTGTCAACCATCAGTTAACGAGTCCTTTTCAATTGTTTTGATGGAGTGCTGGCAGTATAACACTCCGGTGATCGTTCACGGGGCTTGTGCGGTTACCAGTGAACACGTCCGCACTTCTGGGGGCGGCCTCTATTTCGAGAACCCAGAAGAGTTCGCCCTTGTGGTGAGGACGCTTGTGCGTGACACGGAGTTACGTAAGCGAATGGGTAAAGCTGGAGCGCGGTATGTTGCCGAGACATACAGCTGGGAAGCGGTGCTTCAACGTTTTGAAGGCGCTGTGCGGACTCTATTGTAGAGTAGACAAGCTGGTCCATTGAAAGGCATGCCGCTGGGGTCAAACTGAAATGAAAAAAGTTGCAGCTCGAATCGAAGAACTCTCAGAGATTTTAACTGAGGCTAATCGGAATTATTACGAGCTCGATAGTCCAACCATTTCTGATCAGGAATATGATTCGCTTTTTCGCGAACTTCTCGCACTCGAAGCGGACTATCCCGAATTAAAACGAGCAGATTCTCCCACGAGCAAGGTGGGGAGTGAGGGCAGTGTGGCTTTTGCTCCTGTTCCTCACCGTGAGCCGATGCTGTCGCTAGCAAATGCGATGGATGAATCTGAGCTGTACGAATTTGATGAGCGAGTGTGTAAATTACTCGACGTTGAGGAAGTCGAGTATTTTTGCGAGTACAAACTCGATGGCGTCGCAGTTGAGGTCGAGTATGAAAATGGTGTCTTGCGGAGAGCTTCGACACGAGGAGATGGGAATGTTGGCGAAGACGTAACTGCCAATGTAAAAACCATAAAAAACGTTCCTGTGAAGATACGGAATGTGCCCAAGGGTATGCCTCAGTCCTTCGAGGTGCGAGGCGAGGTCATTTTCCCCATTGCCAATTTTTCTAAGCTCAACGCCGATCGAGTTGCGGCAGGGGAGAATGCATTTGCGAACCCCCGAAATGCCGCCGCCGGTAGTCTGAGGCAGTTAGACTCGAGCGTGACGAAACAGCGTCCACTGGAGTTGTTCTCCTATTCGTTGACTAGCGCCAATGCGCTACCCATGGCGACACAAGAAGATGCCATATCTTTGCTCCGAACGATGGGTTTTCAGGTGCAAGAAGACTCCTTTCTGGCGCGCGGCGTGGAGGAAATCAGCAAGCGCTTTGTTGAAATAGCAGAGACCAGAGACGAATTGCCCTTTGAAATCGATGGTCTCGTAGTGAAGGTGAATTCGGTAGAGCAGCAAGATCAATGTGGCATGCGGTCGAGAACACCGCGTTGGGCGGTTGCCTTGAAGTTTCCGGCTCAAGAGGAGTTCACTGAGTTATTGGACATAAGTGTGCAGGTTGGTCGAACTGGCGTGTTGACACCAGTTGCAGAACTCGAGCCGGTCAATATCGGTGGTGTCGTTGTACGACGAGCGACCCTTCACAATCAAAGTGAAATAGATAGAAAAGATATTCGCATCGGTGACAGGGTTGTCGTTCGAAGGCAGGGCGATGTTATTCCGGCTGTAGTTTCAGTGGTCCCCGGTAAGCGCGACGGAAGCGAGAAGAAGTTCCAATTGCCGAGCGAGTGCCCGGTGTGTGGGGGAGAGGTGGGAAGGGAAAGCGAGGCTGATGTTGCAGTTCGCTGTTTTAACTCTCGTTGTCCAGCGCAGCAAATTGAACGTTTGAAGCACTTTGTTTCTCGAACAGCTTTTGACATCGATAGTTTGGGAGAAAAACTCATAGAACAGTTGTGTAGTGTGGGCTTAGTCAAAGATGCGTCAGACCTGTTTATCTTGGATGAGGAATCAGTTGCGAACCTCGAGCGGATGGGGCAGAAATCTGCGCAGAATCTAATTGCTGCAATTGAGAAAAGTAAACAAGTTCCCTTCAGTCGATTTATCTATGCGCTCGGAATTCGCCATGTCGGTGAGCGCACTGCAAAGAGCCTGGCGCAGTCCGCTGGTGCATTTTCTACCCTGAGAGAGTTTACTGCGGAGGACCTGGAATCAATTGAGGACGTTGGACCGACGGTTTCAGCAGCAGTGCTCGATTTTTTTGGCGATCAAGATGAGCAGGCGATTCTAGACCGCATGTTCGAACGAGGAGTCGAGATACAATACGATGAACACTCGTCGGAACCAGAAGGCGAAGGATTTGCGGGGGAAGTAGTAGTGCTTACTGGCACATTGACCAGCATGAAGCGCTCCGATGCGCAAAAGCGAATAGAAGCACAAGGTGGAAAAGTGACTGGATCGGTCAGTAAAGCGACCACACTATTGGTCGCCGGCGAGAAGGCCGGCTCAAAGCTCACTAAAGCTCAGGAACTTGGTGTCACTATAATCGATGAAATCGAGTTACAGAGGCGCCTTGAAGGGTAGGGGTCCTACCTTGCCCTTAGGTGCCTGGCACCTTTTGCACCAACGTTAGGTGCCTGGCACCTATTGGACCAACTGCTCAAACAGTTCTTCAACTTGCGTTTGAAGGGTAGGGGTCCTACCTTGCCCTTAGGTGCCTGGCACCTATTGGACCAACTGCTCAAACAGTTCTTCAACTTGCGTTTGAAGGGTAGGGGTCCTACCTTGCCCTTAGGTGCCTGGCACCTATTGGACCAACTGCTCAAACAGTTCTTCAACTTGCGTT
>CBDUGV010000266.1:0-5956 GCA_965366815.1 uncultured Bdellovibrionales bacterium | reverse complement strand
AGGCCATTCAAATTCTCGACTCTCGGGGAAACCCAACGGTTTCCGTGCAAGTGACCCTAGAGGATGGTACGCAAGGTCTCGCCAGCGTTCCGTCTGGAGCATCAACTGGTGAGTTTGAAGCAGTGGAGCTGCGGGATGGCGACGGAAGCTGTTATCGCGGAAAAGGTGTGCTGCAAGCAGTCAGAAACGTCAACACTATTATCGCTGAAGCGGTAAGCGGTCTTGATGCAGGAGATCAACCTGCTCTTGATGCGACCTTGCTCGAACTTGATGGAACGCCGAACAAGGCCAAGCTAGGAGCTAATGCAATTCTCGGTGTGAGCCTTGCAGTTGCGAAGGCCGCCGCCGCCAGTCGAGGAGCAGAGCTGTATCAGTATCTCGGCGGATCTGTTGCGACCCTCTTGCCGGTTCCCATGGTGAACGTAATCAACGGTGGTGCCCACGCCAATAATAGTCTTGATATTCAAGAATTCATGATTGTCCCCCATGGCGCTCCAACTTTCTCCGAAGCAATGCGCTATTCGACAGAGACCTTTCATGCATTGGGTGGACTACTCCAGGATGACGGGTATCACACCGGCGTCGGTGATGAAGGTGGGTATGCTCCGCGATTTGAGTCTATGGAAATGGCGTTTGATTTCCTTCTCCGTGCAATTGAGCGAGCTGGCTACAAGCCGGGCGAACAGATTTCCTTAGCGCTTGATGTTGCTTCGAGCGAAATGATTGTAAGTGGATCTGATGATGTGGCGAAATACCACTTTGCGAAGTCTGATGGAGAAACTCGCTCTTCAGCAGATATGATCGCGCTCTATTCGGATTGGATGGATAAATATCCCATCGTCAGTATTGAAGACGGACTTGGGGAGAACGACTGGCAGGGTTGGGCCGACTTAACTGCTGCGCTCGGAGATAAAGTGCAGCTAGTAGGTGACGATCTCTTCGTTACTAATCCGCAGCGTATTGAGCGTGGTATCGAAGGGAACGTTGCGAATTCGGTTCTTGTGAAGCTCAATCAAATCGGATCACTGACTGAGACGCTTGCGGCGATGGAAACTGCCACTGGTGCTTCATACACCAATGTGATTTCGCATCGCTCCGGTGAGACGGCAGATGCTACTATTTCAGACTTGGCCGTAGCGACGAATGCTGGTCAGATTAAGACTGGTTCGATGTGTCGCGGTGAGCGCGTTGCGAAATACAATCGCCTCTTGTGGATTGAGTCACAGCTTGGTGACTCTGCAGAGTACCGCAGTCCCTATTAGGCAGAGGTATCGGCATTGTGTTCTGCTGCTTTCTAGCTCCTTCAAAGAATTAGCTTGGTTAACGGCTTTGCTGGGCGCTTCTCCTATAGAGATCTACAGGAGGGGCGCAGCAGCTGTTCGTTGCGTATTCTATCTTTTGGTTTACTCTCTCAGAGAGTTAGGAAGGAGCGGGCGCCATGCGCAAGTTCTTTATAGCTGGACAGGATTCGGCTGAAGCGAGTGGGGTTTCGGATCTGCGAACTACTGAATCGCCTGGGGTTTCAGAGTTGAGCACGGCTGAAAGTGATACTGCAGAAGCTCAACCGACATCCATTGAGAGGCAGTCTGCGATTTTTCTCAGGCGCTACAAAAGGCATCGGCGAATTTCGTTTGCTGGATTGGGGGTTCTGGGAGGTTCACTCGGTTTAGGATTGATGTTGGCAAACAACTCTATTCTTTTCTTTGGAATTCTGATTGGCGCGATACTCACGACAATCGGATTTTCCATTGAACCGAAGGAACCGTATTGGGAAAAGGAACCGTAGTGGCTTCGTCGTCGTCCTTTTTCATGAGGTGCAGTTTCGGCGCTCCTTCAATCACGGTTCTTCGCTTTTCGAACGGATTTTTGATTGAATGCGCGCTGCAGCTGCAGCCTTTTTTGCCTATGGGTAGACAGTCGTAGAAATGCACAGAAGGCTACTGATTATTCAGTTTGAGGTGAAACTGCGACGGCTAGTTTCTGGACCCCTGCAGCACGCGCCGTGTCCATTACGGTGACAACGGTGCCGTGATTGGCAGCCTTATCGGCGCGAACGACCAAAGTCGTTGGAGCTCCGGCCACAAGTTGCTTGCGCAAGGTCGCCTCTAACTGTTCGAGTGCTACCGGCTGGTCTTTCAAAAAGAGCGAACCATCTTCTTTAATAGCGATAGTGAGTGGCTCAGCATCTTTTTCAACTGGTGCTGATTGCGCAGAGGGCAGGGCAACACTGATGCCGGCAGATTCGACGAACGTGGTGCTCACCATGAAAAAGATTAATAGCAAGAAGACAATATCGATAAGTGGTGTGATGTTTATATCGAGTTCATCGTCTTCGAGCGTCGTCGATTCGGCGAAATTCATACGCTTCTCTAATACTCGGCTGCAGTTTGTCCAGCTGTGCTGAGCGGGCCGGAGATTTGATCGGATTCGCTGAGTCCGGCGAGTTGCTCTGCTACGTTAAGAGCAAAGCCTTCCATCTCAATCACGAGCTGGCGGTTTCGGTGCGTAAAAAAACGGTGAAAGACCAAGCAGGGAATGGCGATGGTCAATCCTGTTGCGGTAGTGATCAGTGCTTCGGATATTCCACCTGCCAATGCGGCTGCATTTCCCACGCCCTGGGCTTGAATGACGGTAAAGGTTTGAATCATTCCAAAGACCGTGCCAAGTAGTCCAAGCAAGGGGCTTATCACTGCGATAGTGCCGAGGATGCCAAGATACCGTTGCAATGTAATTGCTTCACGTCGTCCGGCTGACTCAAGCGATTGTCGCAGTTCACTGCGAGACTTGTGCATATGTTGGATCGCTGTGGTGATAAGCCGAGCTACTGCGAAATCCCGTCCACGGCAGACGCCTAAGAGCTCATCAAATCTTCGGCGACTCAGTAAGTCTTGCACTTCCGATAGAAAGTTCTCTGGTAATACACGTCGTCGATTGGGCCCCCAAACTAGACGCTCAATAATTACCGACAAAGCGATAAACGAGCAGAGACCGAGCGGGAGCATGGTCCAGCCGCCTTTTTGTAAAATTTCGAACATAAAATGTCCTGCGGAATCCATAGGTTACTTGGTTACTAGTATACTGCGCCAAGCACAGGGTTATAGCACGTAGGGAATTCCAGATTCAAGCGGTAGACTTGTAGGAATTTTTCTCGCTTGCTGTCAGTGTCGGTATTGCTGTTCAACAGTGGCATGTGGAGAACTATTGCATTCGCCTGTTGCGGCATATTGCTGGCATTGGGTTCACTTGTGCCGGAAACGATACTGCACGTGGTCGCTTGTCTCGCCATGTCGACCCTGCTTGTCTGGGCTGTGCAGCGCGATCGGAACACACTGAAAGGCTTTTTCCTGTTCGGATTTTTGTTTAGCCTGATTGCCTTTTATTGGCTGCCGGATACGATCACCTTGTTTGGCGGATTTCCTCGACCGATCGCCTTACTACTGTTTGCGCTGTTTGCCGCAACCTCTGCGTTGCAGTTTGTTTTTTGTGGTTGGCTCTATCGCCGCCTTCGACGCAAACGGCTCAGTGCTTTGCTGTTGGCACTGCCGATTGCCTGGCTCAGCAGTGAGTTTCTTTTTCCGCGAATGTTTCCCTGGCAATTGGGTCACTCTCTTGTCGTGATACCGTCGATTGCTGCCACAGCCGACTTGGCTGGTGTCTGGCCCCTGAGTGCTTTGTTTCTTTGGTGGGGTGAGGTCATCGTCAGTCTGTTTCGCTCAATCGAGCGTAGAAAGCTCGAAGCACCTGGCGGACTCGTTCTCGCAGCAGTGGTAACGCTACTTTTGATATTTAGTGGCAAGTATCGAAACGCGCAAGTTGCTCAACAGCTTGTGCAATCGCCTTCAATGAAAGTTGCGCTTGTACAGGGCAACTTGAGCGCGAAGCAAAAAGGCGACGTGCGCTATTTGGATGTAAATGTAAACCGCTACCGTGAGTTGAGCCAAGCCGCGATAGCTGAAGGAGCCAAGTTGCTCTTGTGGCCTGAATCGGTGATGAATCGCCTTGCTCCAGAAGAGTTACTCAATGTCCGTGGCTCCGAGCTAGATCCTTTTCCTGAGTCTACTGCGCCTCTCATTTATGGGGGATTGGCCTTTCGACGTCGGCCTGCTGCCGAAGTACAAGCGATACTTGAGCGTCATCCTGATTTAGATACGCCGGAATATCGCCGTTCGCTTTCGGCGAAATTTTTTAACGCTGCTTTTGGAATTACGCGCGAAGGAGAGGTTGCAGGTCGGTATTATAAGCGCGCGCTTATGCCATTTGGCGAATATCTTCCGTTTGCCGATCGATTCCCTCAGCTGAAACGCATTAGTCCGCAGACTGGCGATTTCGCAAAAGGAGATCTCAAGGAACCGATCCACTTGGATATTCCCAATGGCGAGCAAACCGAAAATTGGCGCTCATCGATTCTCATTTGTTACGAAGATCTGGTTCCCGACCTCAGTAGAGAAGCGGTGTCGCTTGGCGCCAACATCTTGGTGAATCTGACAAACGATGCATGGTATGGAAATACTGCGGCCCCCTATCAACACCACCTTCTGGCCCTTTGGCGCGCGATTGAAACCCGACGATACCTCCTGCGCGTCACCAATACAGGATACACCGCAGTGGTTGACCCTCTTGGTGCGACAGTGGCTTCCCTTCCGATATTTGAAGAAGGCTATCTCGTACACACGGTGCAGTTGCTCTCTGGAGAGACACTTTACTCACGTTTCGGTGATTGGCCTGTCAGGATCATCTCCTGGCTCACACTCGTAGTGGCACTTCTGAGCCCCCGACGAAGAACCAAACCAACTTCCAGCAAGATGAAGTAAGCCGACAACTGATAGATAACAGAGACGTAGCTTCAGAAATGAGCAGTTTTTTGGGCCCGCCGGTTATAATTGTGTCTCTGTCACTAATTATTTGTTTTTACCCGCAGTAAATACTGTTAAAATCCAGGCGTTAATATGAGCAACTTACTGTGTTGTTGCTGTTTGGAGGTTTAAGAGTTTGAAGCACGTAACGTCAATTCTAGTCAGTGTGGTGATACTTGGTCTTTCGGCATGCTATCCGACACCGGGGCCTGATAAGTCGCTGACCGGTGCCGTGCTTGGTGCGGGATGGGGTGCTGGTGCCGGTGCTATTATCGGTAATCAGGTTGGTGCGGTTGGACCTGGTGCGGCCGTGGGTGCTGGCTTTGGTGCCGTAAGTGGTTTAATGACGGGAATTGGTTTAGACCTGGCGGAAGGCAGCGAGCTTCAAATGCAGCGCGAACTTGATGCGCTGAAAGTTCAGGTAGCGGCAAATCACCGAAACTTGTTGAGTATGCAGTATGCGATGGATGATCGCGAACGCAAGCTGAGCAAGACCAGCGTTGCAAGTACTGTGTTCTTTGATGAGAACAGAGCCTCTTTGCGTACAGGGACAGTCGCTCAGCTACAGCGACTCAGTAATATCGTCAAGCAGAACCCCTACGTTGGCGGTATTGAGCTTCATGGGCATACCGATGACACCGGGAACACCGATCGAAATTATAGATTGAGCGAGGCGCGAGCCCGAACGATTGCCGGCTTTCTTGGAGAAAATGGTATTTCGCTCAATCAGATTCGCGTTTACTCGCACGGTGCTGCACGACCTCTGGCGAGCAACGAGACCGATGTCGGGCGGCAAATGAATCGCCGTGTGGAAATCGTTTTGCTGCGGTAGGTATCGCCGATCGCCGATTTTATGGCAATCAGTCGACTATCAGATTGGTATCATTACGAGAAAACTTCTCAAACTACCTGTCGGTATCTGTGTCTATCTGTTGAATATACCATTCAACGTAGAATAGGGCCCTAGATCCGAACTGCAGTGCAGGATATCATGTAACTAGTTGGGAGAAGTGCCGTTTGCTCCAAGCGGGGTAAGGTGTTTCTAGGCACAATACTATTAACAATTTGGTGGTAGCAATGAAACGAGTATTGGGGGCAACCGT